>NZ_CAJXPA010000201.1 GCF_913058035.1 uncultured Paraglaciecola sp. | reverse complement strand
TGTGGCGTGTAGCCTTTTGACGTCCACATTATTTCTAACTGTTTTCGTATTTCTGGTGAGCTATTATTAAATGTCCGAATGACTCCTCCTCCAGCAGGGTAGATACCTTTGGCAACTGCTCGATAAACCGAGTCGTGTGATGACACATATTTTGCAGTAAATAAAACACCATGCTGAGTAAGTGCTGTTCGAGTCAGTATGCTTGCCGCGAAAGCGGCTGGTGCAGGAAATGCTAACTCACTATTATTTAAGTCATTAAGATTCTGTATATTACTTGCTTTACGCACCACCATAATGCCTTTTATGCTTTTGTCACTTGCCTTTCCCAAAGCTTTATATCCAGGCACTTTACTGAAAACGACGTAGTGGTAAGGGTTCATATATGCCAAGTCATATTTACCTGAGGCTAATCTTTGTTCGAAAATAGGAATATTAGGGGCGGTTTCAAAGCGTATTTTGATACCTGTTTCTATTTCAAGATGGTTGAAAATAGGCCCCCATAGTTTTGCCAGTTTAGTCGCTGACTGCTGAGGTACTATGCCAAAGTTTAAGGAATTCTCAGCATGAGCAATACATGAATAGGCAAATAGAATGAATATGATAATAATATTTTTCATTGAAAGCCTCCTCGGCTAATATAACGGATAACGCTATGCTTAATTTATAAACTTCATAGGACTTGCGCCTATGTTTTATTTCAGAAACTAACGTCAACATCTGCATAAACGCTTGAAGTAAAACATCGTCTACATCATTGACTTGCTCTACCTATCAACATAATAAAGTGAATACCTGTTGTTTTTATTGTTTAAGTATTTCTGCCCTTTGGATGCTTGGTCACAGGTAGCTTAATGTTTAAGCATGGGTAACCATACAGTAACAACCATTCCTTTACCTTCAGCGGTAACACACTCGACCTCTCCTCCATGAAGAGACACTGTCTCTTTAACCAGTAATACTCCCAATCCCGAACCTGCTGTTACACCCGAGTCATCTGCTCGATAAAACCGCTCTCCAAGATGACTGAGTTGTTGAGGTGTCATACCTATCCCTTTATCAGTGATGCTGACACCAAACTGCATATTCCCTTTCTTTTTCTCTTTCACTTGTAGCCAAAACAACGCGTTCATTTGTAGGTGAATATTTACAAGCATTACTTAATAAGTTTCTAGGTACTTGCCGCATTTTATCATTATCAAGCGTTAATGTTTCCTTGGGTATCAATACCAAAAATGGGCGCATTAGCTGTATCAATAAAAAGTGTTAAATCTTGTGCTATCTGTTCCACTTCAGTTCGGTAAATATCAAGACTCATTTCAGATGCAGATGTTTTGTGATCAGTAGTAGAGCCGTTTTTTAGTCTTTCTTTCTTTTCGTTTTGAAAGAGTTTTTTACCCATATTTCCATCCATAACAAATATTTCCAATTTTTATTTTTTTAATCCATCATTGCTTGAATTTTAAGGGCAATGATAAGTAGTCGGTCAACTTTACTGATGTTAAAAAACTACATGCTCTTTCACTATCACGAAATTTAAATGTAAGCAGTTAGAATGCCCATTGACTTCTAAATTCAAAAATATCAGGTTGAACAGGATCCATTGGCCCACCATTTAAGTCAAAAACACGAATGTAGTTTGCAGAAAATCTTATGGTAGTGGTGGCAAACCAATTAGCACCTAGGGTAAAACTACTTACCTCACCTCCAAAAACATCTTCGTCATTAAGATTAATAGTGCTGTAACGAATACCTAGTTCCCAAGCACCACCCCCTCCGTTACCCATGTTAGAATTAGGCGTTATTTTCCCAAATTTCCCTTGTTTATATTGACGTGATTCACCGGTCAATAAATAACCTACTTGAAGGTACCAGCTGTCAAAATCTAAGTTTGGTTGAATGTTGCGAGTCACCGATGCAGCGACATATTCTGACTGAACGGATAGTGGTCCCGATACCATTGCTATCTCTAAACCATATTTAGCATGAGAATCTACATTTTTTAACCCTCCAGTATCAACAATATTAATACCAGAAACGTTACTTTCGGGCTGTTGTTTAAAACGTAATGTGGCCGCATCGCCTGCATCACGATAGTTCGTTGATAAGCCCAGATGTAGCATGAGATTTTCGTTATTAATGGGGGTATATGTAATACGACTTCCAAATCCAAAACCTTCGTCGTTAGCACCACCTTCACTTTGTACGGATTCTCCAAAAAGGCCTGCAGATGCAGTCCAATTTTTTCTCTGGGTATATGCCATTGCGCCTATGTGTCTACCAGTATTAAGGCCATTAGTCAGTGATCGTTCCATGAATAAGTTATAGTTGGCATTCATTTGAAATTGTAAACTAAACGGATCTTTCATATTACCGACTCTGAATGACACATCATCAAAGCCCTGATATTCGACAAATGCATCCGCGATACCTTTGTTATGACCAGTCGCAAAGTCATATTCAAGCTTATAACCCCAATCGTGATACATCTTTCCTTGCAATGACATGCGGGCACGACGAATTTTAGTCCCATCGCCAATGGTGTTATCGTCATTATTATACACTGCAGCATCAGCCATAACGCGTGCACCAAATTTTGTTGTAAAAGCACCATCGTGTTTTTTAACTATAACCTGCCCTTTTACTGATACTTCAACAGCTGCAGGCCTAGTGACTTCAGCAATTTGTGTTTGTAAGGTTAATTTTTCATTATTATTTTGCATCAGACTTCTATTCAGCTGTGCTTTTAAAATAACGTACTGCGCATCAGTGATCATGCCATTTTTGAGTAACATATCCATTAATGTTTCTATTTCTGGACTAGCATTAACCGACTGCCCAAATGATAGAAGAACAATCACCATAAAAATTGCTTTATTTAGTTTCATAATACCCTCTCAGTCATCAATGTTACTTTCAACTTACAGAACTTAAATTTGCGCTATTTTTTTCTCCATATTGATTTAATTTTTTTATTTTCATCAAAAGAAACAGGCTTGCTGTTAAGAGTTACTCATCCAGACAGTCACCCTTTGTGATCAATTCAATTTTCTATAAAGCTGAGACAACCATAACGACCATGCCATTATATGTTTTCATCTGAGAACGCATTTTAGATAGATAAATAACATAAGCATTTGACATTTCAATTTTAATATTTAGTTACCATACGCCCATTTGTATTACCCCTTAAAACCATTTATTACTGTTACCAAAAGGATAGGTAAACTCCAGCCTTCAATAGTTATTTTGATTGTCATAATGATGGCGGACACATATTCTATTTATATAACGTTTATTAATGTGTGTCTGACAGAATTTTTAGCCTCCATATTAAATTGAGATTTGAGACGTTTAATTTTGTCCAGATAAAAACGTCAGTTCCCAAAGCTGTTTCCAAGTCTTTAATGTTTATGATTCAAACCAGAATCAGCGTTGTATTTTTTGCGTTGTCACGTTCAACAGATTAGCCACTCGTTTAAATGTAAAGTGCTTTGTATTTTAAATAGTTATTTGAACTATCCTTTTGTTTAAATTTTTCTTTTTATTCTTTCTCGTTTTTCTATTTTCTTTATTTTCTTTATTTTCTGTTTTTTCTGAATTAAAAGAACCTTAGGTCAAAAATAATTTACAGTCAAGTTTTGGTCTAAAAATCAATTAATGAATGCTTAGTGTTTTACCTCTCTTTGCATAATGATTAATTAACAACCACAGAATTACGTTATTTTTAATCCATTTTATATTGACAATTGATTATCTGGAACACGATCAAAAACTCTTCATTGTTACTAGTAATCAGCAACGTAACGCCTTTAAATTCTGGTTACATATATCGTGAATGACATATTAACTTGCCATTAATAGCTTATGAAAGTATTACAACAGAACCTTGAGTTTCTATCGATAAACCACGTATTCATTGCGTATAAAAAGAACATTTTTTTGATTTACCGTCGATCTAATTGATAAAACGAGCGGAACAAGAAAATATATTTCGAATAGTTTTGATTACTTTAGAATTAAGCAGAAGCATGTTCAGAGGACGGGGAATTTTATCTGATTATTGTGTATGCCTTGCTATGTCATCAAGGACTAGGTTTCGAAATTGCAAAATCTTTTATATAGTCTGCAAATTGAATGCTCCGTTAACTACAGACTAGTCAGAATCTCAAAATTCACTCGTTTTTTAAGCTCAATGAAATACGAATTTATCGAATAATGACATTATTTAATTAACAGGAAACAGATAATAATTTCTTAGTCAGTAAGGCGGGTTTTGCAAAAATAATATTGCCGGTTAGAACAAAATCAACTCTAACCGGCATAACATTTAAAAAAACGTACTTAATTATTTAGGTGACGGTAAGTCGTCATTAAGGATGTATTACCACCTTTAACTTGATAACTATTGATTACTGCTCTTTTCAATCTTATAAGGTCCGTTGAGTAAACCTCTTTTAGCAGAATTAAAAGCCACATTGTTAGCCATACGCGCAACCTGTGGCGTGTTATCTGTGATTTCACCGGCAATTTGCGACACTACTGCCACCACTAAAGCACCTAATAGACCACCACCACCACTATTGTTATTTGGATTATACTGCGCGTTAATAGGTGCCTCCCATAACAGTTCGCCAGTTCTAACTGAAACGAGTCTTACGTTACCTCGCACCACTGTAACAGATGACAGTACTTGAAATTTTTGTCCCCAATCCTGAATATCTACATACAGGACGGCATCTGCGCCGATAATTTCATCGATCTTATCTAATGCAATACCGTTCATTTCCGCAGGAGTTGGCAAACCGTTTTCTTTTAAGAAAGTATCCACAACTGAAACGGGAAACACATAATAACCTTTTTCGGCAAGAGGCCTAGTTACAGTCGATAAGTAAGTATAGGGTGCACTGACTTCGACAGATCTGTTCATTGGTGGCAACACCAAAATAGAGCGAGGTGCAGCTTGCTTTAAAGGACCGTAGTTATAAGGTTCAACTGTGACACAGCCTGATAAAAATACAATTGAGGCAATCACAACTTTAAAAGTATGAATATTCACTTTTTCTTCCTTAACTATTTGTAATCGATCGTTGAATTATGCCATCAATAAAAACCGTTGATTCTGGAAATAATTCTTTTTCTTTAATCAGAGACTGTAATGCAAGTTCTTTTTTACCATCGGCCGCATACATGAGACCTAGATGAGCATAAATCCCAGGAGGGACCGGTTTTCCTGATGCTTCAGCCATATCAATATCTGCTCGTAGTTTCTCAATTTGTACACTCGGTGGAACCTCAGCTGGGGTATGGTGAGTTTTATAAACCAATTCTTCATACCCACCCCAATAATACTGGGTTTCAGTCGATGCACAGCCCGCGAGCATAAGTACTGTTGCACATATTATTACTATTTTATTTTCCATTTTCATCTCTGATTACAAATCAAACTGCAAAGTATTGTTTTCTAGATCACGTGTCATATTATTAACGCTTTCCTTAATCGCAAAATCTAAAACCTTGCCATTAAGAGTGGCATCGTATCCAGCTTTTGAGCCAAAACCGACAACTTGTCGTTCATTGAGTTGAAATTCACCTGCACCTTGAGTTGTGTAAATAATCTCAGAAGTCACAACATCAATGATTGTTAAAGATACCTTCGCATAGGCGATTTGACTTTTCCCCGAACCTAAAATACCAAATAACTGCTTGTCGCCGATCACTTTACGACCAAACTCAGTCACGCCGCCACTGATTACGTAACGAGCTCCTTTAATTTCTTGTTTGATGCCTAAAAGTGCTGCTTCTTGTTGCAAGTTGCCCAAATTTTCTCTGTCGACCACCTTAAAACGGTTAGTTTGTTGCAGATGTGTCTTTAATATGGTTTTACCTTGATTGCCCAGTCTATCTACATTGGATGAAAATAAACCCTGCATGTAGTTTGAACGATTGTTAAAATTACCTAACACAAGTGTAGATTTAACACCGGTATATACTGATTTGTTGGTTTCAACTGGGGTAATTGCAACTTTTTGATAGGTTTCGGTAGCACACCCGCTGAACCCTGTGACCATTGCGGTTAATATTAAAAACGAACTAAACTTCTTCAATCGACTAAATTCCATAAGCTAATACTCCTAATAAAAAAATCATTGTCTAATAATATTACCTCAACGTAAAGATGTTAAAACATGAGTGTAAGGTTCAAATTGTTATACAAAAATTAGCGCCCTCGCTGATATTATCCGATCAGCGAGTTAAATATTCCGGCAACACTTATTTTAAACTTACCAACAAGTCACATATTTATTAACAAGATAAACACGTTAATTTTTTTTAACCGAAGCTGATATTTTGATTTAATCTGGAGCAGTATTTTATGAAATACATTCCTGTACTCCACCCCGTAAAGCATTTTAAGGGAACGACAGAAATGCTTGAAACAACTAAGAATAACTTCATCTCACCTGTCGGGCAGATAATCTAAATACATCTAGCGTATAAACTATTTCATATTTCATATTTTATTTTTTTTTCCTTTTTCACTCATTCCTTCTTCTTACTTGTCTATGGTGTTGTATTAAACACAACTCCTTACATCATGCATATGATATACTTTATCCCCTAGGAATCACCAGATAGCTATAGCTCCATGGACCTTTATCAATCCTAAAAATCAACTCGCTATCATAAAGCAACCTGCTCCTCTTTTCTATCTGGATCTAAAAGTAGGATCAGGTAAAGTTAAGTGACAACTCTTTATTTTTTATGAGTATAAATACCCAATTTTAAGTTGGCATTTTTGCTTTAGGG
>NZ_CAJXPA010000200.1 GCF_913058035.1 uncultured Paraglaciecola sp. | reverse complement strand
ATCCAACAAGTTGCTGAGGTGAAAGTTTTTTACATAAGGGAGTAAAGTTTTGGATGTCAGCAAATAATATACTGGCTTGTTCAAAATAGTCAGCAATTAACTTTGGTGAATGTTTTAACCGTTGCGCGATGCTCAAAGGTAAAATGTTTAAAAGTAATTGTTCTGAATGATTTTTCTCTACTGCTAATTTTTGCCAACTGCGGTCAACAATTTTCCATAAATAAAAGCTACATAATAAACAGGAAAGCGCAAATAAGCAGGTATATAGTAGTTTAAAAACATTTTGCTCAAGCGAGGTGGCTGAACGAACTGCAGAAAGGTAAAACCATACCTCTAGTGATATAAACAAAAAACACAGTCCGATTAAGAGTGTTATAACCAATAAACGTTCTTTTTTATTAAAAAGGAAAGGACAAACAAAAACGGCTAATAAAAAAAAGTATTGGATATTGAGGTTGGTTTTCCAAATTAGACAAGAAATCAATATGTTTGTTACGTAGGCTAAAACTAATAGGGTTCTTGCTAGCTCATGAGCTTTTAATGTATTGATAAGCGGTACAAAGCTTAGCAACATAACAGTCAAGACTTTTAAATACGCCTCATACCGTCCTGTTCCGTTCCAAAAGTAAATGGCCGTGGGTAGTTGCAATAAAAAAAGGTAGCAGATGAAGATTGCAATAATATTGGTTAAACGGATAGGGTTGATGTTTTCTGCTGATTGCGAGCTTATCCCAGAATTGACCCATGCTTTGAAAGTAGCATTGATCATTTTTAAATCCTTTTAAAAATCAGAGTGAAAATCAAGTGTAGTTCACTCCGACAATTTTCGGATATGGATTAGGCTAATATAAGTTGAGTATCGGCTTTTAACTTTCTAACTGCTCAACAAACTCTATAGCTCGACCAATGTAATTAGCCGGGGAAAGTGCTTTGAGTTGTACTTTGGCGTTATCAGGTATTGCTAGGGTATCGATGAAGTTAGCCATAATTTGCTGATTAATTTTCTTACCACGAGTTAACTCTTTGAGCTTTTCGTAAGGCTTTTCAATCCCATAACGACGCATAACTGTTTGTACAGGCTCTGCTAACAATTCCCAATTGTTGTCCAATTCATTGCGTAAACTCTGTTCATTCACTTGCAGCTTACTGATCCCTTTTAAAGAAGATTGATAAGCAATAATTGAATAACCTACGCCAACACCTAAATTTCTAAGTACGGTTGAGTCAGTTAAATCTCGTTGCCATCTAGAAACAGGCAACTTACTGGCCAGATGACCAAACATGGCGTTAGCTAAACCCAAATTACCCTCTGAGTTCTCAAAATCGATGGGATTAACTTTATGAGGCATGGTTGACGAACCTATTTCGCCAGCAATAGTTTTTTGTTTAAAGTGACCAAGAGCTATATAACCCCATACATCCCTATTAAAATCTAGCAAAATGGTATTGAATCGAGCAACCGCATCAAACAACTCTGCAATATAATCATGTGGTTCAATTTGGGTGGTAAAGGCGTTAAAAGTAATACCTAGGCCAGTCACAAATTCTTCTGCAAATGTGTGCCAATCAAGATCAGGATAAGCACTAAGGTGTGCGTTATAGTTACCTACAGCGCCATTTATTTTGCCTAATATATGAACTTCTGCAATCTGTTTGCGCTGGCGCTGCAGACGGATCATGACATTGGCCATTTCCTTACCCATAGTAGTGGGAGAGGCGGGTTGTCCGTGTGTACGCGCCATCATAGGAACTGATTTTAATTCTATAGCTAAACGTTTAAGTTCTGAAAGAAGCTTATCGCAATAAGGTAAAATCACTTCATTTCTGGCTTCAGTTAACATTAATCCGTGAGATAAGTTATTGATGTCTTCTGAGGTGCACGCAAAATGAATAAATTCATTTACTGCTTGAAGCTCAGGTATATCGGATACTTTTTCTTTCAAGAAGTATTCTACGGCCTTTACATCGTGATTAGTGGTGCGCTCGATATCTTTAATACGTTGCGCGTCGGCTTCAGAAAATTCATTTACAATGCCATCCAGAAATGAATTAGCTTGTGAGCTCAATACTGGAACTTCTTGAATGTCTGTGGTGGCGGCTAATTTTTGTAACCAACGAATTTCTACAATTACACGGTATCTCAGTAATCCAAATTCACTGAAAATGTGTCTTAACTCAACTGTTTTAGTTCCATAACGACCGTCTACTGGGGAAACCGCTGTGAGTGCAGATAGTACCGATAAGTTCATGAAATACTCCTAATTTGGCGTGCTGATATTTTTTAACGTGTGTTCTGCGCTATCTATAATTTGTTGCCGACTGAATAGTATGTGTCTGCGTTTACCACCAAGTTGACGCCATAAGACAGCTGCTCGAACGCCTGCCAGCAATAAAGCACGCACTCGATGTTGGTTATCAGGAAGCTTCAACATTTCAGGGTCTCCTGCCACTTGGATTTTTCTAGCAACAGGACTCACTACATCAGTATAAATACTGGCTAAGTTACTCAGCTCTTGATTGTTAGTGAGATCCAAATGAAGCTGTTGTCGTTGAACATTAGATATACGTTCGCCTAAAGCGGCCATAGATTTTTTACTGGTACTTAATTTGCGTTCGATAGACAACAAATTCGCAATATAGCGAGTAATTTCCACATCTTTGTTAGTTGATTGACCGCTAAGTTGAGCAATCAAGGTTTGGTAACCCAACGTTAATTGGTTAGTATCGCCAAACACCTGTTCAGTATTTTCTGAATTAGTAATGGTGATACTATTTAACGATGTCATTAAAGTTTGGTTATCGAATTCACTGCCACGAGCGATTTTTTTCACTAACGCAGCTGCTTGACACAGGCCGGCTAATGCAATGTTACTTTCATAAAATCGGTTATTATTAGTACTCATTAACGGATATAATTCTCTATTATGCCACCACCCAAACAAATCTCGTTTTGGTAAAAAACAGCAGATTGACCTGGGGTAACAGCTTTTTGTGGTTCATCGAATTCAACTAATAGACTGCCGTCAGTATTGGGCATTATTTGGCATGAAATATCTTGTTGGCGGTAGCGGGTTTTTACTGAACATCTAATCGGTCGTTGTGGGCCTTTACGATCAACCCAATGCAATTGGTTCGCTAACAATCCGGTTGAATAAAGGCGAGGGTGATTCGCACCTTGGCCTACAATCAGCATATTACGTTCGATATCTTTTTCCACGACGAACCAAGGTTCTTCGCCATACTCTTTCATACCACCAATTAACAGACCTTTACGTTGGCCTAAGGTGTGGTACATCAAACCATCGTGTTTGCCAATTATTTTACCTTCAGCAGTTTCAATATCACCGGGCTGTGCAGGTAAATATTGGGCTAAGAAGTCTTTGAATTTTCGCTCGCCGATGAAACAAATACCTGTACTATCTTTTTTATCGTGGGTAACTAAATTTTGTTCCAATGCTATTTCACGCACCCGTGGTTTTTCTAAATGACCAATAGGAAAAAGTGTTTGAGCGATGTGCTGTTCGCCCAAAGTGTATAGAAAATAGCTTTGATCTTTGTTGTCATCCAAACCACGCAACATTTGCCAATTTCCAGTTTCATTTGAGCGCTGCACATAATGACCTGTAGCAATATAATCTGCATTTAATTCTTGTGCTGCAAATTCGAGAAATGCTTTAAATTTGATTTCTTTATTGCACATAATGTCTGGATTAGGCGTTCGACCTGCTTTGTACTCTGCTAAAAAATATTCAAACACGTTGTCCCAATACTCAGCAGCAAAGTTAATAGTATGTAGTGTTATCCCTAACTTATCTGATACGGCTTGGGCATCTTTTAAATCTTCAGCAGCGGCACAATACTCATCATTGTCGTCTTCTTCCCAATTTTTCATAAACAAACCTTCAACTTGATAGCCTTGTTCTTTGAGTAGATATGCAGAAACCGAAGAATCAACACCACCGGACATACCTACCACTACTTTAACTTGGCTGTTGTCTTGTGTTTGTTCTGTGGTTTGAGGTTGTTGAATCATAAAGTAAATGAATTTTTTTGCCTAAAAATGGAGACGCAGTTTATCAGTTATTTTTGTTGAAATCATTAGCTTAATCATGGGATTTAAGTATATGAAAGTTGTTGATTGTTAGAGCTCTTAGTGTGTTTTTATCTAAATTAATGAAGAACATGCACTTTATCTAACATCATCCAACTCAGCTGGTAAAGATCTTTTTCTCAGCGTGACTAAAGTTTGCTGTGCGACTTTATTTTTGATAAAAACAACAAGTATGAAGTAAAATTTCTGTTTGAAATAATTTTCGTTATTTGGTTGTTTCGAAAATTAAATTGCCAAAGTTCATAATACCTTTCAAAGTGCGTACCAGATAAAAGAGACACAAATCAATCCAACCCAAAAATCCTCAATTACTTCAAGCTTTGAATGCTATTCAAAATAATGGTCAGAAATAGAACATCTAAAGGATGCATATCCAAAAAACAATAAATACCTCGAAGGGATGACTAAGACATTGCTAAAAATATGAACGAAAATATTTTAGGTACAGGATCAGCAGAATTCACGAAAGAAAATACGTTTGGTTTCAAAAGCCCAAAAAAACTTGTTTTAGACTAGTCTTCGACATTTAATATTCCTATAAATTATTTGGTTGATATTTCAAATTTAGTCCTTTGATACACAATCTTGAATTTACGCTTATATTAAGAAGACTGCTTGATAGCTTTTCAAATTAACTCATCAATGATGAGTTTAAGTAGAAACGATTCCCGTTCAATTGATAAACCTTTTTTGTCGCTATTTTTCATAGTATTTTCATTATGGGCAAATGCGTCATGAATATTCAACCATACTGGTCGCATGCCGTTGTGTGCCTCATACTTTTCAAGTTGTGTTTCACCTAATTCTTCATCGACGCTGCAAGTAAAGCAAAATGAATTCATGTGCATGGTATCAAGGTCATTTTTATACCAGGGACGAAACTCTTCATAACGCCCAAAAGGTACAATATCAGCTATTCCTTTAGCACCAGTTTCTTCTGTGAGTTCTCGCATGAGCCCTTTGATAATATCTTCCCCCTCATTAATGCCGCCACCGGGTAAAGTGTAATCGTGGTAGCGTTCGGTATAAAGCATCAAAATATTCTCACCGTTTAACACAATGGCGCGAGCTGCTTGACGACTAAATATAAATGAACTGTTGGGATTTGCATCAGGATGAATGGCAGTTTTTAGTAGACGCATATTATCTCTGGTTGTGTTTGAAGCGCGGCAGTCTAACGAATCAAAGAGCTGTTGTATTGGAAAATATCTATGATGTAGAACGATTACAAACGAGTAATTAAAGGCAAAAAATGGCCAAAAAAAAGCCTGATAAAAATCAGGCTTAAAAAGAGAACACACATAAAAACTACATATTCAGAGGGTGAGTAACAACATAAGTTCAATTTGTTGTTAATTATTTTCCAATCGCGTTTCTCAATGCAGACAGAGCATTAGAGTTAAGCAGCAAAATCAAACGCTCTGAACTCGCAGTTCTAAACGAACATGTATTGTTAATTATCGGTAAATACCTCATTGTTTTTATGAAATTCATTTCAAGTTTTTCTTAACATGGATGGCTTTATAATTACTTTTACCTTTCAGCGAAGTTTGCTTGTCGTATCATTGATAAGAACCGAGGAAACGACTACTCTACGGCGCATTCAAATACGGTGCATTCAAAAAACGGGGTATTATGCATTTTACAATAAACTCATTAGTGTTCTTTTTATGTGTTAGCACCCCTCTGTGCGCATTTGCAAAGAAAAGTGTAGAGACTAATTTACTGGCAGTAGCCAATGATAATCGCCTACTACAATATTATGAAAACGGTGAGAGTAAAGGTCCTTCGATTGAGATCCTTCAAGCCATTTTAAAAGAAGCGCAACTCGATGCTAAAGTTGAGTTTATGCCATGGATACGTGCTTTTTCTACCGCGAGTAATAATCCTAATACATTGATTTTAAGTATGATAAAAACGCCTGAACGGGATGAAAACTTTCATTGGCTTATAAAGGTAAGTGATTTATCGAGAGTATTTATCTCTTTAACAAACAAGCCAGAAAATTATGTAGATAATATCCAGCAAGCGAAGCAAAAATTGATCGCTGTAGTTTTAGGCTCTGCAGGTTACAAAGAGTTAACCTCACATGGCTTTTCAGAACAAGAGAACCTATATTCCGTCTCTGATGACGAACTAATGGTTAATTTATTAGAAAATGGTCGAGTCGACTTAGTATATGACGATCCTGATAATGTGCAAAATATCTTAAATGAGCGAGGAAGTTCAGATGTTGCTATTAACTTTAAAAAAATAGCTCCAGAAAACGAACGCAGCGGCTATATTGCAATTAACAAAGCAACAGATATAACAATAGTTAATCGCTTACAGCAAGCCGCTCGCAAGTTTGAAAAAACAGCTGAATACGCTCGACTTCTTATCAAATGAGATGTGTTGAGGACGTATTCTCAATAATCATGAACAGTTGC
Source organism: uncultured Paraglaciecola sp. (assembly GCF_913058035.1). Lineage (GTDB taxonomy): Bacteria > Pseudomonadota > Gammaproteobacteria > Enterobacterales > Alteromonadaceae > Paraglaciecola. The sequence continues at coordinate 466 of NZ_CAJXPA010000200.1, read as the reverse complement.
ATGGACACCCACGTTGGACGTAAGGTACGGCCCAATTGCGCCCACATGCCAATGTGAAACGAAAACCCACTCACGAGTTACATCGAATTATCTTGACTCCAATCCTAATTCAGAAGTTACGTATTAATACGTATACTAGGCAAAAAAAAGCCTGATAAAAATCAGGCTGAAAATGAGAACACACAAAAACTGTATATTCAGAGGGACAGTAACAATATAAGTTCAATTTGTTATAAATTGTTCTCAGTAAGTGTTAACCAATCTCAGGAATAACGTTTAAATTAAACAGTAAAATCAAGCACTCTGAAAATCCTCAGGTCAGACTCCGAACCTGTGCACAGCTATGCTACTGGTTTGTTAAAAAGTTTTCTCTATAGGCTTCTAAATGGGATTTTCGACGTTCAAATTTTCATGGTCATTCTCAGGTAGTTTAATATATTTAGATTTTTTAGGAGCTTGTTAATAC
>NZ_CAJXPA010000199.1 GCF_913058035.1 uncultured Paraglaciecola sp. | reverse complement strand
GTTTCATGTTGATCTCCTCCGCTACGCGGTTTGGCTTGTGTTGTTAGAACCACTTACCTTACCGACTAGTCCGGAGGAGATCTCTATATGATTATCAAGTCTTGAATCTTGAATAGAGCGCGTAATTAAGTTAAAGTCGAAAAATGTCTAGACCACTACGAATCGAGTTCCCTGGCGCGTTGTATCATTTGACTTCGCGAGGTGATGGACGAGATGATATCTATTTGACCGATGACGATAGGGCGTTGTTCTTGTCAGTCTTGGGGCAAGTTTGTGAGCGTTTCAATTGGGAGTGCCACAGCTACTGTTTGATGACTAACCATTATCACTTAATGATAGAAACGCCAGACGGTAATTTGTCCCAGGGTATGCGTCAACTAAACGGTGTTTACACGCAGCGGTTTAATCAGCAGCATCAACGAGTAGGGCATGTTTTTCAAGGCCGTTATAAATCAATACTGGTTCAAAAAGAAAGCTATCTTCTGGAGCTATCGAGATATATCGTACTCAATCCTGTCCGAGCAGGTATGGTTGTTAAAGCAGAAAACTGGCAGTGGAGTAGCTATCGAAATACGGTTGGCCTCGAAGAGTCTCCCGGTTGGCTGCAGGTCAATTGGTTATTATCTTGTTTCGGAAAGCGCCGTTCATCTACAGTAGAAAAATATAAGGTGTTTGTCGCTGAAGGAAAAGGCCAGATATCACCCTGGTCACTATTAAAAAAGCAGATTTTTTTGGGTGATGAGAATTTTGTTGAAGAAATGGAAGCAAAGATAGATAAAGATAGAGATCTAACGGAAGTTCCATCAAGTCAAAGAAGGGCAAAAGCAAGGGCTTTAACGGAATACGAAACAATGTATGAAAGTCGTAACAAATCTATTTTGGCGGCCTATAAAAGTGGGGGGTACACGATGAAAGCAATAGCGGATCACTTCAATTTACACTACTCGAGTGTGAGTAAAATTATCAAATTTTCGTCGAATTCATGATTCAAGACTTGACCCCGTGTTATGCCGTGTTATGACCCGTGTTAATTATCTAAAGATGCCCCTTGACTATCAAGGAGCATCTTTAGCTACGCATGTTAGCTTTAACAGTGAACGTTAACTTGCTACCACTTCAATTACTATTTTGCCCGTTGCGCGAGCACTTTCACTTTTGACCATTGCTTTCTTCGCATCATCTAAGCTAAAAACTGAATCTATTGTTACTTGAAGCTGATTTGATTCAAGCATATTAGCTATTGTGTTAAGCCCCGTTTTTGATGGCTCTACCACCATACGTGCATAATGAATGTTTTGTGATTGTGCTTTTTTCTCATCTATTTCATCTAATAATGAAATTAATCGGCCATTGGTTTTAATAACAACCAGTGAACGCTCAACGATGTTATTGCCCCCTACGGCTGCAAATACCAAGTCCATGTCAGAAACATGCTGTTCAAAATCGTCTTGCTTGTAATCAATAAATTCATCCGCGCCAAGGCCCATAATAAAATCTTTTTTAGCTTGAGAGCCTGTTGCTATGACATATGCACCTAAGTGTTTGGCTATTTGTACTGCAAAACTACCCACCCCACCCGATGCATTGTGGATCAGTACCAGTTGACCTTTTTGTAATTCACCATGCGTTGTTAATGCTTGAAGTGCTGTTAAAGCCGCTAACGGCACTGCTGCACTTTGTATAAAGCTTAATGATGCAGGTTTATGTGCGACAAAATTGGCATCAACGGCTAAATATTCTGCGTGTGCGCCTTGCTCTGTTAAGGGTGAATATACATAAACCTCATCACCTAGCTTAAAATCGGTTACGTGCTGGCCAACTTCACTCACAATACCTGCCGCGTCCCAACCTAGGACTAGTGGCAGCTCATGGGTACCTGAGTCTTCTAACATGCCGTTTCTAATATGAAAATCTACCGGATTCACCCCGGCCGCTTTGACTTTTATTAATACCTGATAAGCTGAAATGCTGGGTTTTGGTACATCACCAACGATTAAGTTCTCTACGTCACCATACTGTTTTATATAGGCTGCTTTCATTATCATTCCTAGTGTTTTTTAAGTTGCTTGTTTTGTTGGCACTAGTATCGACAAACTCATTGATAACCTCTAATTGATAGATAGTATAGTACTCATTGATTTATATGATGTGTTGTTACTGAAATGAGTAAGCTTGATTTAAACTTAATGGTGATTTTTGACGCCATAATGCAAGAGCAATCTGTGAGTAGCGCTGCCAAGCGGTTATCTATGACGCAACCTTCGGTATCCAATGCTTTATCGCGTATGCGTCATGTTTATAAAGACCCTTTATTTATTAAAGATGGTCGGGGTATTAAACCCACTCCTTTTGCTAGTTCATTGTGGTTACAAATATCAAGTTCATTAAATATAATTTCTGATGTTGTTAACCCTAAAGAATTTGTACCTTATTATGCCAAACGTACTTTTAGAATAGCGTTAACCGAAGGCATGTTATCGCTATTGTGGTTAGAACTAAGAAAAGTAATAGAACAAACAGCACCACACATTAATATTCATGCTGTGCCCTACACTATGAATGGTGAAAGTTTGTTAATGGATGCTCAAGCTGAGCTTATTGCTGATTATGTTCCTGATCTTGGTAAGTACATTCATAGACAACACTTATGTACGAACTACTTTGTAGCGGTAATGTCACCTCAACACCCGTTGGTGGATAAAGAGTTTGATATAAAAGCACTGGTGGATAGTGATAATTTATTGGTATCTTTATCGGGTGATGCATCTGGCATTGTTGATGCTAAATTAGCTGAGCAAAACTTAACTCGCCGTATAGCCATGACGACAAATAGTTTTGTCAGTGCAATGAGTTTGATTAAGCAAACATCTCTGATCAGTGTTTTGCCCTATCCTATTGCTTTTGAACATGTGAAAAGTGGAGATTTAATTGCTAAATCTATGCCCATAGACATTCCACCAGCTGAAATATCAATGGCATGGCATAACCGAAGTAACCGAGATGTAGGGTTACTCTGGTTAAGAGAAACTATTGCTCAAATCGTGAAAAACAAACAAGGGTTATTTAAAAATGGCGCTTGGCTATAAAGAACCTACAGAGTCTTGAATCTTGAATGGAGCGCTTAATTACAGGACTAGTGACCATATCAGCGCGTACCGGATTTAATTCTATATAACGCATACAGGTTAATAGGTATCGGTCATCCTGAACCAGGTTTCTTTATAGCGTTCTTCCCAAATCGAACCACTTCCACTATAAGTGCGATTAATGTAGGGAACGTAATGCCGTCCAAAATATTGCATCATTCAAGTAATGCCTTGAACATCTGATGGCGTTGCCAGCAAGTGGATATGGTTTGTCATCAACACATAGGCATGAATTTGGCATTGGTATTTTTCAGCCGCTTCTCTTAATCGACCGAGATAAACCCATTAGTCAGCCTCATCATAAAATACCGGCTCACGACTGCGTCCTCTTTGAACGATATGAACAGGAACATCCGGGATAATAAAACGCGGTTTTCGTGGCATTGGCAAACTCCTTTTGCAGTGAAACAAAGAATAGCAACAAACCACTAATACCTAAAAGATCTGACCCCTATTGTTGTAACACAATCCTTTGTATCCCCCCCTGGGGGGAGGATAAAGTGCAGCTGCATGTATAATCTATGTGATTTCGTCAACAACGCTCTTTGCCCTAGGATTCGGTTCTATCAGATGTGCTACCGCGATAAAAACAGGGCCAACCACTGCAAAAACTGCAACTAATCCGAACATATTCAATAATACAGCTCCAATGCCCAGCTCAGCTACGTTCAGAAATGGATAAGGGTAAACATTGGTTAATAACCCTCGGATGATTGATGTCACTCCGTAAATGGCAGGAAATATAAGCCAATAGGGAAGATGTTTATAGAAAATTGGTCGCTTTTCAGCAAAGAATAACCAATCGATAATATAGAGAGCGGGCATGACTGCATGTAGGCCTGTAGCGGTCACCCAAGTGAAACCTTGAGGATTCCAATAAGGCACGATCAGCATATAATAAACAGCGGATGTCATAAGAGTATAAGATGCGAGGGCTGTACGAACGGCAGGACGCATGAAAAAATTAGATAATTTTCTATCTGAATTAAGCAGTGGTGCCGTAAAAGCAAGCGCAATAAGGATGTTAGCCCAAACTGTGAAAAACCCAAAATAGACAAACAATGTTTCAGCAATACTACCTTGCTCACCGATTATCAACATATCGACAAATCTAAGAGAGAGCACTGCCCATGAAATGAGTGCGCACATAATTCTATAATTATTCTTCATTTTGATCCTTCATTAGTTTTGAATTGGATTAGACACAAACAAGAGGCCAAAGCTGCGGCGACTCACTATTCGTTACTCGCTGGCCCAGGCGACGTGCCCAGATCATTTCGTTACCAAACTATTCACGCCAAGACCAGATTCTTCCGGTAAATAGGTGAATTTCGTATTCGTCAGTCAAGCCGGATTTTCGATACGCGTAATACCAGTCCCGAGTAACCCCAGTTGATAGGCAAAATAGGGTCCGGCAAACACATGGGTCAGGTCGACTATTTTTCTACCGTCAAGCAATTTTGGGCATTCGTATTATCTCGCGTGACAGGATTGATCTAATGGTGGTGCAGCGAGTGCATAACATCTTAATTATGTAACATGCTCAAACTGGTATTTAGTGTAGATTGAAGAGCGAGGCCCAATTTGTTATTGTGCGCCAAAGATTAGTTAAATCACGTCACTAAGTGGCGCAAAATAGACTTCATCGCGTCTAAATGTAGGAGACCGTTTTGAGTGCAATTGTGTTGGGAACATATTTGGCAGGTACAGCCGAACTCTATGAGGAGCTAGGCGGGAATGCCAGTCAGTTACTCGCAGAAACTGGGTGCCCAGGGAGTATACTCTATGGTACGACAGAGCTTGTACCCTACAGTTATTGTGCCAACCTTTTAGAGGTCGCTGCCCGACAGCTGGACCGCCCTGATTTTGCCCTGCTTCTTACTCAGAAACGTAAGGAAATCGGTTATAACCGTGAAACCATTCTCTATGGCCGCGCGGCGAAAACCTTTAAGCAGACGATCGAGGGTGTAAGGAATCATGTGCGAGCGCGGGCTATTGGGATGCAGTATTCCCTAGAAACTTGGTCCAATGTGACAAGCTTTACGCGCTCTCTGGATACACAGGAAAGCACTCGCTACCCTCAGGGAAGCATTCTGTTTTTTGCGTCACTTCACGCAATGCTAAAGATCGTGACCGATAACAAATGGCAGCCTTCAAACGTCACATTTGCATTCAAAGATAGCGGCTATGAAGCGTCTTTGAAGAAGTACTTTGGATGCCCGATTCAATTTAACGCAGAGCAGGATGCGATATTTTTTCCCAGTCAGTTTCTTGACCACAAGCTCCCTGCTCGGGACGATATTGCTCGTGAGCTGATGTCGGAATACCTCACAAGTTTGCACCTAGATGATAAACCTGGCTTTCAGGCAACCGTCAAATTGACGATTCAAAAAAATCTTGCGCTGGGAAGATCTGACATTGGAGCATTGGCCCTCCGTCTTCCTTACAAGACACGAACCATTCAACGAAAACTCAAGGAAGTGGGAACAAGCTATAGCGAAGTACTTAACGAGAGTCGCTTTGAAATAGCGGAAAATCTACTGATAAATAGTGATAACCCGCTTACATATATTGCCCAGTATCTTTGTTTTCAGGACTTAAGTGCGTTCTCAAAAGCCTTTAAAAATAAATATGGGGTATCAGCCAGCGAGTGGAAGATCGCACATAAGCAACGCAGATAAGGGAGTGACTATTATCAAATGTTGAGAAGGATTCTTGGCCTCGATCTATCTAGCTTTCTAACTAATTATAAAGGCCTTTGAGCGCCTGAGGTATTACGAAAAGTATAGGGTCAAGTCCTGAATCTTGAATGAAGCGCTTAATTAAGTTTAAATCGAAAATTGCTAACTAAACCTGAAACCGACGGTTTTTTCGGTAGTAGATTAGGTGACTTTAGAAAGTGCCTGTCCTTTATTCTGTTTATTCTTTGTTAGATGCTGCCTTGGCATCGAGATATTTCCAATGACGCGCACCATTGCCTGGAGTGCGAGTGAGGCTAATCCAGATCTCGCCGATAGTGACATTTAGCAGCCCCGCCATCCAAAATGTCATACCAAATAATATTTCTATTCCAACGCCGGTGGTAGACATTAATACCCCTAACATTATCCGCTGTGTGGCGATGGCAAGCATTATGGTCCAGGCGCGGATCATCCATTCTCGATGCGCACCAAACTGTTTGCGGCGAATACTGCTATAGGCTTTATAAAGGCAAAGCAGGGTATAGCCGGCTATAACAACCGTGGCCATGGATTGGTTAAAGCCCTGGCCTTCTAAACCCATGAAGGGGTAAAGAGCGCCAATAAAAAATCCCGAAGTGGCGCCGATGACTCCGCAAGCTATGAAGACACGACCAGACCAGCGGTGGAGATTAATCCATTTTTTTCGTACCGCGGGGATGAACTGCATCGGGCCGATAGTGAAGATGAGCAGGGCGGGGCCAAGGTGCAGCCATGTGGCTAGAAAGTGCTCATAGTAGCGAACATCAAACGCGTTAAAGGTGGCCCGTGGATCAGCAATGGGCTGTGCAAAGCTGGTTATCAAAAAGTCAGCACGGCCAAAAACCGAACTGAGACCGGTATACAGAAGTACTGCAACCACTAGCCAGCCAATAATTTCAAGGGCCTTGCGAACTGCTGGCCATGGGGCCGCTGAAAATTCTGGTGTTTTGGCGCTGCTGGGAGCTGCAGAGATATCAGTCATGTTTTGGCCTTTATTAACAAAATCGCGGCAGCTTAAACGGCTACAAAGCTAAAAACTACTTCTTTATTTATGCGCAGCCGCGTCGCTGCTACATAGCCCAGAGGATCAATTGTTCAACTCATAAGCTAAACTGCTCGCATCCAAAATAACCATGACTTATCTCTTCCCCATCTGACCAGCCGGGAGATCAACCCATTATAGGGTCAAGTCTTGAATCTTGAACCCATTATAGGGTCAAGTCTTGAATCTTGAATGGAGCGCTTAATTACAGGACTAGCGACCATATCAGCGCGTACCGGATTTAACTCTATAT
>NZ_CAJXPA010000198.1 GCF_913058035.1 uncultured Paraglaciecola sp. | reverse complement strand
GAGCAGCATTATACTTATTGGCATCACGGATTCAAGAGGAAAGATTGAAGAAGATATTTTAGTGCTCCTCAAAACATGTAAAATAAGATATTAGTTCTCAATTTCGTCGTATCATAAAAGTTCACACAATCAGATTCTGACATTCTGATTTGTTTATATAGTGTGTTATTAAAAACAAACAAAAATTGTTATTTTTTTTCTTCACTATTTTGAACTTGCCTATCATTTTAACCGCCGCATATTTAAAAAAACTTCAACATGGATGATTGGCTTGATAGTTTTTTTATGCTCTAACACTTATTTTCAAAAATATCTTAAAACGCTTTGATAGATTTTAATTGTTATTAGTGTCTTGGCTATTTATGGTAGCGAATAAGAGCTGCTTAGTTTGTCTGTTGCCTTTAAAAATCGAGACACTCGACACATGGACTGTTTTACAAAAAAAGCTGTCAAATATATTTTTGCAACGATGGAAATAATATCTCGGTATATTCACACTGACGTGTTCAACTCAATATGTAAAACATTCACTGAAAGATATTTATATGTGGTAGACGAACGAACTATGTTTAAATTATTAATATAATAAGCAACACAAAGGTCAGTATTATAGTCTCCTCTTGTTGACAGCATGCATTTTACTGATATAACCCCTCTTAATTCAACAGTATCGGAGTCATCTCTTTGAACAAAAGCATTATCACCAATGGATTAGCCCTCGCCTTAGTATTGCTGGGTTTTACTTTAGGCAACGACATTGTCAAAACTGTCGGGCTGTTTGCAGTATCGGGTGCGATTACTAATTGGATAGCGATACACATGCTGTTTGAAAAAGTACCCGGTTTATATGGTTCTGGTGTAATACCTGAGCGATTCGAAGATTTTAAAAGTGGGATCCGAAATTTGGTAATGGAACAGTTTTTCAGTGAGGACAATATTCAACGCTTTCTGACTGACGGCAACCAACCTATGCATATAGATTTTGCGTCAATTATCAACAAGGTAGACTTAACACCAACATTTGATTCATTGGTTGATGTTATTAAAGACTCTTCATTCGGACAAATGCTTGGCATGTTTGGTGGTGTTGAAGCTTTAGAGCCAATGCGACAGCCTTTCGTAGATAAAATGGGGGCAGCGCTAGGAGATATTACTCAAGAGCCTAAATTTTCATTACTTCTGCAAGAAGAACTAACACAGCCGGATATGCATCAAGAACTCCACCAAAAAATCAATCAAATTGTTGAACAACGTCTCAACGAACTCACACCAAAAATGGTCAAAGATATTATTCAGAAAATGATAAGAGAACATTTAGGTTGGTTGGTTGTTTGGGGTGGTGTATTTGGTGGTTTAATTGGGCTATTAACTGCAATATTCAACGTATAAACAGCTTAAAAAGGACAAGGGCTGGTTAAAGTCATTCTTGTTTGTGATTCCGGGTGAGCGAACGTAATATCGAGGGCATGTAATAGAAGCCTAGTTGACATGCCTTGAGTTTTTTCTGTGCCATACAAATCACATCCTAAAATAGGATGGCCGATGGCTTGACTATGAATTCGTAACTGATGCGTTCTGCCCGTCAAAGGCGTGAAAATTACCCTAGTTCGGGATGGCTCATTTAACCTTTCCATAATTTTATAGTGACTCTTTGCGGATTTGCCATCTTGATGGCAAATTTTAAGCCGTGGAAAAAGTAAACTATCTTTGGCTATGGGTAAATCTATCAGACCCTCACTTTTTACTACTTCACCCGCTAAAATACTCACATAACGTTTAATCACACTTCGAACTTGAAACTGCTTGGTCAGATTGGCGTTCATCACTTTATTTTTTGCCAATAACATGATTCCTGAGGTGCCAAAATCTAGACGATGCACTAACCTGATATCTGGTTGCTGCTGAACTAACCGATAATGAACAGAGTCTTTATTCATTGGATTTTTACCTGATAAGCTTAATAAACCACTGGGCTTGTTGACAGCTAGTAGATATTCGTCCTCGTACAATATTTTAATTTCTTCAAAACAAACTGGCACAACAAAATTGTCAATAATGTCAGCTTTTAGGTTAGGATTATTCATAAAAACTCTGGTAGACAAAAATTGTCAGGCCTGCGGCAATCCAACACATTACTACACCGATCAGAAAATCTAAAACCATCCATGTTTTGCTACTTTCAAAGAATGGAATGAGCTTTTTAGAGGCATAACCTAGGCCAAAAAACCAAATGAATGAAGCCAGCACAGAGCCTGATAAAAACCAGTGTTTTTCCTCGCGACCTAAAGTGCCACCTATGCCACCAATAATCACTAATGTGTCTAAGTAAACATGAGGATTTAGCAGCGTTATCGCCAAAGTGGTTAACATTAACTTAAGGATTGATTGCTCTTGACTGACCACCTGTTCAACGCTTAGATGATTGTTTCCTTTATAAGCCCTAATAAAAGAGTTACAGCCATACCAATACAAGAATATTGCACCTAAAGTTGCTAACAAATTTAAGAAAAATGGGAATTGTTGTAAAACTGAACCGACACCTAAAATACCAACAGTGATTAATACTGAATCACAAATAAAACACACAGCGCAGGCATAAAAAACTTTTTGACCCAACAAACCTTGTCTTAAAATGAAAACATTTTGCGACCCTATCGCGATGATCAAACCACCTGATATTAAGGCCCCTTGAAACAGCATGTTCAACACACATTAATTCTCAGTAAAATTAGTAACTTACTGAGTAAAATCATCAAGCGAACTCTTTGCCTTATCCATTGAAAGTTGTAACGCAGCGCTGATTTCATCCTTCATAAAAGCATGCTTTTGATGAAGTGTATGGTGAGTCTGTGTTTTAAATAACTCTATGACTTTGAGATGTTGAAAGTCAGAGCTTAAAACCTGAGAATTCCCAAAAACATAGATCCCATATTGAAAACGCTCTTGTGCTAAAAGTTTAGGAATGATCGATAGATTGTTAATCGTATAAAAAGAGCGGCTTAGAGATTCAGGGTAAAAACTGAGCAGACCTTTGTGAGTCGTATCAGTCGAAACAATGACATTATTATCATCAAACAAAACCTCTTGATTACATCGCACATCAGGTAGGCACAGCAGAACAAAAATAGAAGTAACCAATGGAGGTTCGATTTTTACAAGTGTATCGTAACCTTTCAAAAGTAAGTCGCTGTAGGCGACATCCCCATCAACTATTCCCGACTCAACAGCTTTAAGGTTTCTTGATGAAGGATGCATCTCAAATGTTAACTTAATACCCATTAATGAATATGCACGCTCTATAATAGGAATGACTTCATGTGTGATGACAGGATGATCAACATAAGAGAATGTCATATGTGAAGGCTTAACTTGGGCCGCTGTACTATCAAAATTAAGAAAAAAAAGACTAATAGATAAAATATTATAAAATAAATAACCTGCTAAATTAATTTTCAAAAGTACCTCTTTGTTAACATTGTTTTACTCTAAACCGATAAAGCCACCAGTTTGATGCTCCCATAGTTTGGCATAGATCCCACGTTTGTGTATCAGCTCAGTATGTGTGCCTGATTCAACAATCTTACCTTCGTCAAGCACCAACAATCTATCCATCTGCGCAATAGTAGATAATCTATGAGCGATAGCCAGTACAGTTTTGTTTTCCATAACTTTATTCAGACAGTGTTGAATTGCCGCTTCTACTTCAGAATCAAGTGCAGACGTAGCTTCATCTAAAATCAAAATCGGTGCGTCTTTTAACATAACTCGGGCTATGGCGATACGCTGGCGTTGACCACCCGAGAGTTTCACTCCACGCTCACCAACATGAGCATCGAAGCCGGTTCTGCCCTGCATATCAGACAACGTCTGCACAAACTCATGAGACTCGGCCTGCTTGGCCGCATTAACCATATCCTCTTCACTAGCATCTAAACGTCCATACAGAATGTTATCGCGCACTGAGCGATGTAACAATGAAGTATCTTGGGTCACCATGCTAATATTGGCACGCAACGTTTCTTGTTGAACCTGACTAATATCTTGTCCATCGATAGTGATACTGCCGCTTTGGATATCATAAAAACGTAGCAGTAGATTAACCAAAGTAGACTTTCCGGCGCCTGAGCGCCCTACCAGTCCGACTTTTTCGCCTGGTTTGATCTTGATATCAAGATCTTTAAACACTGTGATAGGGATGTTATTAGCGCCAGCATAACCAAAGTTCACTTTATTGAAGTGAATCGCCCCTCCCTTCATTTCTAAGGCTTTTGCACTGGGTTTATCTTGCACATCAACGGGCAACGACAAACTGTTGATGCCATCTTGCACTGTACCGATATTTTCAAACAGCGAAGATACTTCCCACATCACCCATTGCGACATACCATTAAGACGTAAACACAAACTCACGGTAATCGCGATTTCACCGGGTGTGACCAACTCCAACATCCATAGATATATCGCCAGCGCAGTAATACTGAATACCAGTAGAGCATTGCTAAACCAAACACAACCATACAACACCGTTACCAGGCGCATCTGAGGATAGACTTTTTTCAAAAAACCCAACATACCCTCTTTGGCGTATTCTGCTTCGCGATTGGTGTGAGCAAACAATTTGACTGTGGTGATATTGGTATAACTATCCACAATACGCCCTGTCATCATCGAACGTGCATCGGCTTGACGTTGCGACACCCTTTTTAATTTGGGAACAAGCGTACGCAAGATCACTAAATAAACTAAAAACCAGATAATAAGTGGAGCACTTAAGCGCCAATCGGCTGAGATAACCAAAAACAAGATACTGAAAAAATACACACTGACATACACTAAAATATCTAATGTTTTCATCACGGTTTCACGTACTGACAACGCAGTTTGCATGACTTTAGTGGCGATACGCCCAGCAAACTCATTTTGAAAAAAACCTAAGCTTTGTCCAATCATATATCGGTGTGCTTGCCAACGGATCTGCATCGGGAAATTTCCCATCAGTCCCTGATGTGACAACAAAGATTGAGTAATCACTAATACCGGTAAAATAACCAACACTAGAACTGCCATCCATATAAGACTGTCCAACTCTTGCTGTAAAAATGTTTCTCTGTCGCTTTCAGCCAACCAATCAACCAGTTGACCTAAAAAACCAAATAGCGATACTTCAAGTGCTGCGATGGCGGCAGCTAAAATAGAGACACAAAAAATAACCGGCCACATACCTTGGGTATAATAACGACAGAACGCGAAAATTGTATCAGGCGGTTGTGTTGGGTGAGCAGCAGGAAACGGATTAGTTAACCGTTCGAAAAATGAAAACATTAAGATTTTTGACCTTGGAGTTGTGTTGCCTGTTAAAAGATATAGCCTAACCTGAACTCAGGCTAAGACGTGCCGTTTCCCTTGCAGTGCCCCTAACAAAACCACCATGTTGAAGGGCTACAATCGAGGTATTAAACTCTTAACGCATCTAGAGAACTGTGTCTTTACGTTTATCTGGGCGAAATTGCTCACAATAGCCAGCTATTGTGAGCAATTTCAACAAAGATAGGCACGATAATAGTAGTGCTGGACGCTACGGATTATAACAAGTTCAGGTTACTAACAGGCCGTCTCTAAATTACATTAATCAAAATATCCTAATTCTTGCAGTTTCGATTCAACTTTTTTCGAATGTTGGACTTTCCAATCAGCCAAATTCATCGAAGCATCTTTATCTGTTCGAGCTTTAGCAAGCTTATAAACCTCTGTGAGTTTATCTTTTGGAATAACCGCAATGCCTTCTTCATCTGCCACAATGTAGTCACCGGCATTAACCGTGGCACCACCACACTGAATAGGTTGATTAAGAGGAAATATTTGTTCTTTAGCTCCTGGCTTGGGCATCACACCACGTGCATAAATTGGAAACTGCGCCTCACGAATTTCAGCAATATCACGAATAAACCCATCAATGACCATAGCAACAACACCTCGCTGTTTTGCAATAGCGCAGACATTGCCACCAACATTAGCGTAATCAAGGCCTGCTTCTACTACAATTACATCACCTGCTTTTGCACGGTAAATCGCTGCATGCAAGCTTAGATGGTCACCTTCTCCACACTTCACAGTAAAAGCAGGTCCTGCAATGCGAGGCATTGGCGACCACATTTGATGAATGTTAGGGCTGATAAACTGCTCTACGAGTAGGCCTTCCGAACATTCGCAAGGAGAAATCTCAAGTAACTCTTCAATTGTTGGATTTGACATCATGCTATGCTCCAATAAATTTTGTGACAAAAATTATCACCCAATAAAAACAAATACCAATCTGTGCTAAGAAAAAAGCAAATCGGATTTGCACGGCTAACACACTCGTCGATATCAAGTGTGTGATAGATTGCCCTAAACGGGCTGCCAAAATCAGTAAGGCTAACCCATCAGTTATCACAGTGGAGTTGGTGGCCAGAGCCAACAGCATGAGACCACCAACGAACGCAAAACTCTCAACACAGTTCCCTTGTGCACGAGCTAATTGTTCACCAAATGCTGGCGAGTTGGAACCATCAGATTTAAAGCCATTCACTGTCTGCTCTTTTTTGGCGACCAATAGAGTTCGGTAGATTGCTAACCAGACTAATAAGATTAATACCCAAGTGATGTAGCCTAAAAGTGAAATAATGGTGTCGTTCATAAATATCCAACTTATTGTTAATAATACTGAATACATTACTCCACACTTTGTTGAAGGCCAACCTCAAAATTTCATTAATAAAATAGATAACCACAATCACAGCTCAACAGACTAGAAACAAGTTCATCCACAAAATCTAGTCTAGTAATGCACTTATTACTGCCGCATTATTATGCAAGATTTTATGAACTTGGCACATATCAGCAATTTCTAAAACCTTGTTGCTTGTTGTGCATCGAGAACCCAGCATAATGAATGTTTCGCACTATAGCTTCAATTCTTGGCGAATCAGCTTCACAGTTGTCGCAATCATGCTGATAGTTTCGAGTATAAGTTAATTCTTCACTAAAGACGGATGTACTAGCCATACAACCTTAATTTGATATTTTCTGGACAGCTTAAATATTTATGAAATCACACGCATCATTTTTATTAGAAGTAAGTTCTATGATGATATAAACAGCGTTTTAGCTTGTTGGATATTAAAACATGCAATATCT
>NZ_CAJXPA010000197.1 GCF_913058035.1 uncultured Paraglaciecola sp. | reverse complement strand
ATTTTACATAGCATATTATTGTTGTTTGATATTAGGCGCTTTGTCATTTGGTTTTGCTTATATCTGGATAATCCCATTTTTCATCAATATGAAAGGTATATTATATCGGGAGTTATTTGGCGTTAAAGTGCGTGATGTAAATGATAAACCCGACCAAGACGAAGGAGTATTTCATGCGTGATGCGGTTAAAATACCTTTCGTAACTATTGCTATTGTTATCAGTACAGTAGTATTAATAGTTTTTCTTCAGCAATTTAAATCTAAAAATACAGATACAGCAGAAGACATTATCAGACTTGATGGATTACACGTAGCCACCTTAGACGCTAGTATGGAAGATGTTCCCAGTTTTGCTAATTATGCAAATGTAATTGAAAAAAAACGAGCTTTCTTTGCTTATTTACAACCTGAAATTCAAAGACAGAATGAAATAGTTACAAAAGAGCGGCAGATGGTGTTGGCTTTACAGGGAATGTTTTTGCAACATGAAAAACTCAATAAACATCAGCAAAAAGTATTTAAAAAGCTAATAGCAAAGTATCAGTTTTCTGGTGATGAAGAGTTATCTTTAGAACAGACAATAGAAATGTTGATTAGAAGGGTAGATTCCATACCAGAAGCACTTATTCTGGTTCAAGCTGCAAATGAATCTGGCTGGGGAGCTTCAAGATTTGCTCAACAGGGTTATAACTTTTTTGGACTTTGGTGTTTTAAAAAAGGCTGCGGTTTTGTGCCTAAACAACGTGACGATGACGCAAAACATGAGGTTGCAAAGTTTACAGATTTATCACACGCGGTGATGACTTACATGCGTAATATTAATCGTCATTATGCTTATAAAGATTTAAGAATGATTAGAGAAAATCTAAGACAGGACGGAAAGCCAGTCACAGCTGTAGCCTTAGCTTCAGGCTTATTAAGCTACTCTGAACGAGGTCAAGAATATATTGACGAGCTGAGAAGCATGTTACGAGTAAATAGAAAACATATGGTAATATCAATTTGAAAATAACATTTCTTATTTTAGGGTTTATATTTTTAAACTCACAAGTAGTTGCAGAAACATTAGATGTGGAGTACTCGAGCTTTTACAGCCACGTAAAGAAACTTGACGATCCAGATACTGATGCATTGAGATTTGCCTTCGGTTTTATGCATATTGCTGATAAACGTTTGTGTCACGTCAGCAGCGCGCAAATAAAGACACAAAAACAAACACTTGCCTTAACAATAGAAAATAATAATCGTTTCACTGTACCTACGGATAAAATTCTAAAAATGGCCAGAGCCAAGGTGATCATCGAATTAGATGATCAGGCCAATCAATGCGACATGTCAGTGCAATTAGAAACGTTACCAAGCTTTTTGAAAACGCAATACAACCATGATGAGTTATTATTGTTGTTTAAGCAGTATCAGGCATTTTTTGATGAGATGGGTGGTTTTTTATCTTTCATGATGCCTGCGCCAGAAGGTTTATTATTTCACTTTGAAGAAGATGTGAGATTACCAGAAGAGCTGCAAACTTTAGTTGATAAAAAAGGGACGTTAACTTTAAGTAAAACATGGTTCATGCAGCAAAAAGGTTTGTATTTACCGAATAAGCCGTTACGCATAACCGCGATTGTTAAGAACTAAGTTAATAATTAGTGAGACAAATTATGATTAAGGATACACATGACGATAGAACTGCCCTGTGTATCCTTTTTGTTGGTCCTACATTATCCTAGAAAACAAACGCCTGCTTCCACTGGTACTGCGATTTCTACGCATATTGGAGCGTAGTTCCGTTCTCTTACTCTCCAACCAACTTTCACGATTTACATTCGCTTCAACACCACGACGGTTTTCTTCAGTTAATCTATACTTACAAAACTGCTTATAGGCTGCCAAATCTTGTGACAACTCTTGTATAACCAATTCAATCATAATAGCGTCATCCACAAAACCCAATCCTGGAATATTGTCGGGTACTAAATCTTCTGGCTCACTAAAATAAGCTAAGGAAGTTAAAATTTCATTTTTTTCATCTTCAGGCATTTGCCATTCTGAATCTTCTAATGCAGATATAAGTGTTTCTAAAGACTCCATTCTGTGTTTAACAAAATCAGGCAAGCTAGCCTGTTCCATTTCAGCGCAAACGGCACGTGCTTTTTTTAAAACTTCAGCCGGTGGATACTCACTGGCTTTTTGCATAGCTGCTTTCATCATTGAACGAAAATGATCTAGATCACTGTCAGACAGTTCGAAACTAATTTGAATAGGCATGTTGGCATTCCTTGTTTTTGTTTTTTGTTAGGTATCTACCTTAATGAGCGGCCGCGAGTCTGTCAATTGTGTTGTTTAAATATCACACTTATTCAGTCCCTAATTGATACTTAATTTGGTCTGCAACTCTATGCACACTAGCTCGACCATGTTCAATCAGTTCTTTTGCCCGATAAAACTCCATCATGCCAAAATCGCGCAGTTGAGGCTCGATTAATATATCAGGTGGATCGCCTGCCAAACGAGACCGAGTGACTCTTGCTGATAAAATATCTAAAGAACCTGTCATAGCATTAATAATAGAAGGAGCGGGAGGTATTACTATACGGTCTTTAGCAATCAACTCCTCTTGTTTTGAGTGCTCAACGTTAGCAGGTTCTAATATGTCTAAATATTCCTTAGTTAAAGATTCTTCATTTAAAACTGAATCCTGTTCCTCAGACTTAGCATCTGAATCTGGACCCTTTTTAAACCATTGTTGAATTTGTTGTTGACTGCGTTTAAAAAAATCGGATGTCTTTTTTTGGTTATTACCATGGTCAAAAGTATTAGCAACTAAAGATTGAGGCCTGAAATCTGCACTTAAGTTGACCGCAATGACGATATCAGCCCCTAACAATCTGCACATGTTAACAGGTATAGGGTTGACGACACCTCCATCAACCAACCATCTATTCTTAAACAGTAATGGCGGAAATAAACCGGGAATAGCACAAGATGCTTTAACAGCCTCAATTACAGAACCACTTAAAAAATTGACTTCACGGCCGCTGTATAGGTCAGTGGCTACGGCTGCAAAAGGCTTATTTAATTCTTCAAAAGTTTCATAACTGAAATTTTCTTGTAGTGCTTGAAACACTTTCAGTCCACTCATCAATCCTCCTTTATGAAAACCGACTCCCATTAAAGCATACACTTGCCAATCCGTAAGGCTTTCAACCCATTCAGCTAATTCTGGTAACTTTCCAGAAGCAAATGAGGCGCCAACATAAGAACCTATTGAGCATCCAGACACGATATCTATATTGATACCCATTTCTTCTAGTGCTTGAATGACACCTATATGTGCCCACCCACGAGCAGCACCGCTACCTAATGCTAAACCGATCTTCATTTATTTACCCCTTTTCTTAAATATTAGTAATGTTTAGAGGTCTGGCCATAGACGTGGACTTATTTGACAAATTTGTATCTTGTGAGATGAGTTCGGGTGGATCAAAACCAATATCACCATTTTCAAACGGTATTGATTGTGTTTTTAAACTGACAAAATCAAATTGTTTGTTATCAGCCAAGTGTGAAGGCACCACATTTTGTAATGCCTTTGACATAGACTCTATCCTGCCTGGAAAACGTTGTTGCCAATCTTGCAACATACCCTTAATCACTTTTCTTTGTAAGTTTTCTTGAGAACCACAGAGGTTACAAGGGATGATCGGGAATTCAAGGAATTGCGAATAAGCAGCAATATCTTGCTCGGCGCAATAAGCCAGTGGCCGGATCACCATTTGTTTGCCATCATCACTGACTAATTTAGGTGGCATTGATTTTAACTGACCTCCATTAAACATGTTCAGAAAAAGTGTTTCTAACATATCATCCCTATGATGGCCCAGTGCAATCTTAGTGGCTTTTAAACGTGTGGCAGTGTTATAAAGAATGCCTCGACGCAAACGAGAGCAAAGAGCGCAAGTTGTTTTACCCTCTGGCACTTTATCTATCACAATTGAATAAGTGTCTTCTTCAACCACTTCAAAATCGACACCAAGCTGAGTCAGATATTCTGGTAATATGTGTTCTGGGAAACCAGGCTGTTTCTGGTCGAGATTAACCGCAATAACACTAAAAGAAATGGGCGCTACTTTTTGCATGTGTAACAACACATCCAACATGGTGTAGCTATCTTTTCCGCCAGATAAGCAGACCATCACTTTGTCGCCATCTTCAATCATATTAAAATCAGCTATCGCTTTGCCTGTATTGTGCCTAATACGCTTTTGTAATTTATTGAAGCTTAAGGAGTGTCGTTGATTATTGCTGGATAATTGATTCATGTGTACTGCTTATGTTTAGTCGACTAAAAAGGTTGTAACCCTTGGGTTGATAGGCAATTATACTTAAAAAATCTCTGTTTCTAAACTAAACCTTTATTTATTGGATATGTTGTTTTTATGTGTTGTTTGTATGCCTTATAGTTTATCAATAAAAGATCTGTTTTTTACGTGGTCAAAAAAAAGTGATTTTGCTCTACACATACCTGATTGGAAGGTGAAAACAACAGAGAAAGTTTTTTTATACGGTCGTTCAGGTGAAGGAAAGTCTACTTTACTAAATTTAATTTCTGGCATTCAAAGCCGCTATACTGGCAACATACAAGTCTTAGGACAAGATATGAGTGAATTAAGCCAAACTCAAAAAGATACATTTAGAGCAAATAATATTGGCATAATATTTCAACAGTTTAATTTATTACCTTACCTATCAGCCGAACAAAATATACTTTTGGCACAACGATTTAAAAATACTAAAAATACTCAACAGTCTGACCAATTAGCCTCTATTTGTGAGCGGCTAGAATTAAACAGTCATTTACTTAAACAAAAATCCATTGAATTAAGTGTCGGCCAACAACAACGTGTTGCAGTTGCAAGAGCTTTATATGGTTCCCCTGAGTTGATCATTGCCGACGAACCTACCTCGGCATTAGACACCCAAACCAGAGAAAAATTTATCCATCTTCTTTTAGACTGTGCTCAATCCTCAACGGTTATATTTGTTAGCCATGATATGTCTTTGGCGTCACATTTTGATCAACAACTTGGTTTAGCACAGTTACAGCTTAGAAGGAGTGAAACTGATGTTATTTAAATTGGTGTTGGCAAGTTTATGGTCACGACGAGTTATGGCTACTTTAACGTGTACCTCAATTGGGATTAGTATGCTGGTGCTAATCGGTGTTGAGCACTTACGCGCCGAGGTAAAAAATAATTTTGAACGAACAATATCGGGTGTTGATTTGATTGTGGGCAGCCGCACCAGTGGGGTAAATTTGTTATTGTTTTCTGTGTTTAAAATTGGAAACCCTAGTACTAACATTCAATGGAATAGTTACCAAGATGTTGTTAATAAAAGTCAAGTTGCATGGACGGTTCCACTTTTGATGGGAGATTCCCATGAGGGATTTTCTGTTATCGGCACCACAAATGATTATTTTGAATATTTTAAGTATGCTGACAAACAAAAAGTTTCTTTTACGCAAGGCGCACCTTTCAAACGTTTATATGAGGTAGTGTTAGGGGCAGATGTGGCCAAAAATTTAGGATATAACCTTCATCAATCGATAGTTATGTCTCATGGCACAGGAAAAGTTAGCTTTACACATCACGATGATCATCCATTTAAGGTGGTGGGTATTTTAAATTCCACTGGCACTCCTGCTGATCAATCTCTGTATATTCCTTTACAAAGTACCGACATCATTCACCAAGCAGAACATGTTGATGATGAACTGTTAGCTTCGGTGCCTCTTGGAAAAAAATATCAACCACGGCTTAGTGCTTTTTTGTTGGGCAGTAAAAATAAAATTTCGGTCTTAAGTTTGCAGCGAGATATTAACCAATATGCACAAGAGCCTCTAAGTGCAATTTTACCCGTTTTGGCCTTGCGGGAATTATGGAAAATAGTGGGCGCGGTCGAAATTAGCTTAAAAGTTATTTCATGGTTGATTTTAGCTACTGCTCTCATTTGCATGACCACTATGTTATTGGCTTCCATGAAAGAGCGAGAAAGAGAATTAGCAGTATTGCGAGCATTAGGTGCTAAAGCTCACATCATTATTTTATTGATCGGGGCTGAAGCCCTATTACTAACATTATTAGGTGCACTAGCAGGATATTTATTAGTGACTATCACTTTGATATTTGGACAACCACTACTTGAGAAACACTTTGCTTTATACATTAGCCCTTATGCAAACTTATTTGCAGTAGGACAATTCTTTTTAATAGCCGCTATAGCAGCCATTTTACTATCTTTAATTCCGGCAATCGTTGCTTACAAAAAATCATTACTAAGTGGCCTGAAACACTAATTTTCTCTGGGTTATAATTACCATTTGACTGGCGATACAAAACCATACGGTTTAATCGTCAGTACGTCACAATTTAGTTTATCTATTACATGTTCTGCGGTGTTACCTAGTAACGCAGCTGAAATACCTTGTCGACCAATAGTGCCTAATACAACAAGTTCTGCATCTAATTGTTCTGCATACTGTGTGATCACGTCTTCTGGCAAACCAATAGCCACATGACAGTGTTGCTTGTTTATATGATGTTTTTCACTATGGACTTGCATGCATTGTTCGTGATGTAACTTTGCAGATTCATCATACGTAGTCGGATCAAACTCTGGGATCTCGATAACTATATTAGCGGGTGTTCCAGGAAATGAGTTCACTAAATGAACGTTCGAAGACAATAATTTAGCAAAATGTAATGCTTGTTTAGTGATTTCTTCGTTTAACGATATATGATTATCGTCATCCACACCGACATTAATTGCAGCTAATATTTGTCCACCACATGGCCAATCATGCTCTTTTACCAACAACACAGGAACAGGCGCTTTACGCATAATGTGCCAGTCAGTAGGAGTAAAAATGACTGATTTTAATGAATCGTGTTGCTGGGTACCTTTGACAATTAAGTCATAACCCTTGTCTATTACTTCATAAATGATGCTTTCGTAAGGCCGATTGTGCCAAACGATTTTAACATCTATGCTAACTTTATGATGACTGAATTTTTCTGAGACCAAGTTAACCAGCCAATCAGTTCTGTCATCAATCACCGCCTGACGCATGTTTTCACGTTCGTCCATCGATAACATAGTGGTCATTTCGTATCAAAACTCGTTCATACTTAATAAACAAGTTATACTAGCTCCCGTCTCC
>NZ_CAJXPA010000196.1 GCF_913058035.1 uncultured Paraglaciecola sp. | reverse complement strand
GTGTGTAGGTTTTGAGAATATACTGATAATCGTTAATGAAATAAGCACTAAAGCGCGAACGCATTAACGCCTCCGCATCTTTAGCATTTAATTGTCCATCAATGATAGGCTTGCAACATTGTTCAAAAGCTAACGTATTACCGCAAAAACACTTTTTAATCATGGTATAAAATTGTTTACGTTTAAGGACATTATTTGCTAAGCCTAGGTGACTTTCCTGTGGATAGTCAATATCAATATCGACTAAAAACGCTAGCAGAAACTAGAGACTTACCAAGGCCCTTTAACGACATTATTTTTTTGATTTATGTTTGGCATTAAATTAACCAATGCCACATTGTAATCAATGCAAAGCTGCTTGAGACGTTTGAAGCTAATTTCATCTAAAGACAATTGCTCAACGAAGAGGTTTTCACATTGATTGCCAGCAATAATTTTTTCAAGCCAAAGCAATAAATATTGCTGCTTGGGTTTAACCATATGTATGCAATTAGCTTGTTTATCAGAAAATCGAATGTGATTGGCTACTAAGAAAGTCCATTTATTGATACGTTTAACATTTACACCCTCGTTTTGGTTAATACCTGTTGGCACTTGCATCGTGGCTAGTGGTGAAGCGTTACTTGTAATGTATGTAAACTTTCCATAATGGTTTCTTAATAGTGATTTTATATACAGTGGATGTTTATACAGTAGTACTGTATAAAACATCATGCAAGCTTTTTTTTTGTCGTTACCAAATCTTATTGTCATGGTTTCCAATGAAATGCGATCCTAGTGCTATGAAACTCGGGCTTTTGTGAGGAGGATAAAAAGTGAGCTTAGAAATTTCCAATAGATTGCGAAAAATACCGGCGAAACGAAGACCACCACAAGTGCTCAGATCCACGTGATAGTTTTTTTGAGAATACTAAAAGTGATTTGAGAATAGAAATGCAAATTTTTATAAGGCTCAACAAGTCCATCAATCTAAGGCCTGAAAAATTTATACTTAAGATTCAGTTGTATATAATGATAGTGTTTTTTGTAATGATTTCTTGATCTTGGCTCTTAGGAAATCAGGTTGTATGCATTCTACATCCGCTCCATAGCGTAAAATCCAAGCAATTAGGTCGTATGTAGGGACGGTTGTAAAGGTCACTTCGCTCCATTGCTCGCCAAGCTTTTTAATAGATTGACCTTTGCCAAGTGCATGTCGCATAAGCACATCACTAGCATAGCCTTTAACTTTTAGAGTTACAGTGACTGGCTCGTCTTTGAGTACATAACCAGAAGGGTTAGTCGCAAAGTAAGAGGCAAGACTAAATGTTTTAGGCACAACTATATTCATAAAACCCATCTTTACTGACTTTATTCTATGGAGTAAAAATAGATGAGGCTCTTCTGGATTATTCGTGTGCGAAGCCACTAAATAATGGGTTTGTCCACGTACAATTATCCCAAGTGGATTTAGTTCCATTTTCAAAGGGGTAGCATAATGGGCATAACTATAGGTGATGCTTAGTTTAGACTCTTCTATCACACTAAGGTAAATCGCTTCTCGGATGGCCGTATTGCCCCAAGGTTCGTTAAACTCATTAACTAAAAGTGGGTAACCATCAGATATAACGTGGACTTTTTGTTCAAGTTTGGAAACCTTTTGATAATTTGATAAGACCATTTTGGCTTTCTCAAGATTTTCATTTACTTTCCAATGAATTGACTCCGGAAGCGTGTATTTCAAGGTTTGATGACTAAGTACCATCATAAGTGCGTCAAAAGGCCCAGCAGCACTTGGCACTTTCTTCTGTTGTGGCAACTGATACCAAAGTAGTTGGCCTTCATTATCATGTGATTCAATTTTCAATGCACATTCTAACTTTCGCAAGTCACGCTCAATTGTGCGCTTTGATACAGTAAAACCATCATCAATAAGGTTTTTATGTATAGCTTTGGCAGTAATGCCTTGTGCAGGATAAGTTGGTAGCTGATTAAGCATTGTTAAATGCCTTAATGTGGTATCGGTGCTCAAATGTTTCCCTCTTTTTATTTATAACATTATCAAAACCGACAATGAATGTCGCGACACTAATTGTCGCAGGTTGATTTAGGCTAAGTATGAAATGAAAAGGAGTCTATATGAAACTCATCTCAACCAGAATACACAGCAACTCATTTGCTGATTTGCTCGCACATCACCCTGAATATATGATGATAAGAGTCGCCGTCAACTTGGATGAACTCAATTTAAGTGACAATGGTAAAGAGTTAACAGTGAGGGGTAAAATCCAAAATTGTTTTGAGGATATTGGCATTACCCTTTACTTTTCCCAGCAAAAAGACCCTAAAACAATGGAAATCTGGCATTATATTATTAAGGCATTATGTGTCACTAAGCACACGGTATTAATAGATGCCGCAACTTACAGCATACTGGACGGAGAGGTGCAGGTGTATAACCCAAACCTTTCTTATGAAGAGTGGTATTTACAAGGACACAATGTGAAGGAAGAAAAAATTGGCATTTTTTGGCTATATCAAAATACCATTATAGAAAAGAGCAAACTTGCGATAAATGTAAACCCAGACTCTCTTGGTCTTCGTGATGTTGATTTTCAACACATTGATGCTTGGGAGCATGAACGCATTTATATGCCAAAGTTTCTAGGACTAATGGGATCTGAGTATCAAGAACTCCCTCGTGGTAGAGTGATTTATTCTGACCAGAAAAACAAATTCATTATTTATGCCGATAAAGCGTGTTTAACTGAACAAGTAAAAACTGAGATTCTTTGCTGTTTCAAATTGGAAAAGGTCAGAGAGCAGAAACGGGTAACCTTTCGAGTAGATCCTCATTATCGGACTAATTTACACACTGATATATTGTCTGATTTTTAAATTGCGTCCAAAAATAATGTTATTTCTGTTATTAAACCACTGATTTGGTGGAGTTTTGATTCACATTTCAACAAATTATTACAAACCGCATGAGCCTGCCTTAGGCATCACAACACATTTTAACTTGGCACTTTATTAATGAAAGATATGGATGAATTGTTTAAAGAATGGAGATCACTTGTGTTAGCTGATTCGGATCATTTTGTTGAAGATGGCATTATCTGCCATGAAACATGGAATTCAGTTAACCGTAAGATTTTATTTATATTAAAAGAAACAAATGACTACGAGGGTAATATATCCAAGCTTATTAATGATGCTGTAAGAGTGCGACCTAAAAGTAAACTTTGGTTAAGGCCGACTTTTCATAATATTGGCCGGTGGGCATATGGATTGCTAAATTTTCCTGAAGATGTCAACTCTTACAAAGAAGCGAATAAAGAAAGAAAAAAGTCTCTTCTCTCATGTTCATTTATTAATATTAAGAAAACATCTGGAACAAGAACAGCAGGAAAAGGTGTCGAACTAAATGCAATAAAATATGCTTCATTTCTAAGAAGGCAAATTGAAATACTATCACCCGACATAATCGTTTTTGGCGGTACCTTTCAAACAATGAAAGATCACGTCCTACCTGAAATGCAGAAAAAATCCCATCGAGTTCATAAATTCAACAACATAATTTGTATAAATGCTAACCATCCCGCTTGCACAAAAAAACGAATATTAATGTATGATCAGGTTGTTAGTAATTATGCAAATTACATTGCAGAAAATGCATAGTAAAGCATTGAAGTAGACTAATTTTATCTTGTTCTACTACTCCAAATTTAAAGCCGATGTATCATCAGCTATGCCCCCAGCAGGTATAGCTCAAACTATTTTCAGTAAGTGTCGTCTTATCAATCAGTCAATTTTGTTTGTAGTAAACAGCAAAGTAATGGAATAATTGATTAACAGAAAAGCTCCAAAACAATAATATAAAATTTAAGCAATTCAGTCTGCTAAGGAATTAAACGCATCAATGGCTACTAAAAACACCACCGCATCTATCAATAGTATCGAAGGTACTGTCAAGTTAACGAGCAGACTCAGAAACATGCGATAATTGAGGTATAAAAAATACTAATATTTATGCTGGATATCGCTATCCATCCCAAATTATCAGTCACACTGTGTGGCTTTATCATAGATTTGCACTTAGCCTTCGTGACATCGAAGAATTGCTGGCAGCAAGAGGCATTACCGTCAGTTATGAAACTATCAGAAAATGGTGCTTAAAGTTCGGTAAACAATATTGTAATCAGATCAGGAAGAACCGTAAACAACTTGGTGACACGTGTTACTTGGATGAAGTATTTGTAAAGATAAATGGAGTGCTGCATTACCTTTGGCGGGCAGTCGATCAGGATGGTGACGAAATTGACATTCTGGTTTAGAAACGTAAAGACAAGAAAGTGGCGAGACGATTCTTCAGAAAGTTACTTAAAGGGCAACAAGCCGCGCCAATCAGGATAGTCACCGATAAATTGCGCAGTTCTTCAGCAGCAATGAAAGAACTGATACCTGATGTAGAACACTCAACCCAACAGTACAAAAACAACCGATGCGAATTATCCCATCAACCTAGTCGACAACAGGAAAGGCAGATGAGGAAATTTAAATCCAAAGGACAGGCTAAACGATTTCTCTTGTGTCATGGAATGGTTAATAATCTGTATAGGCCGGGTCGCCATTTAATGAAAGCAAATAATTACAGACTTATCCGAGACAGATCGTTCGTTGAATGGAACAGGATGAGTTATGTCCAAAATTGGGATAGGTAGTTAAAATACCATTCAGTGCATCCGATCCCGGTAACTTGACAGTCCCCTTTTTTTATATGATGGGCATTGGGTTATGATAAATTTAGTCGTGTCGAATATATTATTTTAAATACCAGACGAGTTATAGTTTTAAAAAGTAGAGGTACCATGAAAGCTAAAGCAACAGAATTTACATAAACTTGACTATTTCTGGTTTTTTTTGGTTAATGCGCTGGTCAGATATCTAGGCTTTCTGTGTTTTAACTAATTGTTTCTCAGGTAATGGTAGAAGAGGGCATAAATAAGCTACTGTACAATTTAGAAGCAAATCCATCTGTCATACCAGATATATAATCGGCAATGACTCTGTGTCCGTTACCCGCGTTATTTGCAACTAACCAACGTTGGCGTGTGTTCTCAGGCAATAGTCTTTGCGGATCGGATGCAAAAGCCTGAAATAATTCCATGACTATTTGTTGGCCTTTATATGTGGTCATTTGTATTTCTGGTTTCTTAATGACGCGATGAAATACGTACGTTTTGAAAAGATTCAGTGCATGATTAAAGGGTGTATGAAAAGCAGCATTGTACTTCAGTAAATCTTGTTCAAAGTTTGGTGCAATTTTAATTATCTGAATATTAGTAATAAAACAATTAACTAACGCACCAATAGCATCCTTTCGTTCGTGATGATGTTGACTAAAAAGCTTTTTGCTAAGCTCCATGATATTTTGATTCATCCAACCAATATCTAATCTGAGAAGAGGTTCAGCCACTTCTTGATTAAATTGTGACTCGTTAACTATACCCATCACAATCGCATCCTCAAGATCATGAATGCCATAAGCAATATCATCTGCCAGTTCCATAATTGAACAATCAAACGATTTAAAAATTGTTTCGTGATGGCTGTCTTGGGTAAGATTAAATTGCATAAATTGTTCCGAGTCATCACTAGAAAAACCTTCAAGCAACCATTCAAATGCCGATTTGTCACATTCATATAAACCTTTGGGAGGATGCCAAAGTGATGCCTTAACTTCTCTATGGGGCACTGGCTCTTGAGCTTGTGGAGGCTGATTAAGTTGCGGCAGGTAGTTAGGGTACTTAATCAAGCCTAATAACGTGCGCCTGCTAAGATTCATCCCGTGTTCTGCAGTATAAGGTTCGAGTTTAGTGACTATTCTGAAGGTTTGTCCGTTTCCCTCAAATCCACCATGATTGCGCATCATATAGTGCAATGCCACCTCACCACCGTGACCGTAGGGAGGGTGACCGATATCATGGGCCAAGCATAAAGCCTCAATTAAGGTGTCATTCAAACCTAAATGTTGGGTTAACTCAGCGTGCTTGTTTCTTAATTGTGCCGCTATTCCTTGACCAATTTGTGACGCTTCCAATGAATGAGTCAGTCGAGTGCGATAAAAATCACTCATCCCTGCACCCAATACTTGGGTTTTTGCCTGTAACCGCCTAAAGGCAGCTGAATGCAATATTCTGGCTTTATCGCGTTGATAAGGAGTGCGCTGATCACCTAGGCGTTGAAGTTTTTGACTATGCCTGCGCTGTGTCCATAATTCCATAATTTACATCTGCTCCACGCTATATTATTTGAGTCGAATTATCTTGGGACCATGTGACCAGATGCTCGCCAGATAATCAAGGGCTCTTAAAATAACATCGCTAGCCACTAGGCAAAAAACATTGTGTACTTATCATTAAGACTGAAGATCATATTATCAATGCTTTTCTTGTGTAATTTGTCGACGATTAAACTTATACCAAACGCCTTTGCTTTAACAAAACAATCTAATTTTGAGAATGATAATCCTTTAATGCGCGACATCAAAGAAAAAGAGATTAATGTACACACTCTTTGTATGATGAATCAGTTTCTATATTCTTTCGGTATGTTATACGGTTTTAAAAGACTTGTGTTGTGGTCAACTCTAACCGATCACTTTCTTTTGAGATATTTCATAATTAATCGACTACATATTACTATTAGCAGTATTAAGTTATTCCTAGTTGTAATGATTCATATAGGCCGTAACATATTGATTCATTTGTTCGTGGGGTGATTATAATATTTTTAATATCTAGTCATGTATCGAACTGCTTAAGAACCCCTTTCACCACAACATTGTCTCAACACGCAACCACATCGCCAATTAATATATGAATACTGTGCCTCTGAGCAGATCATTAAAGTGCTGAGTAGTGAATTGAGAGCCTCAGTCACTGTGAAATACGAGCATCTGATTTGGTAGCCTTAATTTTTTTACTTTGATAATAGTTTTGCTTATCAAGTTCGAAATCATACGCTTTTCTATATGCCAACCGACAATCCATCGTGAATATAAACCCATTACCATCGCCAGATATATCTATCCTTCTGCTGTTTTCAGATCGGTTTTGTCAGCAACCCAAAATTCATCTGGCGCCACACGTGTCTATTTTTTAATCAGTTTACGAGTTAAATATCGAATGATTTTGAAACCTTCTTCAGCAGCTTTTTAGACAGTTCTCGACTGCCCAAATTGTCCTTATCGGCTTTGAATAGTGCCTTAGCTTATAATAGTACTGGGCGCATTTCCCAAGCATAAAAT
>NZ_CAJXPA010000195.1 GCF_913058035.1 uncultured Paraglaciecola sp. | reverse complement strand
TCAAGTGGGTATGAGAGACAGGGTATACTGGCAGGAATGGAAGTGGCGGGAAAAGAAAAAAGTCGTTTAGTTGCATCTGATTTAGGTTTTGTTGTGGGCCCGCGGCTTAATGCAGCCGGGCGGTTAGGTGATATGTCGTTGGGCATTGAATGTTTAATAACAGATGACCCCGCGCGCGCAAGGCAAATAGCGGTTCAGCTAGATAGTCTAAACCGTGAAAGGCGTGAAATCGAAGGGTCGATGCAGCAAGAAGCTGTCAAAGCTTTAGACGGTCTAAACCTCGATGCAAATAGCTTACCTTTTGGATTAGTATTATATCGAGCAGATTACCATCAAGGCGTGATTGGTATTTTAGCGGGACGTATTAAAGATAAATATTATCGTCCCACTATCGCTTTTGCTCACCAGGATGATGATACTCTAAAAGGCTCAGCTCGTTCTATTCCGGGTTTACATATTCGTGATTTACTCGAAGAAATAAATAGTCGCTACCCCGATGTTATTGCCAAATTTGGTGGCCATGCTATGGCCGCTGGACTCAGCCTACCCTTAAAAAATCTCCCTGCTTTTGAGCAAGTTTTTCATCAGATAGCAGAAGAAAACTTAAAAGATAGGCCTTTAGCAGGCGAATTAATTTCTGATGGTGAATTGCAGACCGAAGAATTTACATTAGCTTTTGCTCAATGTTTGAAAGACGCTGGGCCTTGGGGACAGGGGTTTCCAGAACCACTTTTTGATGGTGAATTTCAATTGATGGATCATCGTTTGGTTGGCAGCAAACATTTAAAAATGACACTTAAACTTGAAAGTGGTGTGTTAATCGACGCAATTGCTTTTAATGTAGACCTTGCTCAATGGCCTAATCCACAATGTAGCCATGTAAATCTTGCCTATAAGCTAGATATTAACGAATTTAGAGGGCGGACTAGCTTACAATTAATGGTTGAGGGAGTTAGCGCCTTATAGTGCTGAAGTCACTTCCAGGTCCTTTATGTTTGAATGAATAATTCTAAAATATGGATTTTAAAGTGAGATAGGTATAATTATTTATGTAATTTGAGATAAGTGTTAGACTTGTTTTCTTTTAGCTTACTAAATAGTGGTCATGGCAAAAAAATCCGATGTAGAAAAATTACTGGATAAGCACGATAACCTTACTCATTCTGAAGAATTGGTTGTGGTTTCTCACGTTCAGCGTAAAGACGATGATTGGTTTATGAATATTTTGTTGGTTGAGGGTACAGAAGTACCTTTTAAATTTCGACGAAGAAAAACATATAAAAATTTGACTGGAGCAAGAGTCAATTTAACCTATTACCCAATAAAAGAAGAAGTCGCCGGTATGGAGTTTGAAGCCATGAAGGTTGTGCGGATAAAAGTGAGTTAGCCTTAGGCTCACTTCATAAGGGTTTTGCTGTTGGTACCTGAGCAACTTACTGGATTTTTGTTACATCGACGCTCATATCGAGAAACTAGCTATTTAACTGATTTATTTACTCTTGAACTGGGTAAAATCAGCGCTGTTGCCAGGGGTGTACGAGGCAATAAAGGTGACAAAAAAAGTTTATTGCAATCATTTCAGCTGTT
This sequence comes from uncultured Paraglaciecola sp., assembly GCF_913058035.1. Lineage (GTDB taxonomy): Bacteria > Pseudomonadota > Gammaproteobacteria > Enterobacterales > Alteromonadaceae > Paraglaciecola. The sequence goes on along the minus strand of NZ_CAJXPA010000195.1, from coordinate 5,735 downwards.
ACTTTTATCGGTTTCGGGCAGGCATGAACTACGCAATCTCAATCAATTAGAATCAGCGGGTCCCAGATTGCAACTTGGTGGTAATCAATTATTTTCAGCTATGTATCTGAATGAGTTACTCAACCGATTATTACCCAAAGAAGTACCTCATCCTGAACTATTCTTATCCTATCAAAAAAGTCTACATTGGTTGTCGAGTGGTGGGGACATTGAACCCTGTTTACGTCAATTTGAATTGCTGTTGCTAGAAGATATGGGATACGGTATTGATTTGACTCAAGAATATGAGAGCGGTCAATCTGTCGATGTCGATGTTGATTATTGTTTTGTTCTAGAAAATGGAATTAGACGTATAGATAACAATGCACAAGGAAGCAACAGATTCAGTGGGAAAGCGTTGTTACAAGTCAGTAATAATATTTGGACAGCAAACAGTCTGCAATGTGCTAAACGAATTACCAGAATGGCACTCTCGCCACTACTTGGTCAAAAACCGCTCAAAAGCCGGGAGTTGTTTCAACAAACTTGGACGACTACCAAACCAGACAATAATGGGAATGTGAAATGAATGAAATTTTTCTTGGTGTGAACATTGATCACATTGCTACCTTGCGCAATGCACGAGGCACGTCTTATCCAGATCCTGTTCACGCCGCAGAAGTTGCTGAAAGAGCTGGTGCTGACGGAATAACAGTGCACTTGCGCGAAGACAGGCGGCATATCAAAGACCGAGATGTATTTATCCTCAAACAGACTATTCAAACCCGCATGAATCTTGAGATGGCCGTCACCGAAGAAATGCTGCAGATAGCTGTAAAAACAGCTCCAGAATTTTGCTGTTTGGTTCCTGAAAAACGTGAAGAATTGACCACCGAGGGTGGCCTAGATGTAGCGGGCAATCAATCGCGTATGAATGATGCCTGTGCTCGTTTAGGGGCCGCAGGAATTTTGGTATCACTATTTGTTGATGCTGATAAAAAACAAATTGATGCAGCGGTAGAAACCAATGCACCTTTTATTGAAATTCACACGGGCCAATACGCAGATTCGAACAACGAAGCTGAGCAACAAAAAGAGTTGGCTATATTGATTGAAGGCATCCAATATGCTCATTCAAAGGGCTTGAAGGTTAATGCTGGTCATGGCTTGCACTATCATAATGTCAAACCTATCGCGGCTATCCCTGAGTTATACGAACTCAATATTGGACATGCAATTATTGCGCGTGCGGCATTTGATGGTTTACATCGGGCAGTGACAGATATGCGTCGTTTGATGCAAGAAGCACGAGTTTAAAAACTGTGGCGATTATTGGACTGGGTACTGACGTTGTTGAAATCGCCAGAATTGCCAAACAATTAGATAAGTCACAGCGTTTAGCAGAGCGCGTGTTGACCTCAACAGAAATGGTTACTTTTAGAGCTCACAAATTTCCTGAGCGATTTTTAGCCAAACGTTTTGCCGCCAAAGAAGCGGCAGTAAAAGCTTTGGGTACCGGAATTGGTAACGGAGTTAGCTTTCAAAATGTGGAAGTGGTGAATTTATCTTCGGGTCAACCTACACTTGTTTTTTCAGGAGTATTTGCTGAATTGTGTGACAAGCTCGACATCAGCCGTAGTTTCGTCTCTATTTCTGATGAACAACATTACGCGATGGCGACTGTTATTTTAGAATCTAATTGAATCTGTAGAAGCACTAATTTGGTGCTTCTTGGTGCAGTTTTGATGCAACTGCTATCAGCTTATTTGTTTTAGGCCCCTCAGTCGTCGCGGTTTATGAAATAAATGTTGGCTCGTAATATGTAAGCAATTTAATAGTAGTATGAAGAAGGTGAATTTAGCATATGTTATACCACTCAATAATTGCTTTACTTACCTAGTCAGGTCAAGGTGAAGTAGGACAGATTTTATATGGTTTCAATTCGTACAGTACATGAAGATCAGCGCCCACCCTTCGACGAGTGGTTGGCAGGTTTAAACCTGCCTGAAGCTAGCAAGCAAAAACTCAGAGATGTATCTGATACCCCAGAAATACTTCTTATTGGGCAGGAAATGGTAGAAATCCTGCACGAATTACACATGGATGATGAGACTCTGCAAGCGGCGCTTATTTATCCCTATTGTGAATTGCACAAACTAGACGAAGATCAAATTACACAACAGTTTGGCGAAGGTATAAAGAAGTTAATCGTGGGTGTGAGGCGTATGGACGCGATTAAATCTTTACATACAAGTGCGAATAGCAAAAAGAAAAACGACGAAGCTCAGATTGATAATGTGCGCCGTATGTTGTTGGCTATGGTGGAAGACGTACGTGCAGTGGTTCTTAAGCTTGCTGAACGCATTTGTACTTTACAAAAAGTCAAACATGAAGATGAAGAAACGCGGGTTTTAGTGGCCCGTGAATGTGCCAATATTTATGCACCTTTGGCAAATCGTTTAGGTATTGGTCAATTAAAGTGGGAACTAGAAGACCATTCATTTCGTTACTTACATCCCAATACTTATAAAAAAATTGCTACCTTATTGGACGAGCGCCGCTCAGATCGTCAACAATATATTGAAGATTTTGTAGGTGAGTTGCAAGACGTACTCGACTCACAAAATATAAAAGCTAAGGTCTATGGTCGGCCAAAACATATTTATAGCATCTGGAAAAAGATGCAAAAGAAACATCTCGATTTTGAACAACTTTATGACATTCGAGCCGTACGCATTATTGCTGACCGTCTACAGGACTGTTATGCCGCATTAGGTGTAGTGCATGCCAGTTGGAAACATATTCCCAACGAGTTCGATGATTATATTGCGACGCCAAAAGCAAATGGTTATCAATCCATTCATACGGTGACTTTTGGTAAAGAAGGTAAAACCGTCGAAATACAAATTCGAACAGCGCAAATGCATGAAGATGCAGAGCTAGGTGTAGCTGCACATTGGCGTTACAAGGAAGGAACAACCTCAAGCCGCTCTGGATATGAAGAACGAATAAACTGGCTAAGACGTATTTTGCTTTGGCAGGAGGAAGTGGCTGACAGTGGCGATTTAGTTGAAGAGCTGCGTAGTCAAGTATTTGATGATCGTGTTTATGTGTTCACGCCCAAAGGTGACGTGGTTGATTTACCTTTTGGTTCAACACCATTAGATTTTGCTTATTACATTCATAGTAATGTAGGGCATAGATGTAATGGAGCCAAAATTTCTGGCAGAATAGTTCCCTTTACATATGAATTACAAACAGGCGATCAGGTTGAAATCCTCACCGGCAAGCGATCAAATCCTAGCCGAGACTGGATGCATCCTGGCTTAGGTTATGTTTATTCATCCCGTGCCCGTGCAAAAATTCAAACTTACTTTAAAAAACAAGATAAAAGCAAAAACCAACAGGCAGGTAAAGAATTACTCGATAGAGAATTGGGCAAACTAAACATCGAATCAAAAGAAGCCAGCGACGCAACGTCACGTTTTAATATGCAAACCCTCGATGACCTGTATGCTGCAATTGGCGGTGGTGATGTGCGTATTATGCAAGTTGTGCATTTTTTACAGCAAAAGCACGCACCTGCGCCCGAATTAAAAGTCAGGTCTAGAAGGCCACAATCTGCCAAGTTTAAAAAAGACAGTATCGTAGTAGAAGGTGTAGGTAATTTATTGAATCAAATTGCTGGTTGTTGCCAACCTTTACCAGGCGAATTAATTTTAGGTTACATCACGCAAGGACGAGGTGTCAGTGTACATAGACAAGACTGCGAACAACTTAATAATTTATTAGAACAACACCCAGAACGACAAATTGACGTGAATTGGGCCAGTAATTTACAAGCAGCGTTTCAGACTAAATTACATGTTTTGTGTGATGACAGAGCAGGCATTTTACGTGATATCACGACTATTATTGCTAATGAAAGGGTGAGTTTACTGGCAGTAAATAGCATTAGTGATACTAAATTACACAGAGCCAAAATTGAATTAAGCTTAGAGGTAAAAGACCTTTCCAGTTTGTCCAAAGCGATGAGCCGGTTGCAACTTATTAAAGGCGTGACAGAGGTATTAAAGGTTGATAAATAATATGCCTAAAAATGATAGAAATGTTAACCAATTAACACGTTTATTAGAGATTATGCAGCAACTAAGGGATCCTGAAGTAGGTTGCCCTTGGGATAGACAGCAAGATTTTGAAAGCATAGTACCTCACACAATCGAAGAAACTTACGAAGTTGTCGACGCTATACTCAGTGGTAATATGCACGATATTAAAGAGGAGTTGGGTGACCTGTTGTTTCAAGTTGTGTTTTACGCGCAGCTTGCAAAGGAGCAGGGCGACTTCGATTTTGAGGATATTGCTAAGGCTATCAATGATAAATTGATAAGGCGACATCCCCATGTATTTGCTACAGATGGGCTTAAAACAGATAATAAGCATAAAACAGATGGCGAACTCAATAATCAATGGGAACAGATCAAAGCACAAGAGCGTGCAAGTAAAAACCAAGAGCTTGATAGCAGTATCTTAGCTAATATTTCTCTAGGCATGACACCGTTGTTGCGCGCACAAAAAATACAGAAAAAGTGCTCCAAAGTTGGTTTTGATTGGACCGAATTGGCACCGGTTGTTGATAAAATTCATGAGGAAATAGAAGAGGTATTAGCTGAGGTGAAGGTTTCGGAACCCGATCAACAGGCTGTGGAAGAAGAAATAGGTGATTTATTATTTGCTGTTGTTAATTTAGCCCGGCATACCTCAGTCAATGCTGAAACAGCCTTAATAAAAGCCAATCGTAAATTTGAAAAGCGTTTCAGGTTGGTAGAACAAGATATTAAGAGCCAAGGTTTGAGTTTGCAGGCTGCTAATTTTCAGCAGATGGAAGACGCTTGGCAACGAATTAAAAGTATACCTTGATATTTTAATACGAGTTGTCAGGTACCTATCAAACATATGCTTTGAATTAGAAATGGCACTAAGCTTAATATTACTTCCACACAAGCTCTTGAAAATAAAAGCATGACAGTAAAGTATAAACCGACTCATTGTCTAAGTGGCCAATAGCCATTTTAAAAGACTAAATGCGTATCCTTTAAATTCAGAGCATCTACAATAAAATATTATAACCTCCATTTACACAGCCACCCGGATGCATTTGTGACCTGATTTGAATCTACTTTCATAATGGTTTTTTCCCCAGAGCCGGGTAGATAGAAAGAAATAACTCAGGCAATTACCTTAGTGTCGTTCTTCAGTTATATAAATAGACTTCTGATATCAACTAAGTCGTTTTTAAAGTCACATATTATTACTACGAACCCAGTGACGCGGATTGCAATCACTAGGTAATTTAAACATACAATAGTTGTTCTCCCTGTCCCAGTAAGCAGTCGGCATAAGGCTGAAATTACAATCATTGAGCCCATTATCGATTCTGCCAGTGGTACTTTTCGAATGCGCTTAGAATTGGCAAATAAAAACTTTACCCTACCTGCCGGTGTTGCATGTCGACTAAAAGCGATAATACTTTCCCAAAATTGAACATCAAAGAAACGCATTTGTAAGAGAGGTTTGGGACTGATGAGCGATAAAATAACGATAGCTTAATGATTTGTGTAAGCCCTGTTGGGAAGATATTTTTTCAATCGATCAAGTTTGAATAGGTTAAAGTCACTGATAAGAATTGAAATTATCTAACCAAGCTTAGTATCACTAAAGTTGATCAGGTCTCCACGCAACGTATATTGTTATTT
>NZ_CAJXPA010000194.1 GCF_913058035.1 uncultured Paraglaciecola sp. | reverse complement strand
ACTATCCACTTATGTAACTATCCACTTATGTAACTATCCACTTATGTAACTATCCACTTATGTAACTATCCACTTATGTAACTATCCACTTATGTAACTATCCACTTATGTAACTATCCACTTATGTAACTATCCACTTATGTGACTATCCACTTATGTGACTATTCACTTATGTGACTATCCACTTATGTGACTATGCACTTATGCAGCTATTCACTTATGTGAATAATTGCAGTTTGAATTTGGGTAATACTTATTAAAGTTTTAAAGTGTCAAACTAAGCTGTAATTTTATTTTAAATAATTTTAAAATAAAATTAATACCTACAATTACGCTAGCTCAAATACTTTTATTACTTTGTGACTAATTAGCTAAAAGGTTAATCTATCGTAAGTTATTTATAAAAAAGGCAATTCAAAATGAAAGTAGTGATCTTATCTAGAAACAAAAATTTATATTCTACTAGGCGTTTGAAAGAAGCCGGTGAAGCCCTTGGTCACCAAGTTGACATTATCGATACATTGCACTGCTACATGGACATAACTAGCAACAGGCCTGTGGTTCGGTACAAAGGCGAAGAACTTCCACAATACGATGCAGTAATACCACGTATTGGTGCCTCTATATCTTTTTATGGTACGGCAGTTGTTCGTCAATTTGAAATGACCGGTGCCTTCTGTGTCAATGAGTCTGTTGCTATTAGTCGCTCCAGGGATAAATTACGTTCTATGCAGTTATTATCAAGAAAAGGTATCGGTTTACCAAGAACTGGCTTTGCAAACCGGCCTGACAATATTAAAGATTTAATTAAAAACGTTGGTGGTGCACCTTGCGTAATCAAATTGCTTGAAGGCACACAAGGTATAGGTGTTGTGCTTGCTGAAACGACTAAAACAGCTGAGGCAATCGTTGAAGCCTTTATGGGTCTAAATGCCGATATTTTAATTCAAGAATTTATCAAAGAAGCTGGCGGTGCGGATATTAGATGTTTTGTTGTAGGCGACCGTGTTGTAGCAGCTATGAAACGTCAAGGCGCTGAGGGGGAGTTTAGATCAAACTTGCACAGAGGTGGATCGGCAGTATTAATTAAACTTACACCAGAAGAAAGAGCAACGGCAGTTTCGGCGGCAAACATAATGGGTTTAAACGTATGTGGTGTTGATTTATTGCGTGCCGAACGTGGCCCAGTTGTGATGGAAGTTAATTCGTCACCAGGCCTAGAGGGTATCGAAACTGCGACTAAAAAGGATGTGGCCACTATGATATTCCAGTTTATTGAAAAAAACGCTAAGCCACATCGAAATCGTACACAAGGTAAGGGGTAATTCTGTGGTTGATAGTTTTTCTATTGGTGGAACCGAAATAGCTTTAGGCACACGAGTACAACTTGAATTGCCTGTGGCAAGGTTATATACCGACTCTCAAATGTCTGTTTCTGTTGACGTGATACGTGCAAAAAAGCCAGGTCCCACTATTTTTGTTAGCGCAGCTATTCATGGTGATGAATTAAATGGTATTGAAATTATTCGTCGTTTACTTATATCTAAGTCACTTAAACTCTCAAGAGGCACACTTATTGCGGTGCCTGTAGTAAATGTATATGGAATGCTCAATCAAAGCCGTTATATGCCAGATAGGCGCGACTTAAATAGATGTTTCCCAGGCTCGCCAAAAGGTTCTCTTGCTGGTCGGCTGGCCCATCTTTTTTTAACAGAGGTAGCGAGTAAATGTAATTACGGTATTGACCTACACACAGGTGCGATTAATCGGGGTAACTTACCTCAAATCAGAGCTAATCTTAAGGATGATGAAACTTTATCACTAGCCCATGCTTTTGGCGTTCCTGTTTTACTCAATTCAGACTTACGAGACGGATCATTACGACAATCTGCTTCAGAAAATGGTACTAAAATCCTTCTTTACGAGGCAGGAGAAGCATTAAGATTTGACGAATTGTCTATCAGAATCGGGTTAAGAGGTATTTTTAATGTGCTGTCTGAGCTTGGCATGGTTAGAAGACGAACCAGTTCAAAGAAAAAAACATTACCATTTGTTGCTAACAATAGTGCTTGGGTACGAGCAACTGCTAGCGGTATGGTATTAGACAAGAAACAACTCGGGGACCATGTAGAAAGAGGTGATGCTCTTGCACAAATATGTAGCCCAACAGGTAGTTTCATAGAAATCCTTGAAGCACCTAGAGCGGGGATCATTATTGGCAAACAAAATATCCCATTAGTGCAAGAAGGTGACGCTATGTTTCACGTCGCAAACTTTGAATCACCAGATGAAGTAGCTACAAATATAGACATGATGAATGAAGATATGGCAGAAAAAGTAGAACAAGACGCTTTAGAAAGTCAATTAATAGATGGTTGACGGTCATTAACTATTAAATAAGGGAGCTAATGTTCCCTTATTTATTCGCTTTTATTTTTAATAAGTGTCACTTTCAACCAGTCATGTATTTCCTGTTAAAAGGTAAAACCTGAAACTTAAGTTACATCCAATTTAGCCTAGCTCTGTTTTAGTTATGATTTTTGTCCTAATTATTCACTGTGGATGTTTTTCGCAGTAAAAGTATTTATATGATTTGCTGCAGTACTGGCTTCTTAATTAATCCCCCTACCCCAACTTAATATCAATTAATACAGCAACTAAAACATGGAGAAATTATGATTATCCACAATTTTCTACGTCTAATTATTAATACATTTAGAATTTAAATTTGCACAAACGTAATTAATGGCGTGTTTTGACCAAGGCACTAACACCGTTGGACACTAATCGTTTGTTAGGACGTAGATTTCTTGATCAGCAAGCGTTTGTAGGCACAAATATCGGTAGCGATGGTTTAAGTCAACACGGTGGGATTAACACTTTCGCCTACCTGTGGTGCGTTGGCTAATCCCACCACAGCAAATACTTAAGCCAATTGGCTGGCACTTTCAGGCAGGTTATTTTTTGCATTGATCCAAATGGTTATGGTACCGCTGGCATTAACTTCAATTGAGCTAAGAATTATAGTATCTGGAAATTAAGACTTTTTATGCCACATCGGAACTCATATAGCACCTTACTTTTTCACTACCACTATAGTGGCCGTTACAATCGGAAGTTCAATGATATTGTGGATCCAAGCCGGCCAATCCACTTACCACACAAAATTTACAGTTATCTGCAAAAGCTAGCAATCACACGCAAACCAACTCGACAATACTTGAAGACAGAATTGTCAAGAGCATTAAGATAAAGAGTACAAAAGGCAGTCACAATACCTATCGTAAACATATACATTTCGTATACGAAGATATGGTCGCAGACAATATGAATGAATCTATTTTGATACAATTGATTTAAACATATTCTCAATTAAGAACTATGATACGGTAAAAAATCATTAATTTAACAATTCATTTTAGTGAAAAAACATCAATCACGCTTATTAAATTAGCTTCACTTTCTCAACAATGAAGCAATGACTATCACATGTTGTAACTATTCTTCATTATAAGTGCACGGAGGCATTAAAAATATGACCCAATATTCTAATAGAGTATTAAACGCGATGCGCGCGCCCCTAGTCACACTGGATAAAAATTTAAGGGTAGTCAATGGAAACCATTCCTTTTACAAATTTTTTAAGGTCAAACCTGAAAATACTGTAGGATCTCTCATTTATGAGTTGAACAATAAGCAATGGGATATTCCTGCACTGCGAGAACTGCTAGAGAATATCTTACCGCAGAAGACCAGTTTTAATAATTATCTCATTGAATATGATTTTGCGAATATCGGTCGGCGGATAATGTTATTAAATGCCCGCGAGATTGAAAATTTGGAAGGCAAACAGCATGTTATTTTATTATCTATGGAGGACGTTACAGACAGAGCCGATAAATTAGTTATTGCTAACGAAGAGAAAGATAAACTAGCAGATGAATTGGTCATTGCTAACGAAGAGAAGGACAAACTAGTAGACGAATTAGTGAGTTTCGGTATAGAAAGAGAACGTCTACTACAAAAGATAAAACGTGCAGCCACAATTTTCACTCACTCACATGAGAGCATTATGATAACTGATGCTGATGCGACTATTACAGAAGTTAATCATAGCTTCAATCAGATGACAGGTTACTGTTCTAAAGATGTGGTCGGAGAAAATTCAATCATGGTCCAATCTGGGGACGAGACGCCAGAATTTTTTGCTGAAATGTGGGATTCGCTATTATCAAAAGGCCACTGGCATGGTGAAATATGGTACCGCCGTAAAAGTGGTGATGTCTATCCCGCAAAGACGACTATTACTGCTATGGAGAATGCTAATGGTGTTATTGACCATTACGTTTCATTATCCACCGATATTTCTTCAATGAAGGCACTTCAAGGACAACTGAAACGTCTTATTCATTTCGATGCACTGACTAATTTGCCTAACCGAATATTATTGGCAGACCGACTAAGTCAATCTATGGAGCAATGTCAACCTCACAATCAGTCATTAGCGGTCGCATTTATGGACTTAGATGGCTTCAAAGAGGTCAATGATAAACACGGTCATAATGTGGGAGATGATCTACTCATATCAGTGTCGCATCGTATGAAAGCTGCTTTATGTGAATTTGATACATTGGCACGAATCGGCGGTGATGAATTTATCGCAATAATGGTTAATTTAGACAATCCTGAGGATAGTGCGCCTATACTCGAACGTTTGTTAGAGGCTACTGCTGAGCCATTTACTTTGGGTGGTGCTGTAACTGAAGTTACAGTGAGCATCGGTGTAACACTTTATCCACAAGACGGTTCAGGTGTAGATCAACTAATACGCCATGCTGATCAAGCCATGCATGTGGCTAAGCAAGCAGGTAAAAACCGCTATCGCCTGTTTGATACCGCAAAAAATAATGAAATCAAAATCCAACTAGCAAGTATAGAAAATATTGTTACAGGCTTATCCAATCGCGAGTTTGTTCTTTACTACCAACCTAAGGTCAATATGTCTAACGGGGAAGTAATAGGAGCAGAAGCATTAATTCGCTGGCAGCATCCTGTTCGTGGTTTAGTACCACCATTGGATTTTTTACCGATGATTGAGGGTCAAACAGTTAGCATAGAAATAGGTGAGTGGGTCATACTTAGTGCATTAACACAAATAAGTCAGTGGCAAAGTGAAGGGCTTAATTTACCTATCAGTGTCAATATTAGTGCTTATCAATTACAAGAGGATAACTTTACAAATCGATTAACGTCCTTATTATCATCCCATCCTGAAGTAAACCCGTATTGTTTAGAATTAGAAATACTGGAAACCAGCGCGTTGAATGATATCGACAAAGTATTTGCCACAATGAGTGCATGTAATGAACTTGGTGTGCGCTTTGCTCTAGATGACTTTGGCACCGGGTACTCATCACTTACTTACCTCAGACGCCTTCCGGCAAACTTGATTAAAATCGATCAGACTTTCGTGCGTGACATGCTTGAAGATACGGAGGATTGCGCGATAGTAGAAGGCATAATAGGACTCGCTAAATCATTTCGGCGGGACGTAATAGCTGAAGGAGTAGAAACCATGGATCATGGAACAGTACTATTACAAATGGGTTGTGAATTAGCCCAGGGATATGGGATTGCTCGTCCCATGCCTGCTGGTGAAATTCATAAATGGGTATCTAACTGGAAAGCTGATGATTATTGGCAAGCTTGAATGTTTAGTCGGATCAACTGACATAAAGATAACCACTTAAAGCGTATAAGATCAAAAAGCTTGTTTGAATAACCAAAGGATACTTATTGCCGTCAGTCGAAAGTGTGTTTAATATCGCTATGAACAGTATTATGTTGCTCAAAAATTAAACACCCCAACTTACTATAATGTTCAATCTAGCGTGAGAGTTGACAATTTTCAGACATGCGATTAGGCGCCTACCCACATTATTACTCACACGTGATACGTATGTGTTTAGGAGCTATCTTTAAATTTAGAATGTTAAGTTGATAGAACGTTAGGTAATTTATACAAACTTAACAATCATATGTATGCCAGTGTAATGTTTAATAAGTTGCACGTTTTGATGCAACGCTATCGCTGTTGTTAAACATTAGATCGTTATATTTGTCACCATATCGCTTCATTTCGTGGGAAGTTAGTCATACTAAGGACAGATATAAACTTATAAATGTATCGGTAAAATTTACTAATATTTCTTGTTTGAAACCTCACTATTTTAAAACGCTCGCTACCATTAACAAGCATATGCCACTAAGTTCAAAAATAAGTAGTGCCAAACCAGCTTTAAAAAAATTATTTTTACAAACAGTCTCGACACTAATAATAATTCTGCAGAATATGCAGAGAATATAGAAACCAGTAATAATGAAAACAGCACTTTTGCATATCTGATTAAGATGTCATGACATTAGCTGATTACACTATTAAAATTGAAAAACACTATTCGCAAAAAGTGGGATTTTATACACCTATGGATAGAAAAAGGCAAATGATGGTATCGACGGGCAAATTTATATTGTTTAAACTTGTCCTGAGACAGTGTCCTCACAAATAGATGTTGCAACATTCAACATCTATCATCTTAAAATGGATGTGAATAACGATTATGAAATTTTCAGTGTCTTTTTGCATTTAGAAGTATCAGCAACTGTAACAAACAGCGGACGTCGTATTTGTCATGCTGCTATTATGTCACGCAACTCGGTATCCGTGCAGACATCATTAAGGGCACTGTGCAACTGTTTAATTGTGTAACTGTGTAACAAACAAGCTGACACTGTCAGCTGCACTTTGGGTGAATTTGGTTCTATTTATGATGGTATTTTAAAATTCGAAATTGAACAGATCGGTCTCAGTCAACTAGAAAAGCAAATGACACAAAAATTTTAGCGTTACGCGTATCTCAAATTCGTTGTATAAAGTGTTGTCGAATACGCCACCAGTTCACATACCGCTGCAAGCAATAATAAGTGCTCCTTTAGCTAAGTTGTTAATAGCAAATGAGTTTCTGGGGCAACAGACAAAAATAGATTTGGTATAAGGGCTTTAATAATAGAATGCAATTTTGTGGTAACGTGCTCAATTTATTGACTATCTAGAGATTCAAACCAACATTCATATACTTTAGTCAACTTTAGTGTCATTAGGCAAGTGTATAAATAGTTATCGTTACGATAATCATACAGTTAAAACTATATATAGCTAATGACGTCCAATCAATCGGATCAGTTTCAGATTTATTTAGAATACCACCCTATTTTACTCTGATATTTTTGTAGGTGTTTTTCTGTGGCTGGCAGTATATAAATAATATATATACACCATTCTACTT
>NZ_CAJXPA010000193.1 GCF_913058035.1 uncultured Paraglaciecola sp. | reverse complement strand
GGGTAACGATAATCCTCCCACTATATTACGTGTATTTTGGTGTGTGATGATGGGTGTGGTTGCGCTTATTTTAGTCTCTATTGGGTCAGGTGGCATTGCAGCGTTGCAGTCTTTTATTGTAATAACTGCAGTACCCGTATCCTTGATTCTACTACCTTCGTTATGGAACGCTCCGATGATAGCTAAACAATTAGCTAAGCAGCAGGGCCTATTGTTGAAGTCAAAAAATGTCAATGCGGGGAATAAGTCATTATGAAAGTAGCTAATAGTCTATTTGAAAGTTCATTGCCAATGCGGGCACCCGAACAAGTCATGAATTTGAAACGATTGGGTAGTTTGCACCAATCGCGTTTAAGTTTTATGCGAACATTAATACGCAGAATTATGCGTGAAAAGTGGGTGATTAAGCCGACTGTATTTGATTTGGACAAGCATGGTTATGGAACGGTGGTGTATACCGTTCAAGCAAAACATAATACTTACAGTTTTGTATTATTTTCCAATTTTATCAGTGACGATGAGCGAGATGATCGTGTTATTGCTGAGAAATGGGACTTAACCATGACCTTGTGTATTGGCGAAGTTGATGAAGAACAGATTGCTGATATGAAAGAAAACGTACCCAAGCAAGAAGCTGGGCGTGTTAATTCTAATATGATGGTGCTATCGAGGGGCAACAAAAGCTCACGTAATTTTGAGTATGTGGTTAATGAGCTTGCTAAAGGTCACCAGCCTCTCATGTCTAAACTAGCAGACGTTGGTTACTTATATCGAACAACAGCTGCGTATGGAAGTGGTAAGTTTGGTATGGCTGACTGGGCTAAGGTAAAAAGTCAGTGCCCAGATTTTGCTCGACCTTTTTCAGCAGAAATGTTCAGTTGTTATATGTTGCGTCAATTTAGTATCGATCAAGCTGAAAATTTAGCCAAAATTAAATCGCCTGAAACAGCGGTACCAATGGATGATGATGTAAAAAGATTCATCGGCATTGGTAATTCTACGGGATTAGGCATGGCACCCTACTTGATACGTCACCCTAAGTTAGTAAGCCAGTGGATGTTAGTAAGAGAAACCGCAGTGAGTCGTGTTGTCAACTTAGGTGAGGTAAATCAAGTCACTCTTGGCAAGTTAAATTATATTATGACGAAAGTGCTGCGGCATATCAGCGAAACTAATGTTCCAGATATAGTGCAAATTAAACGTAATGAAAATTTATTTAACGAGCTGACCCAAGCACAGGAATGGTTGCTCGTTGATGGTATAAAGTGTTCTAACTGGAAGGTATTAGTAGATTACGCAATGTCTCACTACAGTATGGAAACACAGGAAATGATTAACTCTTTATTAATGGAGCTTTATCCTGAATTAGTTGATGATTTAGAAGAAGAACTTTGTGTAGACGAATCTTATGAAATGCAACCTGAAATGCTGTTATCTACATTAAAACAATTAATTGAAAATAATTATAGCTGGGCTTTAGACATCGATTTCAGCCAACTAGGGTCAGAGCATTTCTTTTGGTATCGTTCAAAAGAGAAAATGGAACCCCGTTTAGGTCAGCGCTTGGTCGAACTTGGCGAAGAAAATGCGATGCCATTAACAATAGCGCGTTTGGTTCGTGACTGCTATGACCGACTTTGTCTCGATATTGAACAAAACTCTGATAATGATTCAGTGGCTTATTTCTTAATCCGTGAGTCTAATATGAGCGGCATTGTTAAACGCATTCAAACCATGTCCAAAGATTATTATGGAGAGATACAAGGTAACTTAGCAGATGAAAATATGCTTCCGTTAGACTTGTTGAGATGTAAGTTATCATTCTTTGGTGTCAGTAAATTTGATCCAAAATCAAAGTTATGGGTTCGAAACACTATGTTTCAGGGGGCTCCCATATTATCTGATATAGGCAAACCGTTTGATGATGATTGGTATTTTCCAATTGCAACAGGCAGCTGATTGTGAAGGCATCTAGAAATGAGTTGATAGCTTTATTTAAGCAGGCTTTTGAAGGTGTAGGTTTTGATTTTGGTGGTTATGAAAGCGCTGCAGATATGATCGTCTGGGGACAAATGCATGGCTTAGATAGCTTTGCAATGATCCGCAAAAGAATGCCAGATTTTGAGCAGCGTAGACGTTTACAAATAGAACCATGTTCGCTTGAAAGTAAAGAGGGTAATAAAGCACACTCAGTGATTGATGCAAAAGGTAACAGTTGTATTGTTGCTGCAGGAATAGCCTTAGATATTACTTATGTCGAAGCTATGACAAGTGGTGTAGCAGATGCAACGGTTCTCAATTGTCATGATCGCAAGTTGGTTATTAAAAAGCTAGCTGATTGTACGAAAAGAGGCGTGGTTTGTTTAGCATACTGGCGCGATGACAAAAGCTTAAAAGTGGTGACTTCGGATACAGGAGTCTGTTGTCCTGAGTATTCTCAGTATCCATTGAAAGATTTGTTTAGCGGTGAGTATCTAAATGAAAACCATCAGCAATCACTGTTTGTTGTTTGCGCGACTGAGTCAGCGGGTTTACAGGAATATATTTCAAAAAATTTACCTGAACTACAAGGAATTAAAACTGTTGTCATATCACCCATGATAATGAAATCCAGTTATACCCATGCATTAACCGACGGTATTGAAATCGACAGGGATTTTTGGAATGAACTGGCTGTATTGGGTCAAGAAGTGCTAGTTGAATCTACAGAAAAATCTAGAATGGGTGCTGGGTAGAAATAACCATACTGACAGTTTTACACATTTTTCAAAGCAACAAAACTGTCTTTTCTCCCGCTTTCCTGGCCCCCACATTTCTAATTTCATTATTATTTATGTTCTTAATTTTATTTTGCTAAAGGACTTAAGGCTTTTTTAAGTGCCCCTAAATAAGGTTCAAAGTTTTTCCACTGTTCTAAACCAGTTTTATATATAGGTTGGCGCACTTGCTCTGAACTTGGGGTTTTAACAGCACGCACAGTCTTATGAAATTCTAGGCAAGCGTCTTCAAATGGCAAGCCACAGTAATCTAAAATACGCTTTACTTGAGTATCTAGGTCGTCAACTACATCTTCATATTGTACCCGCAGAACCCTACCAGGTAACACTTCTTCCCAGTGTGCCATCAACTTTGTGTAACCTTTGTAATAACGCCCAATTTCTTCTTGGCCATAGGTGAATTCCTGACCTTCAGCAAACAGCTGCTTAAAACCACTAAAACAGCAAGCCATTGGGTGTCGCCGTGCATCAATAATTTTTGCATTGGGCAATATCAAATGAATTAGGCCAATATGTCGAAAATTGTTTGGCATTTTATCAATAAAATACGGCGCATTCTGTCGATAAATCTGTGTGCTATTGATGTATTCTTCGCCAATCTTAGCAAGTAACTCTGGCGACAGTTCATGTAAATTACCAGGATAACGGTGTTCTTCGTCGACCCTTTGGCGGCCATTGAGCTTATTGACAATAGAAGCTATATTCGGCAACTCCATTGTGCCATCAACTTGGGAGTGCGAAGACAGTATTTGTTCTAACAAAGTAGAGCCTGCTCTTGGCAAACCTACGATAAAAATAGGGTCTGCTGCAGTGTTACCACTGCCTTTTTTTAATGCGAATAATGACGATGTGCAAGTGTCAGTTTGTGTCTGAAATTCTTCATCTATATGTTCAGACTTATAACGGCTTTGTTGTTTTTTTAATGAATTACCAAGCTGGTAGTATTCCATCGATACCGCATAATCTTTTTTGTCTTCAAATGCTTTACCCAGCGCAAAACAAAAATGGAACCGGTCCACTAGAGCAGTTTTTTCATCTGTCTGTCTGTGCTGCATCATATTAATTTCTGCATCACTGAAACGATAAGTCTTTAGGTTGGCTAGGCTCCAAAAGGCATCCCCAAAGTCTGGTTTAGACTTATATGCTTTTTGGTATGCAGCAATCGCTTCGTCAACTTTATCAACCGCCTTTAAAGCATGGGCCAACATAAGAAGTACATTGGGGTTATCAGGCGTTTGTTGCAGAACCTTATTGTATATTGATAATGCGGCCTCTATATTGCCTGCGCCGACATGACAGTTAGCCATGATCATGCTAAAAGCTAAGTTAGTGGGGTCTTCATTGTGCAATTTTTCTGCTTGCTCTAGGCTTTCCGCAAATTTTTGTCGTTTGTACAGTACATCGGCATAATCAAAACGTACAACTGTGTTGTTGGGATAAAATTCGACACAGCTTTCCAGTAAAAACTCAGCATCATCTAGCACGTGCATTTTCACCCCAATACTTGCTAACAATCTCATTGCCTCGACATGGTGAGGCATTTTTTGCAAGTAGTTGCGGCATAGCTGTTCTGCTTTATACAACTTGCCTTCATGGAGCATGCTGTTGACACTTAATAACTCGATAGGCAATGCTGATAAACGTTGGACTTGTTCGCGCATTTCCTTGGCCGCAGTATGATTAGCTTGTTGTTGATATAAATCAGCTAAAGCCTGCCAACATGCAAGCAGTGCTGGGTTGCGCAACACTGCTTGATTGTAAGCCTCTATAGCAGGTACAACAGCCTGATGCTGTCGATAAATATGACCTTCTTCCTGATAAGTTCGACCATAATCTGGATTTAACACTTTAATTTTTTCTAGTGTCTGTAGTGCATGTTTAAATTTTTGAAGATAGCGTTGGCAAACAGATAAAATATACAGCCCCTCAAGGTTATCTTTATCTTGATCCAACAATCCTAAAATAATTATTTCAGCATCGGCTATCTTCTTTGCCTGCATAAGCATTTTAGCTTGCTGAATAATGTCAGAAATTGACTTTTTTTGAATTGCTTCATTAATTTTCATAGTTATCTTGTGTAACGTCTATCTTTTTGTAGTTTTGATTTTCACATAAGAAAAAGGCGAACTCAAGAGTTCGCCTTTTGTCTATTTGGAAACACAAATATTATTTTATTCGAAGTCGTATGAAACACGCAAGCCAATCGTACGAGGCCGGTTGGTTGTTATACGCGGCACATCATCTTGGGAGTTGAAATGTAAATTAGCACGTTCATCGGTCGCATTTTCGATAAACACCTCAGCTCTCCAGTCGTCTTTACTGATACCTGCAGATAGATCCCAAACCGTATAGGCATCTTGAGGTAGAGCGTCGTCTAACAATAAAGCGCTAATTGTTTCATCGGCATAAACCATTCCAACTTGCCAGAAACCATAATAGCTACCAAGCTCTAATTCATCACGTAAACGCAAACTAAATTGATATTTAGGCGTTAAAGGTAATGGACTACCTAAGGGCGGGAGTTGGTCTGCGAAGATGGATGAACCAATGGCTGTAACTTCAGTATCATTATATGACATGGCTCCAAACATTGTTAAGGAATCACTCAGAAGATAAATAAAGTCGGTTTCAAGACCAAATATTTTAGCATCCAAAGAGTTATCTAAAAATGTCGTTATGGTTAAGTTAGTTGGGTCAAAACGAGCCACCTGAATATTAGTCCAATCTACAGAATAGATAGTACCGTTCCAGCGCAAAGTGCCATCTAACAGATCTGTTTTCCAGCCAAATTCGACATTTTCAACTTCATCCGAACCAAAGCCTTCTGGTATGGTTCCGTATTCAGCTCTATTTGCTGCTTCACCACCAGCACGGTTGACGCCAGGTGGGCGGAAACCCTCAGAATACGTCGCATAAAAAAGCATGTCCTCATCATATTTATAACTGAAATTAAGCTTTCCAATTACATCATCACTTTTTAATGCTGCAGCATTAACATCTAAATTACGTCCTGGTCCAGAAAAACCGCCTCCGGCCCATCCATCAAGGTCTACTTCAATTTCATAAGCACGCAAGCCAACAGAAGACGTTAGTTTATCTGTTATGTTGAAACTTACTTCAGCAAATAGTGCAATCTGTTCTTCAGAACGTCGAATGTCATTAATAAAGCCTTCGCCTGGCAAACGTGCAGTAGGATCAATTAATGTGATCGCGTTTATATCGCCACCTGATTGAACCAGCGGATTTCTTATATTGTGACCAAATTGAGGGTTGCCGGTATTCAGCGCATCAGCGGTACCTAGATAAAGAAAGGTACCATCTGAATTAGTTTCTTGATCATCGTAGAAAATACCTGCTGTTAGACGTACTCTATTATCAGAATCAGTATTAATTCGGAATTCGTGAGTTTGGCGAGTACTATCGATTTCGTTAGTAAACGCTTTTATAGGGCTATGGCATTTTGTTGCAACATAAGACGCATCGTAGTTACATGTGTAAGTACCAATATAGCTACCTACGTTGTTGTAGCCAGTATAGTCGATACCTTGAGAGACTTCTCGATCAACAAAACCACCGGTGTAAACAAGGTCCAGTGCACTCAAGCGACCTTCTAATGTCCAAGTTGTCAGACCTATTTTATCTGTTAACTCATCCTTGAAAAAACGTTGAACTTGCAAATCACCTACTGCAGGGTCGTAGTCAAAAACACCGTCAACATTCAAATCCTGTGCTGTATGTTGCAACAACAAGCTCCAGTCTTCGAATATTTCATATTTTAGGCCAAAACGATAACCTTGGTAGCTAGCGTCGTTGAAGTTTTCTTCAACAAGCTCTCTGTTATCTGCTGTTTCAATGGATATGCTACCGTCTGCAGGAATGAATACACCGAAAGGCGCTTGATTTGTGTTGGCAACAACAGGGTCAATTGTTGTAGTGCCATAAACGTTATCAATGTAACCGCCTTGATTGTCATTATAGGCTGCAAGACGAACAGCGACCTTGTCGCTCAAGGGAATATTCACATAAACTTCAGCGGAGTTGCTCATATCACCGCTTTTGGTGTTAGAAATACTAAAGTCAAACCCAGCTGCAAATTCGTCAAGCTGTGGCTTGTTAGTAATGATACGTACTGTACCTGCTTGTGAACTTGCTCCGAATAGCGTGCCTTGTGGACCAGCTAACACTTCTATCCGCTCAACATCTGTAATGTACATGTCCAGGTTACGACCGCCAGCAGAAACGGGTTGCTCATCCACGTAAAGTGCCACGGTAGGGGCGCTGCCCTGTGCTTCTGCTACGGAAATAGTACTTGCATCAGAAGCCATACCACGGATATAAATTTCGTTTTGACCCGGACCACGGCCACCGCGAGACACGTTTGGCAAATATTTAATGTAGTCGTCAAAACTGGTGACATTTAACTGCTCCAATGCTGGGCCCGTTAGTGCTGAAACAGCAACAGGTATATCTTGCGAACTTTCGGCCCTCTTTGTAGCGGTTACTAGAATTTTTTCAATTTCAGCGGCATTTGCTAGCCCGCTTCCCATTAATACAGCTGCAACAGCAGCGCTTAATATGTTTGGTTTATACATTATTGTTTCCCTAGTTCATGCTTCATAATTGACAATATAGAATTCTGTCTTCGTACTTATAT
>NZ_CAJXPA010000192.1 GCF_913058035.1 uncultured Paraglaciecola sp. | reverse complement strand
TTTTAACACAAATAACGCACCGCTGAATACTTTTATCATGGGCGATATCTTTAGCTTTTAAAGCGACTCAATTGCCGCCACCAAATTTATTATCTACGGCAAAATTTGAACCGGCCGGATCTCTAACTATATTAAATAATGACAATTTTATTCAGCTCATCAAATTGTTTGAAGTTTTAGAGGCCGCTTTTATCCTACAAAATTGCTTTTATTTTGAGGTTTTTTGAGATGTTAAATTGCTAATAGATACATTATAAACCTGCGTTTTTATGGCCATTTAAGTATTGATAAACATCACAGACCAACATAACGACTCAAGTCCCCAATTTTCCAACTTTCTATCCTTACTTCTATACTTCCATCTTTCCAACCTTGCATCTTTCCATCTTTTCATCTTTCCATCTTTTCATCTTTTCATCCTTCAAACTAGTGTAGCAAGTCACATCTGCGAACTCAGCGAGCCAAACAATCGAGTTCGATTTTGACTACATCAGAGCTTTATTAATAAGAAAATAGATTTACCGTCTCGCTATCATAAACCTCAGTGATTCAAAGAGTGGGAAATTTGCTGATTTTAACAGGTATGTAATTTTGGATGTCTTGGTGTTGTTGATTATTGTCATTTAGACAATACAGAAGACTTATATGCTGTGTTTATCAATTTATTCTTAAAAACTATACTTCAAAATACGTTGATTGCTTGCATATAAGATAATAATCAAAGACCTATATTAAAATAATATAGTGCTCTAGAGCAATTGTTTGCCCAGGTTGAGAATGTTGTCTACTTTTCTTGCCGAGTAAAAACCCCAAGGAGTAAAACATGAATATATTACGAGCATTATGCCTAGCGGTAATGAGTTTTGCATTTTCTCAAAGTGCATTTGCGTTACAGGCCCTACAAATTACTGAACGCCAACCTGGTCATTTAGAAAGTTGGATAGCCCTTAGCATTCTTATTACGTCCGTGTTAACAGCATGGTTTTTAAATCAAAACGCCCCAAAGGTTCGAGTGTTTGGCACCATTTTGGCAGCCTTAGGCTGTTTTGCTATCGCCGCCTGGTTTTTATTCTATGTTCTTGGTACTGGTTTTTTGGAGAACCCTAAGCCCAACCAAACTCCGCTTGATTCAGCCAAACCTGCATTACTGTGGATTCAGGCTATGATGGCATTGGTTTCTGGGGTGGCTTTACTCGCTGTTGCTGTTAAACAAAGTAAAAATACCGAAATATTAGAGCTTAGCGCCGCTAATGAGCCAGACCGCTATGGTCGAGTATCACGTGTTCTTCATTGGACTATTGCGATCCTTTTCTTGGCATTGATACCGATGGGAATATTCGCGTCTATTATTCCCGAGGGCACGGAATATCGCGTTGAGTATTATGTGGTTCATAAAACCATTGGCGTTACAGTTTTAGCCCTTGTGTTAGTGCGTTTATTTTGGAACCGACAGTCGAAGCGCCCAGCATTAGATGCATCCCTGACTTCTAAAGAGCGAAAACTTGCACATCTGGCACACATCGCTCTTTATGTGATGATGATTATGATCCCCATTACCGGCTTTATTATGACCAGCTTCCATGGTGCGCCAACATTTTTCTTCGCTTGGGAACTTGAGCCACTTTGGGGTTTTAGTAAGACAGGTACGATTGTATGGGGAATGTTACATAAATATTTACTTCCCTATCTGTTATATATTGTTTTAGGTGCACATATTTTGGGCGCACTAAAGCATCAGCTTATTGATAAACACACTAACGCTTTCAAGCGTATGGTGTCTTGAATCTCTTTGCACGATTGATTGCTATAGGCTGAGGATATATACGCTGACACAGTCTGCATTGTGTCAGCGCAAGGGATAAGTCGCTTTATTTGGTAGATAAACAAGCCACATTTCATGTAGCACACCTGTTCATATTTACCCAGCTAAAGGCATATGAACCTAGCTTTGATGGCTTATGGCACTCAGAGACCTGTCAGATTACGTTTAGGTTTTGAAATGCTTTTTTAGGATTACGCGCCAACGCATCCGGATCAACCCAACGGATCCTATGTATTTTGCATGAAGTTGGTATTGCGTTTCTTCTTGTATCTGCTGAAATGATTTAAAAACACCCTGATCATTTAAAGTTAAAACGAACACGTTAGATCCTATAAAACGATAACTTATAGATGCTGATATTATAAACGCTGATATTATAAACGCTGATTTATGCATAACTAGGGGTTAGGTTTAGCCCTTCTAGAATTAAGATGAAATAGACAGTCATATAGAAACAAACAATGTAATATTTTGGTTTTTTCCTAACGTTTACGGGGATATTTTTTTATTGAGTGGGCCGTTTCATAAAAGTAGTTAACATGGTCGTTTCGAGGCTCAAGCCACACATATAATTAAGCTGATTTATGTGTAAACAAAGTTAAATATAAAACAAACTGCCTGCACTTTTCATCATACACTTCAACTTGCAGTGGCCCTTAATATTACCAGCTATCTTAAGCTAACTTTAAAATAACCCCTGCGTAATGTTTAGTCGACAATCACCTTGAAGAACATGCATCAATGTCATCTGGCTGAAGGATGTGTGTCTGCTTGGTCAGCAAATATGCGGTGTTGATGTGAGCCTATTCGTTTTGGATAGTGAAATACCAATAGGCTCATTCAATTAAAATATGGGATGTAGCGCAAACATCTTCATTGTTTATCCGTTGTTTATTCGTTGTTTATCTGTTTCATTCAAGCCTTGTAACTGGCTTGATGTGTATTGATCACCGTGTATTCATCAGAAAGAATATTGTCAACGAAATGCCATTTAGCATCGGCACTTTCTGGCGTAATGGTCACAACCATGTATCCTCGTTGATGTAGATTACAGTATGTAAGATCAGCAATTAAGCTACTGAGATTTTCAGCCACGATTGGCGCATTGTCATTGGTCAGTTTTAGATATGATTCCATACCTGGTGAAGAGATCCCAGGAGTGGCAAATTCGACCCCAACAATATTCCCCTCACTATTTTTCAACTCACTGTGCCAAGCATTATGCGTGTCGCCAGCAACTACCACTAAGCGTTTATTTTGAGCATTAAATAAGGCGTAAAGATCTTCACGCTCTTTAGGGTAACCATCCCATGCATCTAAATTATACGGCATCACAGACGCTAATCGTTGCTGTTGTTCTGGGGTAATTGACTCCCCTGCATCAAGGGTGTTTTTTAAGCTTTTTAGCGCGGCAATGCGCACAGGAACATCAGCAATATCACCACCTGCAAATACTTCAACCGGAACCAGCATTTTAGCCATTAAGACCTGTTGACCAAGCATTTGCCATTGGCTACTTGATTGACTCACGGTTTTTTGTAACCAAGACATTTGTTCTTTTCCCAAAAGTGTTCTTTGAGGATTGTGTAAGTCTTGTGAAAATTGTTTTATGTCTATTTGCTTGGTCACGTTATCTTGGTAATCGTCATAGCTTAATTGTTTGTCACGACCAATAACGCGTGTGTCTAACATGTGCAAGCTAAGTAGATTGCCAAAGTCGAAACTGCGGTATATTTCAGGTTTTTGTTCACCATATGGGGGGCGAATGGGTAACCACTCGTAATAAGCTTGAATAGCGGCGGCCCGTCTTGCAAAAAAATCGCCTTCACCATCATTATGATTTTGGGCACCGTTTCTATATGTGTCATTGCACACCTCATGGTCATCCCATACAGCAATAAACGGTGCGGCGGCGTGTAAAGCTTGCAATCCTTTATCGGTGCGATAGATGGCATAACGTTTGCGGTAATCATCTAGACTGATAATTTCATTGGCATTATCTGGTGCCAAGGCGCGACCAATCTCAGCCGCTTTTTCGGTGGCATACCCTCCCATAGGATATTCGTAAATATAATCGCCTAAATGCAGAACAGCATCAATGTCATCTAGCTGTGCAGCATGATGATAGGCGTTAAAATATCCAGCAGGATAATTAGAACACGACACCACAACTAATTTTATTTGTTCTACATTGTTGTCGGGTAGCGTAAGTGTGCGACCCGTTTGGCTGGTATTATTCGCACCGATAAAACGATAATAATAAGCGGTTGCAGGCTTTAACTGTTGCACATCAACTTTGACAGTAAAATCTTGATGACGTTGTGTGGTCACCATACCTGTGCGTAAAATTTGAGTGAAATCACGATCACTGGCTAGCTCCCACGCTAATTGAGCTGTATTGACTTTTACTGCTGGCTGGACTCGCGTCCAAATAATGACCGCACTACTACTTGGGTCTCCACTGGCTACACCATGTTCAAACTCAACATTAGAGAGTTGTGTATGGGGGGTATCATTTGTACATCCAGTCAAGGCAGTAGAAATGGCTATACAGCTGGCTGCAATGCCTGACGATTTAAGAAAATGACGGCGAGAGAATTGGTTCATTGAAAGATCCCGAAATAATGATTAAACATAGTATAAATTAATATTGTGACAAATTTAGCACTGCAAATGGCTAAATTTAATGATGCATGGTGTGCATAGGTGGATCCGTCTCTGGAACCGTTTTAAGCCGTTACCGTCAAACCTAACTATCGACTCATTCAACACAACTTCGAGTATGTGTTAACTGGGTTTCTTTCCTCAGGTGAATAACAAGTCAAAAGACTTCATGTGACATACACGTCTATTAATCATAGCCAACTAGTCTTGATAGCGAAAAAACATATTAGAGCTGAGTGCGGATGATGGATCGTGTCGAGTCGAGTCAATTCAATATCGATAGTGCCTTGGCATTAGCAGACAAATTGATGTGCGCAGTTGAAAGGATCTAAAGTGAAACTAAATGATAATGTGTCAATAAGAATTGAATTGAATTGTTCAA
This sequence comes from uncultured Paraglaciecola sp., assembly GCF_913058035.1. Lineage (GTDB taxonomy): Bacteria > Pseudomonadota > Gammaproteobacteria > Enterobacterales > Alteromonadaceae > Paraglaciecola. The sequence continues at coordinate 2,570 of NZ_CAJXPA010000192.1, read as the reverse complement.
ATATTATGTGTGTATAACAGTACATTGATAGATAACATTGACAGACAACATTGCTGCCAAAAAAGCAGTGCTGGTGATGGCACTAGTGTTGTTGAGTCAATAAATCCCAGCAAACATTGTGAGAAAAATAATATGGATTGGTAACATCTGCACAGTGAAAATAAATATGCAGATTAACCACACACCGGACAATTGACATTTTTAGGCACTTTAAAGGTCTGCCAAGTAGAGGTCATGCCATCGAACAGCATCAGTTTATTAACGTGACTTTGTCCGTAGTGACACAACACTTTAATTGCTTCTAATGCTTGCATCGCACCAATAATGCCTACCACAGGGGACATCACACCTGACTCTACACAACTTAAGTTTTGTTCACCAAAGTAAGTACTGATACAAGCATAACAGGCAGTATTTTGTTGCGGCACGATGCTCATCAGCTGTCCTTCCATACGAATTGCCGCGCCTGAAATCAAAGGTGTATGTGACTGATAACACACTTGATTGAGGATATTTCTGCTAGTCAAATTATCAGTACAATCTAATACCAAATCTAGTGATTTCATAAGGTTAAGATAGTCATCTAATTCAAGACGTTTTTGTATAACGTTGATTTTACTATCACTGTTGAGTTGTTCTAATGATGCCTTAGCAGACACACATTTATTGACGCCTACATCTGCTTCACCGTGCAACACTTGACGCTGTAGATTGGTTTTTTCGACGTTATCATCGTCAATTAATGTGATCTCGCCAACACCTGCGGCTACCAAATATTGCGCAGCAGCGCAACCTAAGCCCCCTACCCCAACAATCAGTATTTTGGCATTAAGTAGGATTTCTTGTTTGTCTAAATCGAAGTTAGGCAACACTATTTGCCGGTTGTAACGCATGGCTTGTTCAGTGGTCAGTATTTGTTTAGGCACGTCGACATTTTAATTTAATCATTAACAATGATGAATTTGTACCACTTGGTCAGTGCTCTCGCAATATGCAAATGACTCTGAGAACAGATAACGGTCAAAAAATGCAATTTATCGATGTAAATTGCATCTCATAGCATAGTCACTCTGTCTGTTGCCTGACAAATGTCCAGGTATAGTAAAGTTTGAAACTAGGCATTAAAGATTGGAATTGAACCAATGGTGAATGAAATTATATTTGTCGTAATTCAATGGTTGGTATTCTAATGACAGCAGATCAGACACAGCAGACGTACTAGCGAAGAATAATATGACTGTTTTGCTACTAAAACCCTGCAACACCAACTCCCTCTATCAGTTAGCCATGTGCCACTAGGAAACATGGCGAAAAACCCACAAATTTCTCAGCGAAATGACGCCCAATGGTGATTCAGAATTTTTGCAAGCTCATTTCATTTGTTTACCTTATTGAATAGATATATTATCAGTTTTTTTTGCAGCATCGAGAAGCGAGCATATGCAGAGTCTTAGGCCAATACTTGCTGACAATACAATCAACATTTCATAGTTTAAGAAAAACCCAATGGCAGTTGTTAAGCAGGCTGATATTTTTTTTGGCTGTATTGAATACAAATAAGCCAGAGTTTTGTTGTATTCCAGCAGATGCCTATGCGGACTTGCTTCATAAATTCGAAGATACTGAACTAGGCCAAATTGTAAAGCCGCGTATTGGTCAAGAAGAGGTCGAAGTAAGTCTTGGCTAGTTATAAACAGCTATTTGTTTTTTCTATACAATCGACAAACACCAAAACACGTCACTACCATAATTGCTTGCAGCAAAAGTGATATTCTATTTTCCTAAGGTATAGCTCGAATTTGGTATAATGCTAAGTAGAGTATAATGAGAAGTTAAACGCTATGAAAAAGACCCTCCTGATAATTGGACTCATTGCAGTTTTCGTTACTGCATTTATATGGTCATTACCGGCGCCAATCGATGACGATTTGAATCAAATTGGTAATGGCAAAAAGTCGGTGGTTTTTATTTACGATCTCAATCTAATAGTGAGTAATCAGCAGACAATTGAAATTAATAATGCTAAGGCGAAGCTTGGTGATAGCGTAAATTATTTAGTATCACGCACGGGTTATCCAGCAACAGATAAAATGATTCAAAATTACAAGGCAGAAAGTGCCGAACTCTTGTTCTTTGATGAAAGCGGTGAACTTTTCAAGCGCAAATTTGCACTCGTCAATGCAGCGGATTTAACGATAATATTGGCTAGCGTCGAATAAAACGTCATTAGTATGCAGCTTTGGTCTTCCGCTTTCGCTCTCTTTCCCTTAGCCATAACGAATCACATTGTAATATCACTGACTGAGAAGTTTGTACCATAAACCGCCGTTGAACTTTTGGTCAATCAATGTCAATGACCATATCGATTTTCAACGAACCTGACCCCGCAGGACTTGTTTGTCTAAATCGAAGTTAGGTAACACTACTTGCCGGTTGTAACGCATGGCTTGTCAGTGGACAGTATTTGTTCAGGCACGTCGGCAGTTTAATTTAATCATTAACAATGATGAATTTGTACCACTTGGCCAGTACTCTCGCAATATGCAAATGACTCTGAGAACAGATAACGG
>NZ_CAJXPA010000191.1 GCF_913058035.1 uncultured Paraglaciecola sp. | reverse complement strand
ATTAATAGCTGCACACTGACTCGGTTGCCATAAATTATGTTTTATATAGCCATCTCATAACACAAGCAGATTTATTAGTGGGCATCATTGTGCAAGTCTTGCATCAAATAAAAATCTGGTGCAAATTATGTAAAACGTTTATGCGGGAGCATTTGTGAAAATAGTATCTTTTTTATGTTTGTTTTTTGTCAGCGGGTCGATGCTGGCTGCATCTAGCCATATTGGCAATGTCAAAGGTTATACCCTTAATAATGCTGGAGAACTTATCCATTTTTCAAACATGGTTTTTGATGCGGGAAAAGTTGTGGCTATCGGCGCAGAGGAGCTTCGCCAAAAATATCCTAATGCAACCTTTATAGATGGTGAAAATAAAGTGTTGTTACCGGGGCTCATCGACGCTCATGGTCATGTGATGGGATTAGGTGAAACATTATTGCAAGTTGATTTACGTGAAAGCAAATCAGCTTTAGATGCGGCAAAAATGGTGCAGGCATATGCTAAAACTCAGCAAGATTTGCCTTGGGTAACAGGGCGAGGCTGGAATCAAGTGCTCTGGCCTGGTAAGGCTTACCCCACTGCCAGTTTGTTAGATGAATATGTCAATAATAAGCCTGTAATGTTGTCTCGAGTGGATGGCCATGCCAGTTGGGTTAACACAAAAGCCCTTGAAATAGCCGGTATTACTAAAGATACTCTGGATCCTCCGGGCGGAAAAATTGTGCGGGATGAACAAGGTAACCCTACGGGAGTCTTAATTGATAATGCGGAAAGCTTAATGCTTAAACACCTGCCTAAAATTTCTGAAGCTACGTTAACTGCGCAATTAAATGCTGCCGGCGAACATTTGCTTTCTGAGGGTATAACCAGTGTGCATGATGCCGGTATCGGTAAAGTGGTGTACAACTATTACAAAAAACGTGTGGCTGAAGACTCGTTACCAGTGCGCATCTATCCTATGATTGCGGCAACCTCAGCGGATTTGAGGCAACTATTAGAAACTGGCCACGTGCAAGACCAATACGACTGGTTATCTATCAGAAGTGTTAAGGCATACGGTGACGGTGCCCTTGGTAGCCGAGGAGCTGCCTTGTTGCAACCTTATTCTGATGCCCAAGATAACACGGGTTTATTGGTAACCCGTGAGCAAGATTTAAAACCACTATTTGATTTGGTTTTGGGCAAGGGGTTTCAACTTAACTTTCATGCCATAGGTGACAGAGCCAACCGTTTAGCCCTAGACCAGTTTGCTGATAGCTTTGAGCGAATGGGTGGGAAGTCACTTCGTAACCGTGTTGAACATGCTCAAGTGGTAAATGTGGATGATATTCCTCGCTTTAAAGCTCTAAATATTATCCCTGCTATGCAACCTACCCACGCTACCAGTGATATGAATATGGCGAAAGACAGAGTCGGTACCGCAAGATTAAAAGGCGCTTACGCATGGCAAACCTTCTTAGAACAAGGCTCACCCGTGGCTTTCGGATCTGATTTCCCGGTGGAGCTCTCCAACCCATTTTTTGGTTTACACGCCGCAGTTACTAGGCAAGATCGAAACAACTCACCAGACAGTGGCTGGATACCTAGTGAAGCGGTGACACTCAAACAAGCCTTCCGTGGTTTTACTTTGGATGCAGCTTACGCAGCTCACCAAGAGAAAATTTTAGGCGGATTAACGCAAGGGAAGTGGGCTGATTTTATTTTGATAGACCAAGATATTTTTACAACATCACCTCAAAATATTTGGAAAACCCAAGTGCTTGAAACATGGATTGCGGGTGAAAAGCGCTACACAAAAACGCCTTAGTTTCGATATGTAAATTAAGAGGCCATTTTGATAATTTTAAATTGGATATTGGCCTCTGCTGCGTAACACAGTGCTTTTATCAATATTGCGTAAAGAAGTGTCAGTACTCAAACCGCAAACACTGGACCAAAAATCTGGCTAAATACCTTTGCCTCAATATTTGAAGCTATGGCAATAGCGCCAATGATGACACCGATGCGTCCCATCAACATATTCATATTTCCAAAGGTGGTAAATAGTTGTTTTGCTGTGATTAACTCTTCTCGACTTAAATTTAGATCTTCACTAAACAATACTCCAAAAGCATTATTGCGAGATTGTTTCGAGCTGCCGGCGAAAGTGAGAATGAGTGCTGGTGGAATCACGATTAAAAATGAGGGTACATTTACAAACATCATTATTTCGCCACTCATCAACATGGTCATTGAAGTCATGCTAACAAATACAATTATTCCAAGTAAAAATATTATTAAGCCTCTTTTAGTTTTAGTTAAAAATTGCAGGCTGGTCAAAAGTGCTTGACGGGTATACCAGTAATAGGCTTTTAAAGATGTTTGTTCTGCTAAACAACAACATTCTCCTGCCAAATCACTCAAAACAGAACCTTTCAACTCATTTGGTAACGTCCAATGCAGGAATTTTTCGATTAGTCTTTGGGGATTCATTCGCTGCACACTTTATATTGGATAGATAAGTTCACCCCTGCCACATATTGATTAACGCCTCTTTACTGCGTTTAAGTCCTTTTGCCCTCGAGCCGTAAATTTAAAGCACTCCTTGGCGCGTCCATCTCTTTCTGGCGTGTTCTCACCCATTTTACTGGTGAGCAAGCATTTTTTCTAACTTTTCTAACCTTTCTAAGGCTGTATACAGTGCGCCAGTTGCCACATCACGTTTTAATGTTTATGAGAGTAATTGGCTAATGGCAAAGCAATAGGGGTTGTCACTTAGATTAAGAATGGATGACAAAACAAATTGCTCAAACTTGCCCAAAAACTTTTTCATCTATCATGGAAACTGCAACTAATAGTTGAATATCTACAATACAGATTATATAAAAGCAAAATCAATATATTTTATTTTTTAGAGTAAATAACATTCACTTTTGATTTGTTGCAGATAAAACCATATAAACACAATTTTGCATATTTCCAGGTAAAGACTGTTCAGGATACTCTATTTCAATAAAACCGTGAGATTGATAACACTGGTGCGCCGCAGTATTGTCTTTGAACACAAGTAAAGAGGTGCCTTTGGCTGATTGATCTAAAAAGGCTTGCTCAAGTATTTTTGTAGTTAATATTTTGCTAATCCTTGAACGCGGTGTTTGGGATTAACTGCGAGGCGTCCAAGGTGATGATGTACTATGCGCCTTTAATATTGACCAAGTGTGGCAAGTTGTTGCTCATCGTTTAGTAGACAAAATGATTTGAAATGCTCAGCTGTTAGAGATTTAAGAAAGTTTTCGTCAGACATGGGATAGGTCATATTTGGCCCTCCCCATGTGTAAATTTCCTAATAATTACGAAACCAATTTTTTATCTGTAAATACTGTTGTTCAGTCGAGTAAATTAGTGACATTGGTTTAGCTTTTCTAGTTACTGTCCAATATATAAAGTGGTGACCCACTTTTCTTCGGTAATAAAGTTCCACGCCCAAGATGTGTATTTTTCACCTAAACCTCGCTTCACCGCATCGTCAAGACTGATACCTTTGGCTTTCATGCCTTTTACCGTGGAAGCAGTATCAACTAGCATATCCAAAGCTTTTTGATAATCGGCTTTAGTAGCTAACTTACCGTGTCCAGGGATTATCTTAGTATCGTCTTTCAGCATCCCAATCAGTTTAGTTACGTTATTAATATAACCAGTAACCGTGCCTCCGCCATCTATATCAATATAAGGAAAACGTCCTTCAAAGAACAAGTCTCCAGGGTGTAAAACATTGGCTTCTTCAAACCATACTACGCTATCGCTGTCGGTATGACCTGCTGGCATATGCATGACACTGATGGTGTCGCCATTAAAGTGAAAGGTCACACCTTGTTGAAAGGTAACAACAGGTAGTTCTGCGTGTGTATGTTCTTCTTTTTTTACCAAACGTTTACGCACATTATCATGAGCAAATATAGTACTACCTTTGACTTCCTTGAAGTAGGCATTGGAACCAGTGTGATCGCCATGATAGTGAGTATTCACGACGTATTTAATCTCTGTGTTTGAAATGTTGTTAATAGCGGCTGCTATTTTTTCAGCCAATGGAGCATACTGGTCATCAATGATCAAGATACCTTCAGGACCAGCAGATACGCCAATATTGCCACCCATGCCCTCTAGCATATGTACAGTTCCACTCACAGGTTGGCTAGTTATCTTTGCATCGGCCCACTTGTTTTGTGAAATAGCAGAATGAGTTGCAAAAAAGGCGGTGATCGCAGTAACTAAAAGAATTTTTGAACGCATAAATATTGTCCTTTGATTAAAATTAAGTAAATCCTAGACGTTTGCTACAACAGACTACAAACTATAAAAAATATAAGACCGTTAAGATAACCCGCATGTTTCAATTTACAAAACGTATTAGCTTCATTTTTTTCGCGATCAGTCTGGCAACTGCTTTTTTTATTAACTTTAAGATCAGTCCAACTTGGGTTGAAACCCAATTACAATATCAAACATATGATAATGAATTAGGACAGTTGGTTTATCGCGCGAGCGCTAAAGAGAATACGATAGAAAATCTTGTACCTTATACTGAGTCCCCTCTAAGACAATCAATTCTGAATAACCAACAAAGTAAGCCTTCTCTATCACAGCAGTGGGTGTATAAAAATGGTATTGATGACATCGTTTTACTTAAAGCCGACTTTCATTTTGGCATTTGGTCATTATTGCCTGCCTTAGTAGCTGTTGTTTTATGCTTAATGACTCGTGAGCCTCTGGTTGCATTATTTGCCGGAATAGTGATAGGTGCAGTAATGTTGGGGCGATTCGATATTACCCATGAGGTATTTATCCCTAATATAGGTACATCAAGTGCTGCATCTATTTTGATTTTATATTTATGGTTGCTCGGAGGTTTAATGGGCATGTGGGCAAAAACAGGCGCGGCCAAGGCTTTTGCCGATCATATGAGTCAACATTATGTAAAAGGCCCACGTTCAGCCAAGGTTGTCACTTGGTTTTTAGGCTTGGTGTTTTTTCAAGGAGGCACCATGAGTACAGTATTGGTAGGTACAACAGTCAAACCCATTGCGGACAAGGCTGGGGTGAGTCACGAGGAACTCAGTTACGTCGTTGATTCTACCGCTTCACCTATTGCGTCGATCATTGCATTTAATGCTTGGCCTGCCTATATACAGGCTTTTTTGTTCATTCCAGGGGTTGCATTTTTAGCCACAGAAAATGACAGAATAGCGTTCTTTTTTGCTAGCATTCCTTTTAGTTTCTACGCGATATTTGCTGTTTTAGGCACTTTATTGCTTAGTTTGAACATTACCACATTTAGTGGCGCACCACTAAAAAAAGCAATCAAACGAGTGACTGAAACAGGCGAATTAGACGCACCTAACGCTTCACCGATTAGCGCTAAAGAGTTACACGAAAGCCAAGTTCCTGAAGGGTATACAGCTCATAGATTAGAGTTTATATTACCTTTAGTGAGTCTAATTATAATCGCTATTAGCTCATATTTTGTAACGGGTTCACCACAAATTCATTGGGCTTTCTCAGGCGCTTTGTTTTTATCTATTTTTATGGCTTTGGCAAAAGGAATGGCACTTAAACATGTGTTAGATGGTTTTGGTAATGGCTTGAAAGGCGTAGTGGTGGCTTCTGTTATATTGATGTTTGCCCTGACGATAGGTGTGCTGAGCAAACAATTGGGTGGCGGCATCTATTTGGTTGAATCTTTGGGGGAGCACATCCCGTTTTGGTGTTTACCTATAATTTTACAACTTATGACCATGGTTATCGCGTTTTCAACCGGCACTAGTTGGGGCACTTATGCCATTGCTTTCCCCTTAGGTTTACCTTTGGCATGGACCATTGCTCAGAGCCAAGGCTTAGACAACCCTGAACTGTTTATGATGGTCTGTTTCGCTACTATTTTGAATGGCAGTGTATACGGTGACCAATGTTCCCCTATCTCAGATACCACTATTTTGAGTTCGATGACCACAGGGTGCGATTTAATGGATCACGTGAAATCGCAGATTGTGCCAGCAACCTATGCCGCAATCCTCGCAGGCATATTATGGACAACCACTGTATTGATTTTTGCCTAGGAATGGCGTTAATTAATCTCGCGTTATAGTTTTGGGGGTGGTTTTTGAAACATAAGGCGAGGATGGTGTAAGTGTTTTGGAATATGCCTAAAAAGGTGGCTCAATAAAGCGGCCGCTATTTAAAGTACTAGCGTTTCAGATCCCTTTACATATTTAAACCTCGGTTTTGTTTCTCCATTAACCTGTACCGTTTCAATAAACATACTTAAAGGCCTGACCCATAGACTTCTTGAACCATAAAGAGGGCGATAAACCACCAATTCAGTTTCATCTTCTGAGTGTTTAGCTACACCAATCACTTCGTATTCATTACCTTTGTAATGACGGTAACGTCCTATTTTTAATGCCATATTTATTTCTCGCTGTCTAATACTCGTTAATGCTGTGCGGTAAGTCGCTTTTGTCTGATCTGTTGCCACGTGATGACGATCAATTGAACCGCAATGATCGAAGAGCTAGCAATCAGTAAACCATGCCAATCAATAAGGTTTAGAAACACACCAGCACTTAACGCCGCAGTAGCTTGGCAACCAAAAACCAAAAATTCATTTAAACCTTGGACTTTAAATCTTTCACTAGGTTGATAACTTTGCGCCAGTAAAACCGTACCGCCAACAAACAGAAAGTTCCAGCCAATGCCTAATAACACTAATGCAGCCCAATAATTAAGCCATTCGCTGCCAGTCAGTGCAATTAAAATAGTGCTGACATAGGCAAATAAACCTAAGTATATAATTTTTGAAGTACCCAATTTACTGATTAACCAACCACTAAACAATGAAGGAAAAAACATCGCAAAAATATGACTTTGGATCACCCATTTGGTATCTTGCAAGGAGTAGGCTTCATGCACGTGCATATTCACAGGTGTGGCGGTCATAATAAAACTCATTAATGCATAACCCACTACTGACGCAGAAACAGCCAAAATAAAGACTGGCTGGCGTGCTATCACTGTTAACTTACGTCCTGTATTTTCAGACGTTGCTGTGACAACATGTGTATTATCAATTTGAGTAAAAAGTAAGCTGCATAGCAACAGTAAGGCTGTTAAATAAAATCCGCCGACAAAGGCTTGATCTGTGACCAGTTGACCAAAAGTCACTAACTCTGGACCTAAGATAGCGGCAACTAAACCGCCTAATAACACAGTCGAAGCTGCCTTGGGTATTAACTCAACAGTGACTGATTCAATAGCAGCAAAACGAATTTGCTGGATCGCAGACATCATCATGCCCAATAAAAAAGCCGCTATAACCAATCCTGAAAAGTGGCTATTTGCGATACTCGCAGCGGCTAATAAGCAAGCTAATCCACCCATAATGGTAGCCGAAATAGATACGGGTTTTCTTCCAATGTGTTGCAT
>NZ_CAJXPA010000190.1 GCF_913058035.1 uncultured Paraglaciecola sp. | reverse complement strand
CTTTTTTAGGCCTTTTCAAAACTATAACTGTCAGATAAGGGTAGGAACGATTTAGTGGATAGAACAATTAATGTGCTGCAGTTTATTTGTCCTACTGGATTTTATGGTGCAGAGCGCTGGGTGCTCGCGTTAGCGAAACACTTGCATACTGATAAAGTCAGATGTGAATTAGCTGTCACCATGGAACCCTCGCAAAGAGAGCTTGAACTGGTAAAGGAATATCAAAAATTAGGATTGCCCTGCCATCAAATATCAATGAACTATAAAGCTGATTTCGCTGCTATCAGCCATTTAGTAAAACTCATTCACAAAAATAAAATCGATATTATTCATACCCACGGTTACAAGTCAGACATTATTGGTGTTTTAGCTGCTAAAAAAGCGGGTATAAAATGTATTGTGACACCACATGGTTTTGAGAATGCTAAAGATTTCAAGCTACGTTTGTTTATTTGGTTAGGTTGCCAAGCAATGCGATTTGCTGATCTTGTGGTGCCTTTGTCTCAGCAACTATTAGCAGACTGTAAAAGAATTGGTGTCAAGCAGTCAAAGACGGTGTATATCCAAAATGGTGTAGATTTGTCAGAAGTTGAACAGACTTTAACGCCCCAAAGAACAGCGCCAAAAGAAAAACGTATTGGTTTTGTTGGGCAAATGATCAGTCGTAAAAACATTTTCGACTTACTAGATGTATTCGATAACATCAATAATAGACACCCCAACACTCGCTTAGTCTTACTGGGTGACGGAGACGCACGCAAAGAATTAGAAGCCTACGCGGCAACGTTAACAAGCAGAGATAAAATTGAATTTTTAGGGTTTAGAGACGACCGATTAACATTGTTAAAATCCTTCGATCTGTTTGCGATGACGTCCACATTAGAAGGGATACCGAGATGTTTAATGGAAGCAGCAGCAGCCAATATCCCAGTCGCGGCTTATGATATCCCTGGTATTGATCAGATCATTAAGCATAATGAAACAGGGCTTTTAGCGAAGCTTGGAGACAAAAAAACATTAGAGCAGCATTGGGAAAGTATTTTGTTTAATCCTGATATTGCTCAGAAAGTGGCGAAAAATGCTCAAGAATATGTGTATAAGTATTATTCAGCCAATCGAATGGCACAAGAGTATACATCACTATTTTCAAGCAGTTTGGGCATAACTCATGAATAAGGCTAAGCAAGCTAAAAAACCAATAATATTTGTTTTATCTATAGATACTGAGGAAGAGTGGGATTGGTCTGGTCCCTTTCCTCAAAGACATGGAGATGTGCAAAATATTCTTCAAGTTCCAGCCTTCCATACTATCTTATCGTCATTCAATATTCGGCCTACGTATTTTGTCGACTATGCGGTGCTAGAAACAGCCCAATCAATTGAAAATATGCAACGAGTAATACAGCAACAAAACTGCGAAATAGGTGCACATATGCATCCGTGGTGTAACCCTCCTTACTTTGGTGATGTCGGTGAAGCACAATCTCACGTAATAAATTTACCTGTGGAAGAAGTGGCAGCAAAAGTTAAAGCCTTGGTATCAAAAATCAAACAAACCCTTGATGTCACTCCTAAATCGTTCAGATCCGGTAGATGGGGTATAGATGGGAAAGTCATGAATCTACTGTTCCAAAATGGATTCAATGTAGACTCCAGTGTTTACCCGTACTACAAAAATGAGTTTTTCAGTTGCATTGGTTCTCCGCCAACACCTTATTGGGCCGCCTTAGATAAACCACTTGAGCAGACAACTGTGCAAAACATGTTTGAGGTACCAGTAACGGTTGGCTTCAACAGAGAAAATTTTGATTTTTGGAATAGAGTTCATTATTTATTTACTCAGCCTCCACTTAGCTGGACTCGATTTAATGGATTTGCTTGGCATACAAGATTAATGAGAAAAAATTATTTATGTCCAGAATTGTCATCGGTTGCAGACATGATTAATCTTTGCGACATAGCCATTGATAAGGGCTACCCAGTGCTCCATATGTACATGCATAGTTCCAGTTTGTTGGAAAATAGGAATAATATGCTTGGTCAAAGTAACGCGTTTAATCATCTCTGTGGGTCAATAGAGCAAGTCGTCAGTTACTTAGAAAAAAACTATGAAGTAGAGTTTTGCACCATTTCTGAAGCCGCGGATAAACTGAAATCATAAACATGCAAACAACAACTAGTTTCACTATTGCAACTGCTACTAAGCATGCGCTTGCTGATTGGGATCAATATGTAGAAAGTCATCCACAGGCTTCACCCTACCACAGCTTTGCTTGGGTAAATTCTGTGAATAGCGCTTACGATCACAATAATGTTAGTCTGATAGCCTATGAGTCACAAAAAGTTGTCGGGGTTATGCCATGCATAAAGATGCAGCGCCCTTTTTCTAAACCTCTTTACTGTGCCCTACCTTTTTGTGATTTAGGTTTTTGTTTGGCTGACAATGAGACAATAAAGCAAGCTTTAATCACCAAGTCTCTTGAGGAATTTCGCAGCGACGGCGGCGTCAATTTCGAATATCGAGACTCATACAAGTTATCTGATAGTGAAAATTTGGCTGGTAGAAAAGTACGAATGCTTTTAGTTTTACCAGAGAACTCAGCAGCACTGATGGCTGGATTCAAATCTAAATTACGCAGTCAAATTCGTAAAGCTGAAAAAAATGGGCTGACTTATTGTATCGATAATAGTCAAAAACAAATTGATGACTTCTATCAGATATTTGCAATAAATATGCGTAAACTTGGCTCCCCAGTGCATAGCAAAAAATGGTTTCAGTCTTTATTTGAACATTATGCTCATAACATATTTCTATCCGTTGTTTATAGCGAAGACATTCCAGTGGGAGCGGGTATAGTGCTGCGCAATGGAGATAAAACATCCATTCCTTGGGCATCAACCGTTGCCGATTACAACAGGTTAGCGCCTAACATGATGTTGTATTGGTCTTTGTTACAGCATGTGTGTGATCTAGGATGTACCGAATTCGACTTTGGTCGCTCTACCTATGATGAGGGGACATACAAGTTCAAACGTCAATGGGGAGCTGAACCAGTGCCATTAGCATGGTCAAACTTAGCGCAAAGTAACACTTTAGATGCCAGTAAATCTGACGGAAATGTTAGTACAATTAGGAATTTGGTTGAAAAAATATGGTCAAGATTACCACTTGGTCTCACAACAATGCTTGGCCCTAAAATTCGTAAACATATAAGTCTTTAATCATAAAAATAAATTATTGAATATTTAATTAAAAACAGGAATTAATGTAATGTGTGGAATTGCTGGTTTTACTCATTTTTCAGGAAATATGGGTGATAAAGACACGCTGAAAAAAATGGGCGATAGCATTTATCACCGTGGCCCCGATGCGGGTGGCGAACACATCAACGAGCATGTCGGTCTAGCTCATCGTAGGTTAGCGATTATAGATTTGTCAGATGCCGGTATCCAACCTATGACCTCCCACGATGGCAAATACGTCATCGTATTTAATGGCGAAATCTATAATTTCCAAGCAATAAGAGACGAGTTAAGCGCCGCAGGTTACCCGTTTAAAACCCATACAGATACAGAAGTTATCTTGGCACTTTATGCCACTGAAGGCGAAAAAATGTTAAGCAAGTTAAACGGCATGTTTGCTTTTGCTTTGTGGGACACCACCTCTGAAAAACTGATGATAGCCAGAGATCGTATGGGCAAAAAACCTTTATACTATCTGCAAACTGAAACCCAGTTTGCCTTTGCTTCAGAAATAAAAGCCTTACTCACCTTACCCAATGTACCAAGAGATATTCGTTTGGATGCGGTTTACGATTTTTTTGCTTACCAATATATCCCCGACCCTAAAAGCATTTTTACCCACATTCATAAACTCCCACCCGCTCACTATATGACCATCGATGCATCGGGTGTTAATATTCAGCAGTATTGGGATGTATCCTTTAAAAATACCAGCGATGAAAGTGAAGTAGTTTTAACACAGAAACTCCGAGACCTGGCTACACACTGCACCAAACAGCGTATGGTGAGTGACGTACCACTAGGCGCATTTCTAAGTGGAGGTGTCGACTCCAGTGGTGTGGTAGCCATGATGGCCACTAACAGTAAAACACCTGTTACCACCTGTTCAATTGGTTTCGACGAAAAAAAATTCAACGAAACTGAATTTGCCAAAGAAGTAGCGAATCAATATCAAACTGATCACCACGAATTTACGGTCCATCAAAATGTTGCTGATAATTTAGAAAAAATTGTCGCCTATTTTGACGAACCCTTCGCTGATCCTTCATTGGTCCCTACTTTTTTTGTATCCGAATTAGCTCGCCAACAAGTCACAGTGGCCATTGCTGGTGATGGTGGCGATGAAGTATTTGCCGGTTATGAAAAATACACAAAAGACGCAACAGAGAATCGTTTACGCAATAAATTTCCTAAATTTATACGCAAATACGTTTTTCCAAAGTTCGCAGACTTATTATCTAACAGTAATGCTACTGTTTTTCGCAAAGGTAAATCGCTGCTTACCAGTTTAAGTCAAGAACCAGCAATGGGCTTTTATACTACTAACTCACAGATAGATGACAGACAGTGGCAAAAGTTGGCTCAACAAGACATTAAAGAAAAGCTAGGTGACTATCACCCATCTAAAATTACTATCGACGCTTATGAAAAGTCAGACGGCCCAGATCATCTAGCCAAAATACTCTACACCGATATGAAAACGTATTTACCAGGCGGTATATTGGTTAAAGTAGACCGTATGAGCATGGCCAATTCATTAGAGGTTAGAGCGCCGTTACTCGACAAAGACGTGGTAGAGTTTTCTGCGACTGTGCCTTCAGAAATGAAATTTAAAAACGGCGAAAAAAAGCATATTCTAAAAGAAGCCTTTAAGCCTATGTTACCCGATGACATATTATATCGGAAAAAAATGGGCTTTTCTGTTCCTTTGGCAAGCTGGTTCAGACATGAAATTAAAGAGCTAGCCCAACGCTATTTAATAGAACAAGCCCAAGGCCTTAAAGGTATTTTCAACCACGACCAAGTGGTGACGCTTTGGAAAGAACATCAAAATGGTAACGCCGACCACAGTGCACTGTTGTGGAGTATGTTAATGTTTGAAATGTGGTGGGTAAAATATGCACATGCCTAAAGTCTGGCTAAAGACCATAAGTGCAGCAGATGAGTAAGACGTCAATACTTCACCTTACCTATGACATGCGCATAGGCGGTACCGAAATGGTGATTAAAAACCTGATTGAAGGCTCAGATTCGGACCTTTTTGATATGTCGATATTTTGTATCGAGACCCCTATTGGTCCCTGGGGTATTGAAATGCAAAATGCGGGTTTAGCTATTACAGCCACAGCGCGCAAACCCGGCTTTGATATATCATTAATATTCGCGATTCGTAAGCATCTTAAAGTTAACAATATAGATCTGCTGCATTGTCACCAATATTCCCCCTGGGTTTACAGTGTTTTGGCTGCCTTTGGCACCAAAACCAACGTTATTTTTACAGAGCATGGACGATTCTATCCTGATTCAAGTAATTGGAAGCGCAAACTAATTAACCCTTGGTTAGCTCGAATAACCAAACATATTACAGCCATTTCACAAGCAACCAAACAGGCCTTAGTCGACTTTGAAAACTTGCCAAAAGAGCGTATTGAGGTGATCTATAATGGTATCCAGCCTCTTAACGTTGATCCAGTTAAAACATTAGAACTCAAACAAAAACTGAAAATCCCTGACAATAGTCTAGTACTTGGCACAATCGCCAGACTTGACCCCATTAAAAACCATAAAATGATGCTCGATGCTTTTTTACTGGTCTTAAAAGCTCACCCCGATGCATTATTAGTCATAGTAGGTGATGGGGAAGAACGAGAAAAAATTAACAAACACATACAAACTTTGGGCCTCGAAAAAAACGTACTTATGCCAGGCTATGATCCTCAGCCGCAGCATTATTTGGCCTTAATGGATATTTTTTTGTTATCGTCTTTGAGTGAAGGTACTTCGATGACTTTATTAGAAGCTATGTCGTTAAGTAAACCATGCGTGGTAACAGATGCTGGCGGTAACAAAGAAGTGATAGCAGATGGTGAAAATGGCATAGTCACCACGAATGACGATGCCATTGAGTTTTCTCAAGCTATCTTAAAACTAGTAAATGATAAGGTGCTTCTCAATCAGTATGGCGCGGCTAGTCAGAAAAGATTTAGTCGACTATTTGATGTATCTGTCATGGTCAAACGGCTCACTAATCTATATGAAGAACGTCAGAGTTAAGTAGATAATTGTACCCAATCAATTTTACGAAACAGATCAACTAAAATATTGAGAAGATTATGAAATCTATTGTTTTAAGTCGTTGGCTGTTGTTAATTGTTTGTACCGCCTACCTAGCTTTCCCTAATACACGTCCAGATTTCACTGTTTATAACAGTCATGATTCAGAAAGCTACATTGCGTTGAGTAAAAACTTAATCGAAGGGAGAGGTTATACTCGGTCTCTAAACGACAATGAATTTATTCCCCATACACTTTGGCCGCCGGGAATGGCACTTTTACTTGCTCCAGCGGTTGCATTGAGTGGAGAGACAATTAATTTTTGGTATGTTAAATACACAATAATTTTTCTAGCACTTCTAGGGCTAGCGATGACTCGCCTTTATCTAATAAAATTAATTGACGATGAAAAGATGGCAAATTGGGTCGTTACACTCCTAGCACTTAACCCCTACTTTTGGCATTTCAGTCGCATAGCCATGGCTGAAATACCAGTCTTTACTTGGGTAATGCTGTCCTTATTACTGATAGATCGAAGTTTTCAAGCATCTAGTACCAATTTACTAAAATTGGGAGGCGTTGGTTTGATTGTTGGTCTTGGCATGTTGTTGAAGGGCTCAATTGTAGGGTTACTCTTAGCTCCTTTGCCTTATTTATGGCGTCGAGGGTTGTTTTCGCTATCATCGATTAAACAGGGACTAACATTTACGATTTGTTTTTGTGTGCCCTTTGTGTTGTGGATGATGTCAAATATTGACATAGACAAAAGCAACTTAGGGCTAGACGGTGTCAATCAAATTCAAATGATCACAAAAAAGGTCATTGAAGACCCAATGAGTGATTATAAAACTATTTCTGAAATCCTGACTACAGCCCAACAGAACATTCTTTGGCATGCTATTTATCATGTTCCAAATCACATTATCCCTGGTTTGTTTTTAGCCGATATTGTTAACCTACCCGCTGGAAATATGCTGGCATTGATATTAAGTGTAGCGATTTTGGCTTTGATACTTACTCAGTTTAAAATATTAATGCCCTTGATCCTTAGCATTTTTCCTGCTGCTATTTTAATTTCTGTGATGACTATTGGAGGGGCAGAACGATACTGGTTTACCATAACCTCATTATTGTTAATTGTTTGTTACCTTGCCCCCTTGCGATTGATTAATAACAAGAATTATAGAAGGATAGTAATAGTCTGCCTAACAATCACCCAGCTAGTAGGCTTAACTCAGTTTATCTATAGACA
>NZ_CAJXPA010000189.1 GCF_913058035.1 uncultured Paraglaciecola sp. | reverse complement strand
GCATTAATATGAACCTCATCTTGGCGGACAAATGATTGTAATGCTGAAAATTAAATGAAATTTAATTTCAGTGCCTGAGGTCATTAATGAAGAATAATAAAATCAATAATAAAACAGGAAGCATATGCTCAATAACACTGTAACACTTGAAGGCCAATTAGAGACGGTTAAACAGGCTAAGGAATTTTTGCTGGGTCTCACTGCTGAAAATTATCAAGTGGTGCTCAAACCGCATTTTGCTAGTAGCGCTGGTACACATATTCGCCATATATTGGACCATTATTCGGCTTTAAAAGATGGGCTAAACCAAGGTCTGGTTAACTACAATAGACGAAATCGTTACTCTAGTATTGAAACTTGTCCTAAAGCTGCTCTGTTAGAATGGAAAAAGATTGAGCAATGGTTACAAGAGATCAATCAGTTAGACGCTGATATGCCCCTTAATATAGTCTGTGAAACTTCTGTTAAAGAAACTCAAAATGCCCAGACTAAATCGACCTTAGCCCGCGAATTAGTATTTGTTTCTAGCCACGCGATACATCACTTTTCTTTGTTAGCAGTGATCAATTCTTTGTTAGGTAATAGAGACAAAGGTAACCTAGGGATCGCACCAAGTACTGCCACTTATATACGACAACAAGCTTAATTATAGGTATTAAGCACAAAGACAAAACCACTGTGATATAACTATTCTAATCAATTTTTTATTCTTTTACTTTCATAGCTAACCTCATTTAAATCCATCGTATGGAGCTGGCAATCGTCCAGCAAAGCACGGATAATTATCGCTAACTGTTTTTTATAAGAATGTAGTAAGGATTTTTTCATGAGCGATTTACCTCAGTGCCCTAAGTGTGGTTCAACTTACACTTATGAAGATAGAGATGTTTATGTGTGCCCAGAATGTGCACATGAATGGCCCCAGAACGGAGGACCTGAGTCAGCTGAAACAGACGAAAAGTTTATCAAAGATTCAAACGGCAACGTGCTTACCGATGGTGACACTGTTACGGTGATCAAAGATCTCAAAGTAAAAGGGTCTTCTGCTGTTGTTAAAGTGGGTACTAAAGTGAAGAATATTCGTTTGGTGGATGGTGATCACGATATCGATTGTAAAATTGATGGTATAGGAGCCATGAAATTGAAGTCTGAGTTTGTTAAGAAAGTTTAGTGATTATTTATTGTAACGTTTAAACGTTATAGTAAATTTCGCACCACCAAGCTCGTCAGATTGACTAATCACAACATGCGCGCCATGCCATACGGCTATCCTAGCGACTATTGCCAAGCCCATACCATAACCCTTTTGTTCGATCTGATTTTCACCTCGAATAAAGGGTTTAAATATCTCCCCACGCTTTTCCACAGGTATGCCCGGGCCATCGTCAGAAACACACATAATCAAGCTAGTAGTTGTTTGCTTAGTGGTGATTCGAACATGCTTAACTGCATATCGTTGTGCGTTAGACAGTAAATTATTGATTAACATGGACAGATAATTTTCATTACCATCGATGATAATCTGAATTTTGGACAACCCACTAACATCAATTGATACCGCAGATGAATCGCTTGAAGTGAGATTACGGGCACAGCCTTCAATCAGCGTATTTAGATTTAGAGGTAAACGTTCAACGTTAATCATTTTCTGGTCGAGCCGGGCATAATCAAGCAATACACCGACTAGGTTTTCCATTTCTTGGATGTCTTGGCTTAAGTGTTGGATATACTTTTCTTTGGTTTCGGGTTTATTGGTTTCGCTTAAGGCCTCAATACCAAAACGTAGCCTAGCCAAAGGTGTGCGCAAGTCATGTGACACGGCGTTGCTTAATAATTTGTTGTCTTCCACTAAGGTTTCTATTTTCTCTGCCATACGATTAAATTCATTTTCAATATCAACAATATAAGATGTAGACGAAATATGAATGCGTTCAGAAAAATCACCTTCTCCAAAATTTTTTGCTGTACTTCTGAGTAGTCGTAATCGCTTTATCAGCGGATAAAGCCATATAAATACACACAGTAAAATGCCTGCATAAAATACTGTGGTTAAGGCAACTTGCAAAGTTAAGTTGCCTTCTTGTTTGGATTGTTGCTGGATATTCAGAGTTAATACTTGCTGCTGTGACAACAAAAGCTGGTTCACTGTAATCAGCTCCTCTGATTCTAAAACCAGTGGTTCGCCTTGACTGAAATTATCACGCAGGCTGGCGGGTAATGGGAATTCTGCTAGAGGAGTAAGCGTTAGTTGTTGTTGGTTTTGGTTTTGCCAAGTTGTGACGAATTGTGCAAAGTTGTCAGTTTTGTCTAGGGTATTGGCCAGTGGTGCGATAATTTTTCGATAGGCACTATATTCATCCGTGTCTTTTTGTTCTTGGTATTCATTAAAAAATGTATCCAGTCCCCATCCTAAAAAAATGATGGCGGTCAATATCGCAACGATTAAGGAGAGTGTGAGTTTTTTCATATCTCACCGACATATAACAGTTCAACAGATCCTATGACCACGCGTTAGCTACCAACAAGTAACCTTTTCCCCAAATGGTCTTTATTCTAAAAGGGTTGTTCGCATCGTCGCCGAGTTTTTTGCGCAGTCTGGACACAATCATATCGACACTTCGGTCAAAACCGTCGTAATCAAAGCCACGGAGTTGATGCACAAGTTCAGTTCGATTTACCACCTGGCCTGCTGATTGGGCTAAATGCCAAAGCACATCAAATTCATTAGATGAAATGGCTACTGGTTCATCGTTTAACTTCGTTGTGCGTGAATTAGCGTCAAGATGAAAGTGTCCAAGCTGTATATGATTTTCGCTTGAGGTTGCAACCTCACTTTGGTTATTCGAGCGTCGCAACAAGGCCTTTATTCTGGATAACAATGCCCGGGGTTTGACGGGTTTAGTCACGTAGTCATCTGCACCTAATTCAAGGCCTAACACTTCATCCATTTCTTGATCCCGTGCCGTCATCATTAAAATGGGTCCGCGATAGAAACTGCGAGCTTCTCGGCACACATCAAAGCCGTCTTTTACTGGTAGCATGATATCTAACAATACTAGGTCAGGGTTATCTGTTTTGATCAATTCAACTGCGACATCGCCACGGTTTACTAAAGTGACCATATAACCGTGTTCAGTCAGATAATCGCTGAACCATTCTGCCAGCGACATATCGTCTTCAACTAACATAATATGGGGTAGGTCGGGCTCTTCAATCAAAATAATTTCCAACTAGCTTTAGGGCGTTTAGACGATTTAAAAACCCACGACACTGTGATATGTACCGAGGATAGATTAGTCTGTTCATCCGTTTTCCGGATGCCATAAGTCAAACTTTTATCAGATTGAAAGTCAAAGTCTACTTCGCCAGTTTTTACGTTTGACCAACATTTTATATTGTCAGAGCTAGATAACTCCACTAGGCAATAGTTACCCACTTCTGGCTGATGCCATCTAAAGGTGACTTCCTGATAGCAAACTTGCCCTTGCCGTAAGGCGACACAACGAAGAGGGGTGACGACAAGTGCATTCTCTTTGGGACTATTATTTTCAGCATAAGTGCTGCTCGTGTATAGGCAGACCGCTGCAGTAAAGCCAAAAACAAATGACGCTAAGTGTTTCTGATAAGTGAGTATCATAGTCCGGATACTCACTTAAAAAACGTAACTAATGCTGGAATGAATACCGATATGAAAATTTCTTTTTTTCTCAAATAAAGAGCTATCATTTTGGCCAAAATTTGAACCAAAACCTACAGTGGCACGATATATCCAGTTTTCACTTATGGGGTAAGTGACACCCATAGATGAGTTAAAGGTGATAGCAGCTTCACCATCGAAAGTTTGTATCCCTGTTACTGCCGATTCTTCTTTTGTCACGCCATAATAATAATTATTAAATTTTGCATCGGCTAAATACAGGCCAACTAAGCCGTGGAAGTTCCAATTTCTGTATTGCCAATTGCGTCCCAACAGGGCAGACGCTACGGTACCCTTACTGCGACCCCTTGCATCATTTTTGAGAGATACTTGCAGAATGTTTTTTCCAAAATAGCCCGTTAATCGTAAGCCCAGCATAGTACTGCTTTGTCTTTTTATGATACCGATAAAACGATCGTCGGTGTCTTCAGATACGCCACCATCAGTTGTGCCTAACACTAAGTCAAAAGACCAGTTATCACTGTTGTAAGCGTTATACCCTATGACTATAGGTTCGGCTGTTTCAGCCAATACATCGATAAAAAAGCCATTCCAGTTGTAACTGGCACTGAGGTTAATGCTCGGGCCAGCGAATATTCCATCTGAATCTGTGAATGACGAACCAACAAATGCGTTTGCACCTAAACCTATCTCTATAAAATTATCTGGATCATTATTATCCTGAGTATTGGTTCGTAATGTGCGGGCGATATCCGCTGCATAAGCAAATGATGAAAATGCGACTAATAATATCGCCATCAGTGATAGTTTTTTTATGGGGGAATACCACATGTTTACTTCCATAATTATGCACACCCATACAGTATATTTTTAACTCAATATAAAATACGTATCAAGATGCAGCTTTTGTAACAAAATGTAGCAATTTATCATTCAAAGCAAGCGGCAGCTGCTTAACCTTCATTAGATCTAACCTTTAAATGCCATTTTTAAGGGCCTAGCCCACTTGGCATTATCAACAGCACTGTTTTTGAGCCAATATACTTTGACTGTGCAGGTGAAGCATTGTTTGATGTGGCGATATTCAAACTCATCAAATAAAGTTATTCTAATCGAAGAATGAAATGTTTAAAAGCAACGATTGATCGCAACACGTGAAGGGTACTTAGCGTTCACGTGTTGCTGAAACGCACTCCATCATTACTGCTGAATAATCCACGCTTGCGCTTTTTCCAAACCCAAATCATTACCTTGCTCTCGTTGTTCTAGGGTAAAAAATGCTTGTTCAATATCCACAGGCACCCCGTCCCCTTCAAACTCTTCATTATCAGGTGTGAGGTAAAATTCGTTCGACAAACTAAATATTGTGCCATGAGGTAGTGATTTATTGAGACCATCAGAAAAGCCACCTGCGGTTGCTTCGCCGACTAAAACGGTATTTGCTCGCTGACGCATGCTCATTGCAAAGATTTCAGCTGCACTATAGGTGGATGCACTGGTCATCACTGCTAACGGTCCAAGAAACTGAGTATCACCTTGTGGCTCAATAAAAACTTGTTGCAGTGGGGTGCGACTATCACTTAATCTCGCCTGTTTACTATACGCATGTAAAGATTGATCGATAAAGCGGCTAGTGATCATCCTACTCACAAAATCATCTCCGCCATCATTATTTCGCACATCAATAATAACGCCATCTACATCAGCAAAGTACTGCATAACTTCATCCAAGGTCTCGGTCAATATTACTTTATTTTGTGCGACATTATTATCGTTATCACCGAATTCATTTATGTCCATGGTGGTCACATTGAGATAACCAATATTATTTTCAAATGTTGCCCAAAACATTGTTTCGTTATCATTCATTTCAATTTCTGAGTCCATCACAACATGGCTCAAAATGGCGTCAATAGACTGTTGTTCTGCATTTTCAAAGTAAATTTCAAAGGCCTCTTCTTGTTCTTGCCCAAAGGGTAATTCTACTTGCTGGGTTGAGATAAAGTCTAATAGCGCTATTGCGTATAATGAGGCCTTTCTTTGCACCGAAAAGGAGATATCTAAATCTTCGTTGCCGATCTGCACGTGGAAGTCATTTAGGGGGGCAACCATTTCAGTTAATATTTCAACTAATTCAACTTCAGTGGTCTGGGGGCTAATTTGGCCATTTGCTAATTGGAACACCTCAACCCAATCTACATCTTCAATATGAAAAAACGCATAATATTGACTAAAGGTTTGCCAAAATATTTCAAAATCTCGCTGAGCATCAAATTGATAATTAGCATCACCTTTATTGGCTGTTAAGTCGTTCACACAAAGATCGGGCAAACTATTTTCTTTGTTCATCACGATGCCAGGATTTTTGGCACCAGTAAAAGTGTTAACAATAGAGTTATTGTCATCACTGAGCTGCATACTGCTTTTTAACTCATCATGATCGAAATCAAATTCAATTTTTTGGCAAGACTCTGAAGTAAACTGATATAACTGATGAGTATCGGCCTGCATATCCAGCGCATAGCCATAAGCGGGTGCCTGCCAAATGCCAACTAATGGTTCGATGTTATTAATTGGAATATCGGCTTGTTCCTTATCATTGTTACAAGCACTTAGGCACACACTCATTGTGATGCAGCAGATAAAGGGTAATTTCGAAAATGGTGAGAGTTTCATGGGTATATTCTTTTATGTTTAAGTGGCTGTTTGTTTTCCAAGCAGCCACAAGTTATTCGAGGTATTGTTCAGCAAAGTCTTAAGTGATAAAGATGAACAAGCGTCATATTTTGCTTATATTCTTAAAATTCGTAGGTAATACTGGAACTAATACCCGTATAAAAGTCTCTCTTTTTGCTAAATAAAGGGCTGTCGTTATATCCAAAGTTTGAGCCTGCATGAGCGGTTGCCCGAAACTCCCAACTTTCAGAAATAGGGTAAGTGACTCCTACTGATGAATTAAAGCTCACTGAAGCTTTGCCATCGTATGCTTCAAAGTCAGTTATGGCTGCTTCTGCGTCTGATACACCTAAGTAATAATCGTTAAATTTTGCATCCGCCAGAGTTAGCCCTGCTAGGCCATGAAAATTCCAGTCATTAACTTGCCAATTGCGCCCTAACAAGGCCGATGCAACAGTACCTTTACTTCTGCCCCTGGCATCATGCTTAATTGACACTTGCAAAATGTTTTGTCCAAAATACCCCGTTAAGCGTCCGCCTAACATAGTGCTGCTTTGTCTTTTTGTGATACCGATAAATCGATCGTCGGTGTCTTTAGATATGCCACCACCTGTGGCGCCTAACATTAAGTCAAAAGACCAGTTTTCACTTTTGTAAGCGTTATAGCCGATGCTCAATGGTTCGGACGTTTCCATCCCTACATCGATGAAAAAATCATTCCAGTTGTAACTGCCACTCACGTTAATGCCAAAGCCAGTTTCTTTGCCATCCTCTTCAGTCAAAGATGAGCCAATACCCACTCCTGCATTTATGCCTATTTCGAAGAAATTTTCAGGAACGCTATTTTTATCTGCATTGCTGCGCAATTCGCGAGCAATATCTGCAGAGTGAGTAAATGATGAAAACGCGACTGACAATATCGCAACAAATGATAGTTTTTTTATGTGTGAAGACTGCATGTTTACTTCCTAGTTAATTGAGTACCGATGCAGTATATTTTTAACCAAACACAAAATACGTATCAAGATGCAGCGTTTGTAACAAAGTGTAGGAGAGTAAAACTGAACAAAGCTAATCCGCCCTATGGGAAAGTCAGATTCACGGGAAAAGTTAAAAGCAAAAGAATTTGAACCACAGAGGACGCAGAGAGCACAGAGGAAAAGCAGGTGAAAAAGTGTATTGTTTTTGGGTACAGGAGCTAGTTATGTCTGGTTATAATTTGCCAATTGCAGAAGTTGATAAGGACAGAGTTGACTTGCAGCTTCGAGCCTAATACCGGACAGTCGAGTGTTAAACCTGAAGGAGAACTTTGTGCCAA
>NZ_CAJXPA010000188.1 GCF_913058035.1 uncultured Paraglaciecola sp. | reverse complement strand
CTTCATAAGTGTTTATTAACGCTTCATATTTCAAATTTGATACATTTTAAATTATTTAAATTATTTAAATTATTTAAATTATTTTAACAAATACTTAAATTTAGATTATTTCAGCCGTCTCGTTATCTACTTAGTCAATGCTATAGCATCAATTTCAAAACCGTACTAATTGATGCTCAAATACCAACTTTTACTTTTTAAAGACATATTCTTTATTGTATTTTCAAAAAAAGCGACAATACGGATAAAGTCGCCTCTCATAACGCTAACCAGTTGAAAATATTTGTGCAGGACACTTATTTTTTAGCAAAGTGTCCTGTGGCATAAATCAATCGACACACATCTTAAAATAAAGAAAGCTCATCTATCGCTAGAATATTTTCAATATTCAGTAAAACTAATAGCCGTTGGTCTACTTTTCCCATTCCTTGAATAAAATCGGTACGGATCTTGGTACCAAATTCAGGGGCCGGGACAATTTCCAATAATGACACATCAATCACCTCACTCACCTCATCAACAATAATACCAAGGACCAAACTTTGTTCATTACTCTTTATATCAACGATAACAATGCTGCTTCGCCTAGTACGCTCGGAAGGTTGTTCCGAGAAGCGCTGCGCCAAATCGATCACAGGTACAACATTGCCACGAAGATTAACCATCCCTGCAATATAACCTGGCACCATCGGAACACGAGTAATATTACTAAAATCGGTTATTTCATTTATTGAAAGAATGTCTATCCCATAAATCTCATTGTTTAACACAAAGGTTAAAAATTTCCGGCTATTGTTGCCAGCAACTGATTTTAAGGGTTTTGGCTGAGATATATTTTTTTCCATAACTTAACCACAAGCCCCTGTTAAAAACGTTCAAATTTTGATTTATCAACTGCTGCAATATTAGCCCCTGAATTATCATACTGCTCTAATGAGGAGTTTTTGTCAGATGGTTGCTTAAATTGACCAGAGTTAGATGAATCGGTTCCTTTCATACGAAAAAATGAGACAGCACTAGTCAAGTTTTTAGACTGGGCCTGCATTTCTTCAGCTGTTGCCGCTAGTTCTTCTGAGCCTGACGCATTTTGCTGTGTCACTACGTCTAACTGCTGCATCGCTTTATTAATTTGTGCAACACCCGCTGATTGCTCTTCTGATGAAGCACTAATTTCTTGAACCAGTCCTGCAGTTTGAATAATATCTGGCACCATTTTTTCAAGTAATGTGCCAGCTGTTTCCGCAATTGCTACACTGTCTTTGGTTAGATTACTAATTTCAGAAGCGGCTATCTGACTACGCTCGGCCAACTTCCTTACTTCGGCAGCCACTACAGCAAATCCTTTACCATGCTCACCGGCTCGAGCGCCTTCAATGGCAGCATTAAGGGCCAACATATTGGTTTGATAGGCTATATCTTCTATGATCGAAATTTTATCCGCTATTTGTTTCATGGCTACAACAGTGTCACTTACAGCTTCACCACCTTGTTTGGCGGCATCTGCTGAGACAGTGGCAATAGTATCCGTGTTTGTTGCATTTTCATTATTTTGAGCAATAGATGCACCCATTTGCTCTATTGAGGCACTCGTTTCCTCAACACTTGCGGCTTGCTCGCTAGCAGCTCCACTTAAAGATGACGCGGTATTACTCACTTGAATAGCGGCAGCTGATATTTGTTGTGAATTAGATAATATCTGCTCAACAACCTCAGTTAATTTATTCCGCATGGTAATGATTTGAGCCAAAATACCTGTGGTTTTAGATTCATCCATATCAAGTTCAACATCCAGTCTACCTAATGCAATATTTCGTGCTATGTCGGATACGACATTAGGCTCTCCGCCTACCTTGTGTAACACATCTCGGATAATAATAATTACAGTCGCTATGCCCAAAAGCACTGCCACTAATGAAACCCAAGTGACTATACTTTCTGTAGTTTGATTATTGTCTTGAACTTCTTTACCAAGTTGCGCTTGGCTGTCTTTAAGAGATTCTTTTACCTCATCTGTATTTTTAGCGATCAGTGGACCCCGCTCATCTAACATAACTTTAATAATTTCGTCGCTTTCTTGTATTATGGTATAGGCAGCTTTTAAGGAATTGACATAAAGATCCAGTTCGTTACTGAACTCTCTTAACTCATCGCTACTTTTTTCATTCGAAAGGACATCTTCCAACGCAATCACATCCTTAGGGAGCTTGGTTGAAAGTTCTAATATAGCGCGATTATAATCCGCGTCGTCGCTACTTTGGAGATACTTGACAACATACAGACGGCCTAGTAGGAGCCGCTTTTGAGCTTCATTAGAAAGGAATGTCGAGGTGATCTCTCTCTCACCGTAGGATCTATTGATGATAGAACCCATTATTTCACGTGTTTTGATGGCCTTAACATATAATCGATTGTTAACTTCGTCTTCTCTTTCCTCGTTCAATTTGACAACGGTACTAAAATCTTTTTTATATGCACCAAGTTCTGATTCAACCTTTCTAATGAGTTGAGCTCTTTTAGAGTCTAACAAAGCTATTTTTGCTCTATCAACTAGTGCGGTGGTCGCATCTCCATATTCTTGGAATTGACGTATATCCTTGTCGTCTTTACTGATAATAAAATCTTTTACCTGCATACGGGTGCCTATCATATTGGTTTGCAGGTTCCTTGCTAGGTTAGAATCATTCGCTAATCCACGATAGTCGCTAAAACCCGTGCCTGAACTACCTATTCCTAATAATGCACTCGTCGATACTACTAACAGTAATAATATAACCAACCCAAAACCTGCTATTAACAAGGTTTTTAAATTTAAATTTTTTAACATGACCTAAGCTCTCTTAATATTTTTAGAAAATTATTTTTGAGTATTGCGCTGCATAAAAAGCTAAACACACACTTGATATTTTTATGGATAAACATGGATGTATGTCCATAACCTACTTCCTAATAGTTTAAATTTTGATGATTCAATGTAAAAGCTAGCTTCAACCCGTCGGTTAAAACGTCATTCATTAAAGACGTTTGCTAGTATGAACATTTCACATGTTCGTATATTAGTCCTAACAATCATTTAAGATTGAATAGAACTAATGATGGTAAAATCATCTACTGACATTACTTTTTCGACATTCAAAAGAATTAAGAATTCTTCATCTACTTTTGCCATTCCACTGATAAATGCGGTGTTTATTTTATCGCCTAATGAGGGGCTTGGTTCGATGTCATCAGCATTAATGTCAATCACCTCATTCACTACATCTACTGCGATACCAATATCGAGTTGCAAATCACTGTTCTTCACTTCAAGAATAATAATACTGGTGCGCCTTGTGAGAATCACCGGTTGTCCTGCAAAAAGAAGACCCAAATCTATTACAGGTACGACCCTGCCCCGAAGATTGATGACTCCTAAAATAAAATCAGGGGTCATAGGTACTTCTGTTACCTCTGAGTATTCAATAATTTCCTTAATATTAAGAATTTCAAGACCATATGATTTATCGATCATCTGGAACGTTAAGTACTGTTCAGTTTGTGATAAACCTTCAGTCACTTCGATGCTCTGTATTTGTTCTTGCATCTTTTTATCCGCCTATTTTTTCATTTAAGTCACAACGTAGAAGTTACAGATTGTTCATTTCCAGCGTTAATCACCAGATTGATCATTGCCGGGGTGTCAATCACCATAGCCACTTCACCGCTACCTAAAATGGTTGCACCACTGATGCCTTTCAGATTTTTAAATATTTCACCCAACGGCTTAATAACCGTTTGATGTTCGCCTAATAATTCATCCACAACAAAACCGGCTTTTTTACCCCCACATTGGACGACAATAATATCGTCCCTATGCCCCTCAGATGTGTTTCTTTGTTCACCGAATAATTCACTTAAATACATAAACGGCAGAATTTCACCGCGCAAATTCAAATAATTCGCCCCATTGCTTTCACCGCCTAGTGATACATCTAATTCAAGACATTCCTCTATGATGTCCAATGGCACAATATATTTTCCGTCTCCGACACGTATTTGAAAACCATCGATTATTGCCAGAGTCAGAGGTAACCGAATGGTGATACTGCTGCCTATCCCTTGTTCACTGGTTATTTCAATCGTACCTCGCAGTGATTCAATATTTGTTCGAACCACATCCATACCGACACCACGACCTGATAGATTACTAACCTGATCTGCAGTAGAAAAACCAGCCGTAAAAATAAGTTGATATATTTCCTGATCGGTTAATTGCTGGCCTTCTTGAATTAACCCATTTTGAAGCGCTTTACTGAGTAATTTCTCTTTTTGCAGACCTCGTCCATCATCTTTTATCCGAATGACAATACTTCCCGATTCATGAAAAGCATCTAAATTGACAATACCCTTAGCAGGTTTACCCAAAGCTATTCGCTCTTCAGGCAATTCAACACCATGGTCAATGGCATTTCTAACTAAATGCATTAATGGGTCACCAATTTTTTCTATTAGGGTTTTATCTAATTCGGTATCTTCACCGCTAATACACAGGTCAATCTCTTTGCCAAGGTCGCGACTAACTTCACGGACAACACGATTAAAGCGAGAAAAAGTTTCACCAATGGGCATCATTCGTAATCCCAATGCCGTATCTCGTACTTCTTCAACCAAGCGTAATAAGTTTTCCATTGCTTCATTCATTTTGGGGTCAGCAAGTCCTATGGCACTTGTTTCGGCATTCGCGGTACCAATAACCAATTCGCCCACTAAGTTCACTAAATTTTCAAGTTTACCTGCGTTAACTCGAATGGTTTGTTGTTCATTATTACGATTAAGTTTGTTTGTAGTCTGCTTATTTATTGCAGCATCAATGATGGTTTGGTCCACCACTTTTTGTTCAACGGCAATGTTCCCTAATCGAGATATTGCGGTGTTATCACCACGAACAGTGACGTCATCGATCATCACATCTTGAATATTTAAGACACCGTCTATTTCTAATTTTGTCAACGCACCACAGGCCAGTAAAATATCGCCAAGACGTAAATCCGTTTCTGGCAGTTGCTCAATCAATTGTATATATCTTTCTATATGGCTATGAGGTGGCAGGATCCGGATTTTGCAATCATCTTGTACAAATTCAAATACGTCCTCTATTTCAGCCTTATTACTGTTGGGAGCGTATAATGCTATTTCAAAACCCAAGTAACAGTTCTCAGCCTCAAATTCAGACCAAATGGGGATAGCATCACCCATGATAATGATACTTTTAATGACGCCTATTTTATTGAGGTATGAGATAAATGAGATGGGGTCCATTCCATTACGTAATGCATGAATTCCATAGCGCAATGATATATGCCAGTTTTGATTCTCAACCTCTTCGTTGTTTCCCTGCTCTGTGTTTTCAATGGTGGGTGTTGTCGAATCATCTAAAACAGAATCAAGGCCCAAATACTTATTTAAGCGCTCTATGAGTGCGTCATCTGTTGTTTTTATTGCCCCACTGATGTCAACAACGCCATTTAAAGCACTTTCAACTAGCACTTCTAAATGGTCCCGACTTAACAAGAATAGCGAAACCAATTCTTTATCAAGGGGAAGGGTCCCATCTCTAATATCACCCAATACACTTTCAACCACATGCGTAAATTCAACAACACTGTCTAATGCAAAGAGCCCTGCAGCACCTTTAATAGTATGAAAGGTTCGAAATAAATCATTAACCCCTTCTGCTGTTTCCGCTTTATTACTTAAATCATCTAAGCCAAGTAAGGCTTTCTCAGCGACCAGTAATAAATCTTCTGCCTCATCTGAGAATACTTGTAATCCTTCGTTGGTCATACGTTATCTCCCAGATTAAAAAGGCTATTAATACTATAATTTTTGAATAATTTAGTGACCACGTCACTCACTGCAGAAATCTCGAGCTCCTTGCTTTTTGAAATAAGCTCACGCCTTAGCGCTAATATCAATTGAATACCCGCGGTATCAATTTCCTCAACGCCACTCAAATCAAGATCAAATTTTTGATAAAGTTCAATTTCGCGACTAAGGTCGTTTTTAATCTCATTAATCGAATAAATGGTCATATCTTCTTCAATAGTCAACTTACATAAACCTTTAACAATGCTGTCTTGACTTATTTTAAGCGGCATCTGTTTTCCTATTTATCTGTTAATAAAATTAATAAAGCGTTACATATTTAATCTGTTCTTTATGAGATTAATTTTGATACAACATCTAATAATTTAGGTGGCTGAAAAGGTTTTACAATCCATGCTTTTGCACCTGCGCTTTTCCCTTCTTGCATCATTGTTTGACCGGCTTCAGTAGTTAACATGCATATAGGTGTAAATTTATACTCTGGAAGCTTTTTTACCTCTTTGACAAAGGTTATGCCGTCCATAATAGGCATGTTGACATCACTTACGATTAGATGAATTTTTTGTCCCGTTAGCTTATCTAAAGCATTTTGGCCATCACAGGCCTCAATAACATCATAGCCGGCTCCTCGTAATGCGATTCCGACAACGCTTCTGACTGAAGCTGAATCATCGACAATAAGTATGGTTTTTGACATGTTTTATTTACCCTCTAAAAAAATACAACTTCGCCATCGTTAGACGTTTCTTCATCAATATCATAAGCGACTTCATTGGAAAATTTATGATGAAATTCGCGTTCACTTGTCGTGGTATAATTGGTCGACATTTGCTCTAAAAAGTTTTGAATATTAAGATTTTCGTGATTTGGGATGTCCTCAGTTAGCTGAGATAGATTCCCTTTAACATGACCTAGAATTTGTGATACTCGATCTTGAAACTGAAGGGACACCAACGTATCTTCTATTTTCTTCCGAACACCTGAAGATAGTTCTTTGAGGTTCTGAGCATGATTATCGCGCGCCGCTTTGGTTTCATTATATTGCGCAATGACGGTTTCAATATTTTCATTGGCAGTAATAGTAAGCTCATTTCCGTTATTACTATCGACACTAAATCTGTCTTTTATATGATTAAACTGAGCGTTAACATTGCTAACAGTAGTAATGATATTAGCGGCTATTTGACCTGAACGATTGGCTAGGCTGCGCACTTCATCGGCAACAACAGAAAAGCCTCTACCTGCTTCGCCCGCTCTGGCAGACTCGATAGCCGCGTTCAGTGCTAATAAGTTTGTCTGATCTGCCAAGCCATTAATGACATCAATAATACCCAGCATCTTAGTGCTAGATTGGGTTAAATCTTCAACTTCTGTATGTGTCTCGTTAATCAAACTAACAATTTGCGTCATAGAATCCACGCACTCGTTTATGACCTTGCCACCTGTTTGTGTACTCTTAGAGGCAGATTGTATTGTTTCACTGACACCCACTGAGCGCTGGGCAACATCGTCCACGGCATTAGAGATTTGATGTGTTGCAGCGGTAGATTGTTGAGTTTTAGTTTCTACCTGAACGCTGGTTACGGCGAGTTCTGCCACTGCTTTTTCAAGGTGGCGACGAATATTCAACACCGTATTATTGCCATCAACAACCTCGGCAATGACCCTAGAAATATCATGTACCATCAAGTTGGCGGCAGTTTTTAGCTGCGTGAATTCATCTTTTTGATTGCTATTAGTTTTTAAACGACCCGAAAAGTCACCCTCGGCAACTTTTTTGAGAAACTTGTGCA
>NZ_CAJXPA010000187.1 GCF_913058035.1 uncultured Paraglaciecola sp. | reverse complement strand
CACAAGCAAATGTCGCCTGACGATTGTTCCCTCTCTGTATTAAGTGCTCTGGCACTCCTGCACTAGAAACTCGTAGTCTTCTCGCCATTAAACCAGCCTCTTTTTATTAATAAATAGGAGGATAGTTTATTTAAAATGACTCTGACCCCTTTTATTCTCGTTATCATGGGTGTCTTGTTAATTCCTTTCTTATCATGGGTGTCTTGTTAATTCCTTTCTTGTTAATTCCTTCTTCAGAGTCCTATTAATCGAGCAACTTGACCCCCAAGCTTTTTACCGATTTATCTCGGCGCAATGTGTGTCTTGTTAATTTCTTGGATAAGTAGTTGTTTTTATAAGTAGTAATTTAAAGAATTAGCTAAAAATTCTAAGCGTTATTAATCGGCAGTGTTAAACTGTGTGCCGTTTAAATCTGCCGGTTCTAGCATGTCATCCAATCGTCACTCCGCTCCCAGCGAGACAAATAGCAAAGCAAATAGTAAAAAAAAGGTCGATATTAGTTTATTCGAGTTTGTGGCACTTATGGCAACAATGACGTCGTTGGTCGCTTTAAGTATAGATTCAGTTTTACCTGCACTATCTCAAATTGGTGCTTACCTAAAAGTGACAGACCCTAGTCAAACCCATCTAATTGTTTCATTATTCTTTGTTGGTATGGCTTTTGGTCAACTTTATTATGGGCCTTTATCTGACGACAGAGGCAGGCGTTATGTGATCATTTCTGGTTTGATCGTATTTGCTATCGGGTCACTAATTTGCATCAATGCTGAGTCGTTAGAAGTGATGCTAATTGGTCGCGTTATTCAAGCCTTCGGTGTCTCAGGGCCCAGGATTGCAACACTGGCAGTGATCCGTGATAAGTACGAAGGTGAAGCTATGGCCAGAGTCATGTCTTTCATTATGATGGTGTTCATATTAGTGCCGATGCTGGCACCTATTCTTGGGCAAACTATTTTATTTTGGTTTTCATGGCAGCATATTTTTTTATCATTTTTGGTTTATGGGACATTGATTGGCTTATGGTTTTTTGCTCGTCAACCAGAAACTCTAGCCAAAGAGAAGCGCTTACCTTTTAGTTGGTCGCAATTGTGGATTTCAAGTAAGTTCATTCTTTCCCATAAGCTCGTAATGTTTTATACCCTTTCTTCTGGCACCATTTTTGGTGCATTTCTGGCTTATATCAGTTCTTCTCAAACCCTGTTTCAGGATATCTATAATACGGGTGAGCTGTTTCCTATGTACTTTGCTATGTTGGCATTATCTATCGGCCTAGCATCTTTTATTAATGGCAACTTAGTCATGCGTTTGGGTATGCGCAAGTTATGCAATGGGGCGATGCTGGGGTGGCTGATATTTTCTAGCGTACTAACGGCCTTATGTTTTGCTTATGATGGGGTTCCGCCTTTTTGGCAATTTGTTTCTGTATTATTTTGTGCGTTCTTTTGTATCGGTATTTTGTTTGGCAATGTAAAGGCTATGGCTATGCAGCCTTTAGGTGATATGGCAGGTCTAGGAGCCGCTATTATTGGGTCTTTGAGTAGTATCATTTCCGTACCTGCAGCTATTTTTGTAAGTAGTTTTATTGACGCTTCTATCACACCCGTGGCGCTAGGATTTTTGGGATTTGGTAGTGTGTCGTTTGTGTTCTATTGGAACGCGAATAAGCCTTAGTGTTACTTGTGCGTGTCTAAATTTATAATCTGATACTTTAACTAGACACCCATAGTAATAAACCCGAAAGCTATTTTTTGGGGGTGATCGCTATCATGGGTGTCTTGTTAATTTGTTTAAATTGACTCTGACCCCTTTTATTAAATTGACTCTGACCCCTTTTATTCTGGTTGAAGTTAAAAATATTACTCTTTCGATGAAGTGTATATATTCTAATAAAGGCAGAATTTACTACCCAGTTGATTTACTATTATTTTGCTACTAGACGATAGCAAAATAATATATTCGTTTTTAAACAGTTTTCACTAACAGGGAATAATATGAAAAGGTTATTAATATTAGTAAGCTGCTTGATATTCACTATGAACGCTTCAAGTAAAGCATACTCCATTAAGGACGTAGCAGAGTCTCTTCTGAGCGAAAACACTTCAAGAAACTTCATCCTACAATTCAAAGGTTCTGAAGCATACGAATCGATAAAATTTCAAATGTACGACATGGGTTTATGGAAGAGTATGGTGGCTTCAGATGATCCTCTTGCATCTTTTATATTACTTCAACATGCATTGGCTAATGGTAAAATATCGAAGGCGCTTGATTACGCCGCTATTACATATGTGCAGACCGATCAAAAAGAGTTCCCTTTACAAGTGATTGTAAGTTTATTTTCGAAAAAGGACGAATCAGATATTCGTGCAGCGGCAACATATTTTTTGATGGCGGAAGCAAATGAGCAAATAAAACTTCATACTACGTATAAAAAGTACGTTGAAAAGTACAAGGTAGATATCCTAAAGCGTGAATCAACAATTTTATTGCAATTGCTTAGAACTCATCAGGAAGAGCATGGCAACCATTTTGTTCAATATACAAATCTAGACTTAGGAGGCAGTTAAATGAAAAATCTAATGATATTCATCACTGGTTTATTAATTTTAATTAGCTCTTCTAGTGCCTTTGCTTTTTACGAAGTTAAAGCAGTTTCAATTCCTGGTTGGGGTTCAGAATCTGATGTAAAATTCCATGCACAAACATATGCACTTGATTAGATTAGTTACTATGAAGACAGCCATGTTTATTAGTTTCAACGAACCTAACCCCGCAGGTCTTATTGGCTAAAAGCGCGGCTGCGCCGCAATACCCGACAATTAGCAGGCTAGCAACACCCTACAGTTAAAGGTTTATAGTAATAAAATCAGATGTTTAAAATTATCTTTGGGGCTTAAGTATTTATCATGGGTGGCTTGTTAATTTTTCGAAAACTATTTTTTGGGGTTGCTCACTATTATGGGTGTCTTGTTAATTTATTAGTAAATAGGAGGATAGTTCACTTAAAATGACTCTGACCCCTTTTATTTAAGCGGCAACACCATCAGTCACTTGTTGCATCGTCAAATCCGGCTGTACAACCCGACTTTTTCTCTCTGCGCCCAACTCGGGCAAAAGTGCTTCGTAAACCCACTCTTTAAACGCTTTATCACCAAAAATGGCTGCCATGTTGCCTTTACGATGAAACATTTCTGTTTCTTTATCAATACCTTGCATAACAAAATCGCTATAACCTTTATATTGTTGTTTGTGACCTAACATCTTATAGATTGTCTCGCGTTCAAGCACATCAGTAGGTTTTACCTTGCCGATGTATGCCGGATAACTTGACCAAGGATAGTCTTCTAATTGTGCTACTAAGGGCTCTTTTGTCTCGATAGGATTACGGTGAATGTACCTGGACAGTTGTAAAAGGTAAGCGTCGTGATCAATTAAAATAGCTTTATAACGTCCTCTAAATAACGGTCCGTCAGTTAAACGTAGGCGATTGTAACGCTGAGTATACACACCATTAATATGCCGCATAACTCTGCCTAGGTTTGCGTTGGGTGTTTCAATCAAAAGATGGTAATGATTTCCCATCAGGCAATAAGCATGAACAATGCATTTAAAACGTAGCTGAGCCTGTGCAAGTGTTTCCAAAAAGCAGAGATAATATTCATCCCCATGGAATATCGTGTGCCGCTCCCTACCACGATTCATTACATGGTAAAAAGCATTTTCATATTCAATTCGTTGAGGTCTTCGCATACATAAAGCTTAGAAACCGTAGTCTTATTAATCAAGCAACTTGACCCCCTATCCCCTGTTATAAGTTTAGCCTAGACTCTGAGGTTGCCACAGTTTTTCGGACGATTTAATTAAAAGGCATTGGCCTGCTCATATTCTATCGGGCTTACGTAGCCCAAATAGGAATGTCTTCGTTGTCGATTGTAAAATACTTCAATATATTCAAATATGCTTTTCTTAGCTTCTGAACGCGTAAAATAGTCTTCATCATCGACCAGCTCTGTCTTCAACGAGCTAAAAAAACTCTCGGCCACAGCGTTATCGTGGCACTCGCCTTTTCGACTCATGCTGCACTGCATGTTGTGCTCTTTCAGTAACCTACGGTACTCATTAGACGCATAGGTACTGCCTTGGTCTGAATGTACAATCACATCTTTAACTTTACCCTGTCGCCAATGAGCCATCATCAAAGCATCACAGACCAACTTAGTATCGTTACGGTCTGACATTGCCCAGCCAATCACCTTACGTGAATATAAATCAAGCATAGTGGCTAAATATAGCCACCCCTGGCGTGTCCGAATGAAGGTGGTATCTGAGACCCAAGCTTGGTTGATGCTTTTTGTGCGAAAGTTTCGTTTTAAACGGTCTGGGGCCGGCGATGTTGTGTTTTTAGAATGAGTGGTAATGACAAACCTCTTAGCCATCTTCGATTCTATACTCACTGATTTCATTAGCCGTGCGACACGCTGACGGCTAACGATTTCGCCATCATTAGTCAAATCCTTTTGGATACGCGGTGAGCCATAGGTGCTTCGGCTAGCCTTATGGAAACAACGTATTTTGGTGACTAACCGCTTGTTATCTCGAGCTGTTTTACTTAGCGGGCGTTCAAGCCAATCATGGTATCCGCTTGTGGATACACCAAGTGTTGAGCACAGAATGTTCAATCTATGTTTTGGCCGTTGCTCACGGATAAACGCATACTTCATTTGAGCTCTTTGGCAAAGTACACTGCGGCCTTTTTTAAAATCTCTACCTCTTCACGAAGTCGACGATTTTCTTGTTTAAGTGTTAACACTTCACTTTGTTCTTCTTTGAGTGGTCGACCTGCTTGCTTAAGGAATGCTTCATCACCCTTAGAGCCAAGCTGCTCCTTCCATTTGTAGAGCATGTTACGGCGTATACCGAGCTCAGCTGCAATCTCTGCTGCTGGCTTATTAGATTCAGACATTAGACGAACAGCTTCAAGTTTGAATTCTTTCGTGAAAGTTTTATAAGGTTTTCGACTTATACTCATGATGGATACTCCTAAGCGACTGACATATTGTCGCTTATTTAAAGTGTCCGTCAAACTGTAGCAGCTTCACTCTGACCCCATTGATTCGGAGCCTCCGGTGGGGCAATGGGGGCCTCTTGCCTATTCCACTTACAGATTCGTGCGAATATTCAAATCAAACACACGAAGTACTGCGTTGCGACATTGCTGTCGGCTTGCCCGTCATTGGCCACCCACTGAAACGAGTCATGCCCGCCGACTGCGCCAATGCAAAAAGAGACGGACCACTCCCCCGTTTCCGGGTCGAGCTGAAAATCATACACTTTGTTCCCGATAGGACCTAGGCTGCCAGGGACTATTATGAAGGTCAGGTCGTCCCCGTCGGTATCTTCCGCGAAAAGGGACCCCCCGAATAGCGTATCCGGCTGATCAGACAGAAGTGTCGGTACGAAACCTACAGGGCCGTCAAACGCAACGGGAGGGGTGTTTGCTGGAACCGCCTCGAGGGCGCCAAACGAGTAAGATCCATCCTTAATCACAAAATCGGTTAACTGATCTGCTGAGACTTTACAATCATCACCCCCGATGCTTCCGATGCTTCCGATAGAGATGGCGCCCGTAGCATATAAATTACCACAACTAACCGATGCGGTCGCACCGGACACAGCGCCCTCTACAAATGCGGTGCCAAGAAAAGTTGAGCCCGCACCCAGAGTAAGTGCGCCGCCTATATCCCAAATGACAGCATTATTATTGCCTGCGTTAATTATTTCAAATTCACTGCCTGCACCTACGGTCATTGCCCCACTCAAGTTGAAAATCCAAATCCCGTCCTGCCCATTAGCATCAAACGTAATGAGCGTGTTCGCGGGTATAGTAATAGCAGCGCCCTCATATACGCCAGTGTCCATGCTACCTACTAACGTATACGCATCCACTAATGAAGAAGCGGGGATAGTATCTAAAGCAGACTGTGCACTTTTTATCTGAGCATTCGCTGCATCGAAGTCGCTGGTGACTACCGCTGGCGCTGGATCGCAAATCACATCACTTTGTGTCAACGCGCCCAACGTGATAGCTCCACCTGCACTCAGAGCGCCGACTGTACTGCCCGCGCCTACGACAATGGCGGCTCCAGCATAGATATCGCAGGTTTTAGCCGCTGCCCCTATGCCCGTAGCAGCGCCACTAACGATGTTTTGAACGTCAGACCCAGCTCCTGTGGTAGCGGCCGCTTGCGAAGCTATGTGTCCGTCTACGATTGAATCTGCAGCGATACTTATCGCACCAGCGGATATGGCAGCATGGGACGTCAACTGCTTCGTAAAGATTTTTACTGGTTCGCCTGCATTAGCAAAACCAGCGACAGACAAAGCAAAAGCGGTTAAGCATGTTTTTAACACTATATTTTTCATTATTTACTTCCATTTAATGTAATGTGATTGTTCAAGTAAAATTATAAAGACACCCATCGTAATAAACTCGAAAACTATTTTTTGGGGTGGCTCATTATTATGGGTGATGATAATTGTGTTAGTGGTGAGGAGAGACTACTTGAATCGATGCTTCAAGTGCGCCACCTAAAATAAAATCCAAGCACTACGCTCACGTCTCCAGTTGTTTTTTAATTGATCTAATAACATTATTTGGAGCACCCCAAGACAATCGCTCAATAATGGCGTTCAGTACTCTTTGTTCAGCAACCTTGTCATTGGCTAATAGTTCATCCAAGTTTTGTCTTAGTAAGCGTTGAATTTCACTCACATTGTGATAGTCAGGATAGGCTTCGTAG
This sequence comes from uncultured Paraglaciecola sp., assembly GCF_913058035.1. Lineage (GTDB taxonomy): Bacteria > Pseudomonadota > Gammaproteobacteria > Enterobacterales > Alteromonadaceae > Paraglaciecola. The sequence goes on along the minus strand of NZ_CAJXPA010000187.1, from coordinate 924 downwards.
GCAGATTGAAAACTATTGAGAGCGTCCTCCCATCGTGACGTCAAAATATGTTCAAACCCAGCGAGTTCGTATTCACTTGCTTTTCTCGCAGATGGACTCGCCAATATTGTCTGCGCCACTTTCAAATCTTGCTGAATGCTCCTTTCCAGATTTTTGTTAGTGATAACAGCTTGATTATCCTTGTTGGTTGCGTCGTTTCCAGCCGCGGTAGGCTGCATAAATTCTGACGGATCCTTACCTTCTGCATGTGCTAGTTGATTTTCCAGATGATTAATTTTTACCAATAACTGGTTTTTTTCGGTGACCAGTAGGCGACTTGCGTCATCTTGCTCGCGCAATTTTTTATCCAGATTACCAAATGTCTTGCGTAGTTCTTCTTCAGTAGCCCTAAGGTTTTCAAGATTCTCCCCTGAAGCACCTTTTATCGTCACGCCCAGTACATCTAGCTCAACACCTCTGGAAATCATGCCGCTTATGTCATTCTGATACACAAGCACCACCATTAAGGCAAACAGTGGCCAAATCAATGTGCGTATGTACTCGAGGGTGATTTTTGAACCTTCCATAGTTTTAGTCCGCGTAATATTCATTTAATATTTAAACCAATTCTACCGCTTATCCTTCTTGATTCAAACTTGACCTACCTGTATTGATGATAGGGAAAATTGTTAGGCTAGGAATTTCGCTAGCAAGTAAAAGTCACTAGACACTAAGTTTTATAAATTACCCGATCTCAACGTAATCAACAAGCATAAATTGCTGGGTATCGGCTAACTATTTATGTTCTAAGGCACACTTAATAGGCCACCCATAATAAAATCAAATAAAAAGTATATGATTCTCACTTGGTTTTGGGCTTAAAATATCTGACTGGTAAAGGCAGCATGAATACTGGGACTGTATTAAGAAAACTAAGCGTTAAAC
>NZ_CAJXPA010000186.1 GCF_913058035.1 uncultured Paraglaciecola sp. | reverse complement strand
CACAAGCAAATGTCGCCTGACGATTGTTCCCTCTCTGTATTAAGTGCTCTGGCACTCCTGCACTAGAAACTCGTAGTCTTCTCGCCATTAAACCAGCCTCTTTTTATTAATAAATAGGAGGATAGTTCATTTAAAATGACTCTGGCCCCTTTTATTACTGGCCCCTTTTATTATGACCCCTTTTATTCATGTTAATTGTTTATCATAAATCAAAGACTTGACCCGCAGATGATTCGAAGTATGCAAAAAAATCTGGCAAAATGGTTTTAACTATCTAATGCTTAACAATATCAAAGCCCAATAAAGAGGTAATATGACGATTCAAATTGCTGGTAAAGGAAACGCGCTTGGCCTAATACTATGTCTATTATTGGCATTACCTGCATACGGTACTGCTGAACCTGTCAATACGCCAGATACCGCACAGCACAACAGTGTGATTGAAGATTTGGAAAAACCTCTCTACACCCCCTTCGTCGAACGATATGTGCTTGACGAACTAAAAACACTTCGCACAGATTTGCAAGGGCAGCGTACAGAGTTCGTTGAACGATTTACCTCTACCGAGCTAGCGGCATCAGATCGCGCCATTAACTATGCGACCAGCACGGTGAACAATATTTTTTACATTATCGCAACGGCCGCCTCCATACTGGCGCTTGTTGGCTGGAGTTCAGTCCGTGAAATACGCCACAAGCTCAATGAGGTCATCGATCATAAAGTGACCCGTATTTCCGAAGACTATGAGCAGCGTCTGCAGTCTCTTGAAAGTAGCCTCAAAGATCGCACTAATCGCATCGTCGCTGCACAGGAAGACATCAGCCGCACCAATGCCCTGCATTCACTCTGGATGCGTGCGGGTTTGGAGGCGACACATCAGGCGAAAATAGATGTCTACGACCAGATTTTGGTGATTAACCCGACTGATACAGAAGCGCTAACCTACAAGGCCGACGAGGTATTAGAAATAGGGGAAGCACAATGGGCCCTCAGTCTTTGCAACAGAGCGCTTTTGATCGACGCAGAATATCATTATGCATTTTACCAACGGGCCTGCGCTAATTCGACCCTTAATCAACTTGATGCCGCACTGGCTGATCTGAGCAACGCCATAGAACTATCTGGCACCTATCTTGATGAGGCCAAAACGGATAAAAGTCTTGAAAACCTTAGGTCTTCCGGCAAGCTCGATGAATTACTTGAATTTAGTGTAGACAGCTGAGTCAATCAATTGAGTCGGATCAATAAAACTATCGGGGTCAAGAATTATAAAGACACCCATCGTAATAAATCGCAAAACTATTTTTTTGGCTGCTCGTTATCATGGGTGTCTTGTTAATTGCTCTTATTTTGGGGTTGCTATAGGGGGTGTCGATGAGGCTGACCTGAGATGAACGAGGCTTGGGCATAAGTGACTCCTTTCAATTTATGCTATTTCAATTGGTGTTATTAAAGCTTAGTGCAGTACAAAAAACAGTCAAATTATTATGGGTGGCCTATTAAATTTTTAGAGGTCTTGGCATAAATAAAGCGTAGAGCCCATAGTCTTATTAATCAATCAACTTGACCCCCTATCCTTTTATTAATAAATAGGAGGATAGTTCACTTAAAATGACTCTGACCCCTTTTATTGGGTCGCTGGCTTGCTTCTGTTATAGCAAATGAATCATTCGGATCATTCTTGTTGCCCCGTACAAAAGGCGTGACATGTTGAGCGGGGATAAGCTTCACATTATGACCTAATTTGGTCATCTCTCGCCCCCAGTAATGGGATGAATAACAGGCTTCCATCACCACCATCGTTGGTTCTTGCTGGCGCATAAAATCGAGTAACTCATGACGCTTTAACCGTTTATTAAACTGTGGTTTCATATGCTCATTTACACCACATGCTTGAAATACATTCTTTGCCAAATCAATACCTATTGCTCTAAGCTTCATCTTGGATACTCCCTATGTAAATAGTTGGGTTGAAACTACTATTTTGGCGCATTGACGCCGTAATAGGGAGTGTCCATCTCATCACCCATCGTAATAAACCCGAAAGCTATTTTTTGGGGTGGCTCGCTATCATGGGTGTCTTGTTAATTTGTTGTCTTGTTAATTTACAATCGCTCTTCCACCCAACCTCGGCGATGTTCGTAACTCTGTCCCGTAAATGTATCTTTGCCACACAAAAAAGAACGGCGAACACAGCGGGAAACACAATGGTAATAGGGAGTATCAATTAAACTGACTTGAGTTTTACGTGACTGAGGTATGACAGACCATCCTTGGTTGTTTGAGTACCTTAAAGGATTAGAACATAACGGCTGTTTTGCTACTTTTTAAAAATGGGTGTCTTCTTTAGTTCCAAAGAGTCATACCCATCATTTTATGCATGTTGATTTGGCTGTGATTGGGTGCTTTATTACTTTGGGTGTCTAATTTAGGTCGACCGTTTCTGAGGCCGCTTGTTAACTTGACATTACCCCACTTTGCCCCGCGACCTTTCATTCCGTTTTTTGCAAATTGCAAACTTATTACTATTGGATTCGCAATTTGAATATTACGGCTGAGTAAGTTTAAAAAACAAGAGAGTCATCGAATTGGCCGAGTGAACTTGTTAGGCCTTATAAACATTGGGATAACGAGCCCCATTGCCGCTAAATTGCTTATCAAACCAGCTCAAAGTGAAGATGGCATGATCATTGTAATAACAAATTAACTCTTAATAAATGAGGTTTATAAGGACGTATTCTGAAGCCATTCGCTTCAAGTTTTTTTTATTCATCATCAAATGAATTAAGGGGTAGTGACGTTAGGGCTTAATTAAGCTCTGAGCAAGATAACTTACTTAAAATGAAGGTGTATTATGAAACGGACAAATATATTACTAATCACCACGATGTTTTCTTTTGTGTCTAGTGCACACGCAGGTTTTATACCCTTAGATTTGTTAGATACAGAGCTAAATGACAAGTCGACCTATGCTGCTCTATATGTAAATTTGGGCGCAGGGTCAACTCTTGGTGGCAATATGCAGGGCTTCGCGCCAATTACGACCGGCGTAAACTCAGTCGTCGGGGGCAATGTCACGGCAGGGACAGCGGTGACATCTGGTGCGGGCTCAAGCATTGGTGGCTATATTCAGGCTGGAACCACCGCCATCACTGGCGTGGGTGCAAGCGTCGGTGGGAGTATTTTTAGCGGAACCACCGCGGGTACTGGTGCCAATTCAATTGTCGGTGGCGATATTGAAGCTGGAGGGCTCTATACGGCAGGCTCTGGCGCTTTAGTGAGCGGCAACGTTAATGATCAGCTTGAGCTCGTGCCAGGGTATATTGCACCCGCAGTTATAAATCAGAAAGGTCAACTTGACATAGTGCAAGCAACGTTAGACCAGCTGGGAGTAACAGAGGGATCAACAAATCTCGACATCACATTCGGTTTAGTCAACGAGACGCTCCTTGCTGGTGTATATGATAGTTTAAATTATCTGACCATTAGGGCCGGTAAAACCCTAACCCTTGACGGTCTGGGTGTAGACGGCGATTTCCTTTTCAACATCCATAACTACCTGGACTTTGCTGCAGGCTCAAAAGTAGAGCTGATTAATTTTACAGATAACAGTAATGTTATCTGGAATGTCATTGGCGATGCGGTTGGCTCATCTGGCTATATGCAAGCTGCCGCAGATGTAAGCATAAGAGGCTTTATTTTTGCGAATGGTTATGTCAATACAGGTGACCGTACTACGTTAAATGGTGTAGGTAATTCATGTGGTGGCGCTTTCTCAGTGAATGACTACGTCTTATTTGGGGCAGACAACATAGTAGGCGGGTTGGGTTGCGATACGTATTTCACAGATGTCACGGATGTCCCCGAACCTAGAACGGCTATATTTTTGTTGGGTTTAGCGGGCTTGTTATTTTCTCGATACAGAAAACAAAGAAAATCACAAGGACACCCATCGTAAGAAGACAAGAAAATAGGCTTTGCCGATAACCGCTTTGCTGGCTCCGCCAATGCTTTTACCGCATTTAAAGTTACAGTACAAAAAGGCTTATTTTAGGGGCAAATGGCATGCGGCGCCGCGCGGGATGCCATTTGAGCGAAAGTTGGAGGGACACATTTGGAACGACAACGGGTTTGGCGCCCATAAAATAAGTCTTTTTGTGCGGTTAAGAACTTTTGTGGAGAGAAATTACAGAGACATATATGGTCAATGACTTAACGTTTTTGAATGAATTACAATGTCTCGTTAAAACTCGTTAACGCTTTGATGTGCTTTACTGTTGAAAGGATTAAAGCAGCGTGAGTGCACAACGACAGAGACATAATCAAAAAAATAAGACATCTAATCTATCTCACACACTTTAAAGTTACAGAGACATCACCCATCGTAATTAATTTAAAATTTTTACGATGGGCGTCTCTGTAAATAATATTTAATACATCGACATGTAAAACCAAGTGCACATGATTACTCATCACAGCAAAGGCACAAATACGGTAGCCGCGCTATCAATGGCAAACACCGAGGATAGATAAAGTAAACGCTCTTCTACCCAACCTCGCCTGTGCTCATAGTTCTGTCCAGAATAATCATCCACACCACACAAATATGAACGTCGCACACAACGCGATACGCAATGATAAAACGGCGTATCAATTAAACTGATTAACCTCTTTCTTGCCTGTGGCATAACCCACTACCTTCAAAAATCAACCGTACATAAAATCTAGTTCACTATTTCATCTAGTCAACTACTTGTGGGTGTCTGCTTAGTATTGTAGCGATGGGTTTTGGTCTGAAACTGAGCATCTATTACAGACAAACTTATCAAATATTTTGAATAGCGTTCCAACTGAAATCAGAAGACTAGAGGCAGAATCTGAAGATAACTTTAGTGTCGTGATTGTTTGAAATAAAAAATATAAATATAACTCTTTCAACCTATCAAATTCTAGACACACGATTTTTAATATCGATAGATTCATTAAGTTTTCTCAATTTACTTATCGATATTTGATATTGCCCGTTGGTGGGGATTTTCTTTCCTGCGAATTGCTGCCAAACCAGTAAACCAGGGCCATTGTAGATTTCTTCAAATGCTCCGCTAGATAGTATTTTAATTACGATAGTGTGATCTGGTTCGCTACGAAAAGCGACTGACTTGGACTGAGTGGCTTTAATTTCCACTTGCTTACCACTACCGGTAACTGCATCAAAACCTTTGTTGGAAGCCGTTTCAAGTATTAGACCATAGGCATCAGAAACTAGGCACTCTCCAATGCTACCCACCATGTGGCCATCTGGAGTGAAGTGTCTGCCGGGAAACATTTCTTCTAGTTCAGCTACTGTTGAGTAAAGTTGTTTTATCAAACTTTGGAATTTTTCGTGATCCATCTTACCAATACTCCCTTTATAGATAGAGCTCGTTGACATCGTGAGTCACTGTTTTACACAGCAAAAAATTAAAACAACAAGAACAGCATTTTCATTTACCCTTCGGCCGGTAAAGCACGACTTGTGTCGTGCCCTTCCCTTTTTGTCTTTTCATTTCAAAAACGTTATTGAGCATTTGTACAACTTGAGTGGTTTTAGTTACTCCATAAGAACGAGGATCAAAATCGGGTTGTGCTCTTTTTAAAAAGCTACCTGCAGGTCCAATATTGACCCAGCCGTCATCATCCTGCAATTGCTCCCATGCTTTTTGTAATAGTGGTACGACTTCTGTGAGATTACCTTTATCTTGCAGTGGTTCAGTCTTTGTATCTTCTTCCGTTTTATCAGCATTATCCAAATTTTCGGTGTATACAAAGTCGTCACAGGCATTTCTAAATGAAACAGGTGTTTTCTTCTCACCTACACCAAAAACAAATTTTTCTGATTCTCTAAGCCTGGATGCGAGCTTGGTAAAGTCGCTATCACTGGATACCAGCGCAAAAGCGTCGATTTTCTCAGAGTACAGCAAGTCCATGGCATCAATAATCATCGAGGCATCAGTTGAGTTTTTGCCAGTGGTGTAGGCAAATTGCTGTATAGGTTGAATGGCTAACTCATTCAACGGTTTCTTCCAGTTCTTTAAATGTTCTATCGACCAATCACCGTATGCACGCTTTATCAGTACATGGCCATGTGCTGATATCTCATCAAGTACTGCTTTAAGCTTTGAAAGCTGTGCGTTGTCGGCATCAATAAGTACCGCTATTTTCTTGTGAACATCTAAGTCTTTCATATCTTTCCTTGAATCAATTGTGAAGTGGCAGTGTCTTGTGTAAACCGGCACTTGGGAAAAGAGGAGCATCCCAAAAAGCTATTGCCCACGTTTGCGCCTCGCTTGGCTTGACGTTCAACAAGGTGATTACCACATTTCGGACATATAGTATCAAGGGAGTTTGCCGAGCTTTGTGGTTGTGCTTGTGGCAATGGTTTTAGGCTTGATTTTGGAGTTTCTTTATTGGGGGTCGAATTATTCTGTATCTCTTTTACGATGCTTAACAACTCAGTACCGCCAATCAATTCAATAGGTTTATTTTCTGCAAAACTTGTAGCGTCACGAGTAAATCCCCCGCAACAGATGATAACCACCTTAGAGGCACTCTCGGCAGTCAATACACCAAACATCTCTCTAATTACTGAAACACCAACGTTTTTAGATCGCCATTGCTTACATTGCACCAGAGTAGTTTGATTGTCTTTTATCAGTTTGACGTCTACACCACCATCAGGTCCAAAGCCATTCTCAATCACGCGAAAGCCTTTTCTGCGATAGGCTTCAGCTACGAGCTCTTCAAACTCTTTCCAACTGAGGGCCTTAATAGAATCAATATCTTGCTGCTCATCGAGTAATTTGCGTTTACGTCTGCCATTAAAAAATGCAAATGGAGCGGCAAGTAAAAAAGTAATTGCGAATAATGGACCCGCATATGGAAATGATTTAAAAATCATGTCCACTATTGGGTTACCCGTTTCGACATTGGGTAATATGTGGGTTAAACCAACATAAGTAATAGCGGCAACAACAACCGATGTCCACCAAGGCGCTTCGGTAAGTAAATTAAAGAAAGAGGTGTTTCTTCTGGCCATGGAATGTTTTCCTTAACAACGAAATGTGCGGTTTCTATATTTAGTGAATACTAGCAGATAGAAACTTTCGAAAGGTATGAAATAGCCAAATAAAGTACTCGATTGAACACTTAACAGTTGGTGAAATTTTTGTGATTAACAGAAATAACTGGCTGAGTTAGTTACATAACAAATGAGCTATCCGTCAAATACACTTAAAGTGACGCCCAAATTTATGCACAGCTAAATATTAACCACTCTAAAAAAAAGCTCAGAGGCTTAATCTGAGCTTTTAATTTAAATTAACATGGTTACAACAATAAATTAGTGATGGAAACCGCTTTCAACACTTTCGGGTGATAAGTCAGCCGATGCAAATTGTATGATACTGTCGGTAAATAGGGGGTCAAGTTACTTGATTAATAAGACTCTGGGTACCTCTAATTTCTTCATACTAATTCATACTGGCCAAAACGGAGCGTCTTGGTTTGTATTTTTGATTACGGACACTTTGTTTTACTCATACGTTTATGATGAGTAAATTATGCAGCAGATTGATAGGTAGCATAAGGACGTAGGTTTATTAGTCGCTTACGTTGATTAAAAGTCTTATTAATCAAGCAACTTGACCCCCCATCCTCTGGGTAAAACCAAATTAAATCAGGGCTTTACGGCGATTCGTAATAAATCGCAAAACTATTTTTTTGCTGCTCGTTATTATCGGTGTCTTGT
>NZ_CAJXPA010000185.1 GCF_913058035.1 uncultured Paraglaciecola sp. | reverse complement strand
CAGGTAGATATTCCTGTTAATAAAACTGCCATATGAAGACTTATGATTGATGAAATGGAAAAAAATGACACCAAAGGGCTGCCGTTATAATTTTCTTTTGAGGGTGCTCGCTTTATATCGACGATAACTCTTGATGCCTTTTACCTTTCTTCCCATGCTTGCTCCTTGCTCCTTTCTTCTTTCCTTTCTTCTTTCCTTTCTTCTTTCCTTTTTTCAGCAGCCTTAGCTTGCTGCTTTGGAGTAAGTTGATTCCAAATGTCATGTTGGGTTTTGGCTTTCAATATCGCTATTGTCAGAAAATTAGCCTGGTATTCATTATTAAGGGTTTGCCAAGTATCAGCGTTTAAGTCATCACTTTGCACTAATAGCTGCTCTGCTTGCTTATAAACTTTTAATTTGGCTTTAATTTTTTTACCACTTGCTTTGTTTTCATTCTTAATATCGTTAACGGTAGCAAGTTGATCTTCTGATATGTTTAAACGTTTGAATTTTTTGCTTTTTAGTTTACCTTTTTTCCATCTCGTAACGCCCTTTCCTTGTCGCTCAGCCTTGAGCGCATCAAAAAACATGACAAATTCACCTTGCTGGGCTTCGGTTAATAAATTCCATCCTTGATTTTTTTAATATTACAGATGCCCAGTTTGAGGCTGAACACAAAAATAAGGAAGTGTCTTATTGGACAGATGAACATATCAATTTGCATATAGAGCCTCAGTTATTGAGTAGTGCCATAGAAAATATTTTACGCAATGCGATTCATTATTCTGATTATCCCATTCAGGTTTCTGTGTCAGTGAAAGGTAAATATATAGAGTGGGTAATAGAAGATGATGGCAATGGTATTGAAGAAAATCATATAGATAAAATATTTGAAGCATTTTACCGAGAATCTTCTGCTCGCGATAGAAATAGTGGTGGAGTAGGATTAGGCTTAGCTATTGCACAACATGCTATAAGTAACCATCAAGGTTTTATTCAAGCAAGCAATAAACCCCAAGGTGGATTACTTGTTAAAATGTCGATCCCTTTCACAAGGCCTTGAATATCAATTAAGGTAATTTTATATTTGAAGGCTTTGAGCATCTTTATTAACAATAATGATTTTCACCTATGTAGATTAAAATATTTAATCCGAAAAGACTCATTCTTAGTGTGTTATTTCTATCCTTTTTGGCACCTAATTTACTCGCCGCTACATACGAAGGTCTTAACCTCAACATACAGAGATATTGATTAATTGCATTGAGAAAGTAGCATATGACTTCTTTAGTACCCAACAGCACTGAGATGAATTTATGTGATATTCACTTTACAAAAATTCACTTCACAAAATTGCTATGAACATTGACGACTAAAATTATGATGGCACAGTCCGAAACGATTATCATAAAGCGACTGCACTCCTCACAACGAAGTCGTTCCAGTAGACTTCATTGGCTCTACAGCCGGCCTCAGTCATTCCGAAGAAAAAGGTTTATCAATAGATATCACTTGGAGTGTTCGTCCTCAGCATGCAAGAGTATCTTTATATAGTTTAGCTACTTAGTGTGACAGCAATGCGCTTGGAAAAGATCCTATACATTATCTGCGTAAACTTGTTACTTTACCTGCGCTATACTCTAAAATATAGCAGTATGATTTGAGTACCTTATCGAAGAAGTACCCGGCAGTTGGCATAACCAACAAAATTTTGTATAGAGGTGATTTTTTGACTTTTATTGCACTAGTTTCAAGGTTACGGTTAAGTCTGTCTTATTGGGATTTAAAATAGGCAAGGAGATATATGTTAATTGAGCGAATTATGACTACACCAGTAGTGACTGTGACACTGGATGATACCTTACGTGTGGTAAAACATATTTTTGAAAATGCTAAGTTCCATCATTTGCTGGTGGTAGAAAAAGGTAAGTTATATGGCGTGATATCAGACCGTGATTTGCTTAAATTTATTAGTCCATTTATCGGGACAGTTCAAGAAACGGTTCATGATAAGTTTACTTTGAGCAAAAAGGTGCATCAAATAATGAGTCGTAAGCCTATTACACTTAAACCATCAGCTAACATATACGAGGCAATCAGTTTATTTAATCAACACAATATCTCTTGTATCCCCATAGTGAATGAAATGGACGAACCCGTTGGTATTCTAAGTTGGCGCGATATACTTCGTGTAATTGAAGACAATTACAATAAAAAGCTTAGTAAGGCTAAGTGATTTAGTTTTGCGCTGTGAATAAAGGATTAATCGTGTGTATTGCATATTTTTCATTTTAAAATATAAGGTTGTATATGTCTCAGTTTGTACTTTGTTCTGAAGATAATCTGGCATCAAAGTATGTAACTATTATCCAACCTTTCTGGCTTGATAAAGTTCTACATGGAACACTAGAGGGTGTGGGAAAAGTGGACATTGCTTACGCTTATGTATTAAACGCACAGGCTACTGGTTCTATAGTGATATCGTCTGGCCGTATTGAAAGTTTAATCAAATATAAAGAAATCATATATGATCTCTATGAAAATGGATATTCAGTATTTATTCACGATCATAGAGGGCAGGGATTATCAGGGCGTATGTTGACTAATCCACAAATAGGTTATGTGGAAAACTTTGCTGAATATGTGACTGATTTTAAGAAATTCATTGATAATGTGGTCATTAAAAAAACTCGACATAAACCAAAACTATTGTGTCATTCGATGGGTGGAGCAATTGGCTTTTTGACAGTGTTACGTTATCCGGAGTTATTTGAAAAGGTTGCATTTTCAGCACCTATGTTCGGCATTCGCCCAGCCTTACCCAATTGGCTTGCTAGTTTAATGTTAAGTTTACACGGAGCACTAAACAAACAGACAGCTTACTTTTTTGGACAGAAAGACTATAACAACCAACCCTTTGACGCTAATGAGTTAACTCACAGTGAGATTAGATATCAAATTTTTCGTCAAGAGTATCAAATAGCACCAGAATTGCAGTTAGGTGGAGTCAGTGGACATTGGCTTAAAATGGCAACACATGCGATGGACGAAATAGAACAAAATGTGCATCGATTTCCTATACCTGCGTTAGTTATTCAGGCTGGAGCAGATCAAATCGTGGATAACAAACGCCAAAGTAGGGTGGTGGCAAAAATGGCACATACTGAGCTAAGAGTGATTCAAGGTTCCAAACATGAATTGTTAGAGGAGCAAGATAAATTTAGAGTGCCTTGTTTAGACGCTGTTTTAGATTTTTTTAGAAAATAGCAAACCGCAGTTAATGTTACAGACTAGGCTATAAGCAATTTTTCCAGATGTAATGACCACATAAATGACCGTGTTTTTTAAAAACTTAAGTTTAATTAGTTTAAAGCACACATAGGAGCTCACTAAAATTAGGAGCTCACTAAAATTTATTGATAGCTGTTAAAAGATAAAGATTAACTAAGAGTTAAACCATTTTGCTGGTTTTTGTTATTATGCCAACATCATATGTAACTGAAATCATACTCATGCTCGATATAGTTCTCTACCAACCTGAAATACCCCCCAATACGGGCAATATTATCCGCCTATGCGCAAATACGGGTTTTGCATTGCATTTAATAGAGCCATTGGGGTTCGATTGGGATGATAAAAAAGTGCGCAGAGCTGGATTGGATTATCATGAGTTCGCAAAGGTGCAACGTTATCCAAACCTTGAAGCTTACATCCAAGCTTGCGCACCGAAACGAATATTTGCCTGCACCACAAAAGGCAAAGCGTTTTTTGCAGATGCCCAATATCAACTTGGAGATGCATTATTATTTGGCCCGGAAACTCGAGGTTTACCTGATGAGGTTATTCAGTCTTTGCCACTTCAGCAGCGTGTGCGTATCCCTATGTTGCCAGAAAGCCGCAGCATGAACTTGTCGAATGCTGTGTCGGTATTTGTTTATGAAGCATGGCGACAATTAGCCTTCAAGGGTGCAGTCTAATTATTATCAGTGCAAAATATTCGGTCAGGATGACAATATTTAGGAATTTAAATAAGTGCCTAAATATTGATACTTAAATAAATGCGTATGCATCGCCAAATAACGAGGTTATAGGCAAGCCTTGTTTAACAAAATCATCGCGCACTACTTTTGCCATTTCAAAACGGCCTGCTACATATACATGATATTTAGCGAAGTCTTGAATGTCTTCGATCACTGCTTGATGTACCCAACCTGTTTTACACATCCAACCTGCTTCAGGAAACTCCACCACTGGAATAAAAGTAAACAATGGATGTTGTTGCATCTGAGTATTTAGGTTATCGAAAGCATACATATCTGCAATTGTGCGTGTCCCCCAGTATAGAATCACTGGCCCTTCAAGAGGTTTGCTGAGAAGTTGCTGCAAAATGGACAATGTATACGAAAAGCCTGTTCCTCCTGCAAGTAATATGGTGGTATTTGCCCCGGACGGTCTAAGAAAAGCTTTTCCCAATCCTCCTTCGACATCTATTACTCCATCTTTTTCCATCTTATCGATTACTTGCCCTGCATATTGGTTTCCTGGCTCAGCACCAATGTGTAACTCTACAGTTCCATCCAGGCGAGGCGCATTAGCAATCGAAAAAGGCCGTCTGTCATTTTCACCCATAACTACTTGCAAATATTGACCAGCAATAAAGCTTAGGGGTGAATCTGGAATTAATACAATACGTTTGATTGTGTCTGTAAGGGCTTCAATTTTTTCTACCTTACATTGAATTATTTGCATGGATCTCTTCTGGTTAGTTTAATATTACTTGAATATGATTATTTAAAATAACCTTTGATATTCATCGGTTTGGGCTTTAGTCTCAATAATCTATTATAAACATGTGGCTAGTTTTATACGAGTCGTAATTAAGTGAAAATGCTAGGTTTTAGTGAGAGTTATGCAAATGAATGCCTTGTTCCGCTTGAATCTAATACTAGCCCTCTCTATGCACGGGACTTAAGGGCATAATTTATGAGGAATAAAAATGACATTTACGAACGATATGGTGGCAGAACTGAACTTATTGTTAAAGTTTCCTAACAAAAGTTTGATGCAGGGTTTGAAAATCCATCACGACGCTGAACCATCAGCAGTTGCCGCAGCAAAGAGGTTGTTCGACAAAGGTATAGTGACTTTACCTGACGGCGGATATTTAACTGATTTAGGCCATGACTTATTCGAGCATGCGCTGGTTGTGAAAATGGCGCTGACAAATAAATAAAATGTGATGTTGTCGTTATGGATAAAAATTTAGCTTGTTTATGTTTTAGGGTCTATTGACCCTAAAACATTTATAAAAAAAATATTATTGCCGATATAAGAGTAGTCTCAAGAATTAGATGTTTTTTTATGTGTGTATTCAAACCTTTATATTTATTTTGTTGTGCATTAAATTTTGTTGCTTTTGTTAGTGCTGCTGAGGATATACAAGCTGTTCAGCTGTATACGCAGGACGAGTTGCTGAGCTTAATAAGTAAAAATGAACATTTGAATCAAGTTGTGCTTGATGACTGTCAGCTAGTACAAGATATTCAGGCAAGTGCAGATGTTCTTAAAATTCCTAGCTATCAATTTTTATGGGGTGATATGTTGGCCTGGGGAATTTGTGTAGACAAGGATCCAATGCGAGGCATCTATTTTATGCATCAAGCTGCAGAGCAAGGTCTTTCGGCTGGATTAGAACAGTTAGGTCGTTATTACTCTCAAGGTAAACTTGTTCAACAGGATAGAGAAAGAGGTGTGATTTTTTTACGTGAGGCCTCTGCACTTGGACATCTAGCAGCACAAATACAATTGGCAGAATTGTTTCTTGAAGGATACGGCAGTCCTTATGATTACGAGGATGTTTATAACAGGTTGTACAACTCAGTTACTGCAGATCAACCAACCCATCAAAGAATAAAAAATTGTATGCAAGGCTTAGGGAAGCTAATGGGGCCCATAGCAATACGCAAAGCTAAAAGAAGCTTAATACTTAATTAGTTAATTTTTTGTATATCAACACTGATAGTGATTTGATCGATGTTTACCTGTTTGTAACATTATATTTTCTCACAAACTCATGATTTAAAAATTGGGAGGAAAACTGAATCAAGTTTCTCAATTAATATGAATGTTGTAATGCCCACCAATTGCGATTCGATATGCACCAAAACAATACCTAAATTGAAAGACCTGTTAAAACAACAATGTTATTGGAATATTTTCCTAGATGTTCAAACCAGAACTTTTCATCATCTATTAATCCCACGAGATGAATGATTTCTGTCTACTTACACACTATTTCTCTTAATTATATTTGACATTTTTTTAAATGGTTTTGTAAGACCATAAATCTATTGTTGATCAAATACTGCTTCAAAATCGTTTCAGGACGAAGAGCAAATAGAAATCACGAGCCTTGGTTTTAATTTAGGAATAAAGTATGCAATCTATTAAAACGCTTAAGTTTTTTTTCAGGGAATTTGCATGCCTTTACGAGCATTTTTTTATTGTTAACTATAGAAATTTATTCCAAAAAAATTGTTATTATAGAAAGAGTTGATATGGAAATTTGAGCCTTCAGAAGATGAAATACATGAAAGATTAAAGGTATTTCGAATGAGTTAAATAAGGGCGAATTAGTTGAACTATTGTAGTATCTGTTAAAAAGTCCTATTTGGAGCTGCTCATTTAGTTATACTGATGGATTATTCTTATTAATTAGGAAATTTTTCGCCCTATGAGCGACGACCCTTTTTACCAACGCGAAAAAGAAAAATACGAAAAGCCTGTTGCTAGCCGTGAATATCTCCTTGAACTTTTAGTCGCAGCTAAAAAACCTTTATCTTTTCTGGAATTTTGTCAGTTACTTGATGCAAAAGATGAGGACAGTCGTATTGGTATCCAACGTCGACTTCGAGCAATGGAGCGCGAAGGACAAGTTGAGTTTAATCGTGACAAAAAGTATGCAAAACTCAAAACAGAGGACCTTATCCAAGGTCGGGTAATAGGTCATCGAGATGGTTTTGGTTTTTTAAAACGCGATGACGGTGATAAAGACTTGTTCATTCATAATGCACAAATGTCCATGGTGTTGCATGGCGATGTAGTGCTGGTAAAAGAAAGTGGTACAGATAACCGCGGCAGACGAGAAGCTAGAATTGCTAAAATTGTTGAACCTCGAACTGAGCCGATAGTAGGTCGTTATTTTTTTGAAAATAACGTGGGTACAGTAATCCCTGATGATAGTCGTATTAATCACGAAATAATGATCCCCACAGAACAAACAAACGGAGCCCGCCAAGGGCATATTGTTGTGGTAGAAATTGTCCAACGTCCTCGTAAGCGCGTCAATGCTATTGGTAAAATTATTGAGGTATTAGGTGAGCATATGGCACCTGGTATGGAAATCGATATGGCGCTACGCACTTTTGACATTCCGCACCATTGGCCAAAAGGCGTCGATAAACAAGTCAAGGGTCTTAATGAACAAGTCCCTGAAGAAGCAAAACAAGGACGTATTGATTTAAGACAATTACCCTTAGTTACTATAGATGGTGAAGATGCCCGTGATTTTGATGATGCCGTTTTTTGTGAACCACTAGAGAATGGTGGTTGGCAATTGTGGGTGGCTATAGCTGATGTAAGTTACTACGTTCGTCCAGGTACCGCACTTGATAGTGAAGCACAAAATCGTGGTAATTCGGTTTATTTCCCTGAACAAGTCATTCCAATGTTGCCTGAAGTCTTATCGAATGGATTATGTTCACTTAATCCTCAAGTTGACCGTTTATGTCTGGTTTGCGACTGTCTCTTATACCCACATGACGCTGCCGACGAAGGGGT
>NZ_CAJXPA010000184.1 GCF_913058035.1 uncultured Paraglaciecola sp. | reverse complement strand
GCTTCTTCATCATAGGGATCGACACATTTTGCAAATTATAAACAAATTATAAAGACACCCATCGTAATAAATCACAAAAACTATTTTTTTGGCTACTCGTTATCATGGGTGTCTTGTTAATTTTGTTATTGTTAATTTTGTTATTCTAGAAACATAAGTCATTCCTGCCAACCAACTACCATTATTAACAAGTCCCCAACCATCAAGATTAGTATAAAGAGATACACCCGTAATGGTTACATCTTCAGCAACTAAATCGCCGATCTGAATAGGTCCAGAATCTCCTAGAACGGTTTCTTGAGTACTGACATTAATCGCTGTTGGACTAGTAATGGTATTACTAGTTATGAGTGTTGCATTAGCGATACATGTAAGAGATACCAGCAAAGCAATAATAATTTTTTTCACTTTTACGCTCCTGTGATTAAATTTTATGAATCAAACCGATACTGCAGATATGCAATATCTACTACATATTGCAGGTTTGGTTAATTTTGTTAATTCTCCAGGTATGACACATTCTAGATTTCAGACCAACTCATCAGTGGCTAATGACTATATTTCCATGGTGGTTTCGCCCAGAATAGCAGTTCAAGTTTTGCTGACCGCGCAAGCCGTTTATCCATTTCGTTGCAGAATAATTTAACGTTAAATACATCAAAACGTCATAATTAAATGCCATGTTAGAGGATTATAATTATGGACATTAGACTATGTTAGCAACAATACAGTTTGATTCGATTAAAACCCGTTTAATCATTATTATCACGGTGTGTTTGTCGGGAATGCTGGTGTTGGTTGGTAACCAAATTTATAACACGGACAGGTTAATTAATCTCAATAGTCAAAGTAAACAGTTACTTAATTTAAGTCATGAGTTACTGCAATTACGTCGTCATGAAAAAGACTTTTTATTACGCCGAGACCCTCAATATGTGGATAAGTTTAGAATACGAGCCGATGTTTTTTCTCAACAGATCACTCAGTTAAATCCTATTTTTGCCAAGCTAGGTGACACCAACACCTTATTTGATGAACTCAGTGTTAGTTTTACCCAGTATCGCACGCAATTCCTTTCGTTGGTCAGTTTACAAACTCAAATTGGACTCGATGAAAATAGTGGTTTTCAAGGGCGTTTTCGTCAGGCCACTCATCGTTTAGAGGAGCAATTGCAACGGTTCAATCAAACCGATTTGCAAATACTTATGCTACAAATGCGCCGTAGCGAGAAAGATTTTTTACTCCGTAAAAAATTGGTTTATGTTGAACGTGAGACGTTGTTTTACCAACAATTATCCTTAGCTATCACTCAAAGCAACCAGCTTAATGTCCAGCAACAACAAGCCTTATTGGACATTTACCAGCAAAGTTTTTTGCAGTTAGTCACGGCCTATCAAACTATTGGGTTAGATCATACTCTGGGTTTGCAGGGGCAGTTCCGCGAGCAAGCCCACGCACTGGAAAGTCAACTAACCAGAGTAAGTAACAAACTGGCTGTTCTCATCTCTTTCGCTGAAAAAAGGGTTGAGCGTATCAGCTTGTTGATTATGACAATTACCACTTTGGTGTTAATTATTATATTGATAAAAAGTTATATTACCTTTCAACGGGCATTTTTAAATTTTGTGATGTTTTTTTATCGATGTAAACGTGAATATCAGCATATGGATGGCAAAAAGCTGGGGTTCTCAGAGTTTAAATACTTAGCCACTATCGCCAACGAAATGATCGACGCTCGTTGTGGTATCGAGCGTCAGCTGCATGAGGCCCATCGACATATTGCTGAATTAGAAAAAATGAATGGTGACAGCGCTTAGGCTCAGTGAAATGTTAGTTAACCCAAAATATCGGGGCAGCAGAACAACATTAAATTATCTTTTCCCCATCCGAACTGACTAATTTGTGAAATATGTTCCGCTCAAACGAGCAGCAAATTAGCAAATTATAAAAACACCCATCATAATCATTCGCACCACTATTTTTTTGCTGCTCGTCATCATGGCTGTCTTGTTCATTTCGTTTCTTGTTAATGCCGTTAATTCGCCTCATGACTAAAAACGACCATCATTCTTGGCCATTTTTTAAGAAATATAATTCAGTAAAACCCATTTTTACAAATTCGGCATCTCTAAAATTTCTTACGGTAGCTTTGCCTTTACTGATGGAGGCAACTCGCTGCTCAGTTTGCAAAAAGTGGCTAAGGTCTAGTTCTTCAGCATCGGCCACTGCCTCATGCATATTGCGATAGCGGCTGTAAGAAAAACTTATTTCCTTTGCCACACCATTAAACTTATAACGTACTTTATGGGTCATTTTATACTCACGTGGGTCCATCAATTGCGAAAACTATTTGACCGCCATTATAAACTCAAATAGCGGTGCTTATTCAACAAGCTTAACAAAAAGTATCATCGCTTAGAGCCCTATTAACTAAACAACGCCTTTATATGCCCAAGTGACCTCAAAAAGCACAGTTCAGCGGGAATTCTCGACATGCGGGGTCAGGTTCGTTGAAAATAGTCGGAATTGAATAAACGGCATTATGAATTAGACTTTGTATACCCAAAAAATGTAAAGGAATACAAAAATGGCTCGCCTACCTCGACTATCCATCGTTGGCTGTCCTCAGCACATAATACGATGCAATAATCGCCAAGCGAGTTTCTTTTCTGAGCAGGATTACACCGTTTATTAAGATAAACTCAAGAACCCTGCTACTGAGCATAATGTTAATACGAAATGGAATCCGATCCCTTTATCCCCCTCAAAGTTAACTGCGCAAAGTCGTGAATGACATAATTGCATTAGCGACTCAGTCCATAGTCTTTGTTTACATCAATGACGCTAATACCAAGCTCTAATGCTTTTATTGTATCAACAAAATCAAATTGCACTTTGCACTTTGCTTTTATCATTTCAAGCCATACATAGCGAAGGCCGTTGGGGCGTCTGCCGGTCCAGAACTCTTCAGTTTTGTTGATGTAGTCAACAACAGGCGCAAGATGCCCATCACGATAAATGTGGCGAATTAACTCGAGGTCAGGACCAAAAGAACTTAGGACCGCTGAGCCGCTTATATCGATAGACTTCAATAGCTCTTCAAAGGCTAATTCTTGATTGCCTTGTCTGTATGCGATCCATGCTCGTGCAATACCTACAGAGTGTTTTTCGCTGCTAAAACCGTCAAACACATCACCGGCTATTTGCTGCCCTATACTTAACTTATTTGCATGTTCAAAGATGCGATTAATCTTGGCATTGACCTCATCGATTGGTTCAAATTGCGCGCTATATTTAAGGTGCCGGCTTAAATCGCCTATCACTTGAAATGGATGTTTGTTTGCCGCTAAGCTTCGTTCATAGTCGCGCAAAGTATAGGTAAGTGAACGTCGATTTTTTGTCTCGAAATGAGCGAATCGATCTTTTATATATTGATGATATTCAGGATCGTTACACCCAAGCGCATAGTCAGCACGAGCAGTTGAGCTTAATATAATACTTATGCACACAAGTATTACGACTAAGGATTTCATCATCTGACACCCCTTCCAGATACAATTTAAATTTTATACTGTAAAAGCCCGCAGAATGATCGTTAAGTAAAAGCTTGTTGGTACGTTCACTACTGTTAAGTGGAAAATTGTTTTACAGACGTTTCCCTGCGCCTTCGTTATTGTCTGTATAGAAATAAGACTGAAATATTTGTTGTAAGAGTGCGGCATAAGAGTGCGAATGTACCTGGAAAATTGTAATGATTTGAATTTCTGTAGGGCAAGATTAACTAAAGTTAAACTAAGCATAATGCTATCGTTTATTTTTGGGTCATGTGCAGAGTTATGTCTCGGTCTTGAAAAAGACAAGTGAATTTGATTGATACGTCTCATTATCATTGCGTGATACGCTGTGTGAGACGCTCTTTTTTGTGTAGGGCCGCCGCCGCGCTGTGGATAATTATTCAAGCCAAAGTTGTGAGCATCGTCAGGGGTGGGTAGAGGATAAGTTGTTACTCTTGTCCAGCATAGTGGGTATTGATAGCGCGACTACCGAGCCTGTGCTTATGCTGTAATGAGCAATCATACTCATGTTGTGGTGCATGCAGATAAAGACTGTGCGTTATCCTGGTCAGTAGATGAGGTGTTAAACCGCTATCATCGGCTTTACAACGGCACCTTATTGACTCAAAAACACCTGCGAAATAAAGAACGAAATAAAGAAGATAACCATTTTTAGAAAGTAGCAAAATAAGCTGTGATTGGGTGCTTTATGACTCTGGTTATCTTAATTATGTGAGCCAAATGCATTGGCATATTATATTTTATATATCTTGATATAAGCCTTCCATCAGAATAAGGCGCTTTTACACACCTATTTTTGATAATGCTCATTGCAATGTCCTGACCACATATCATGATATTGCTGTTGTGATTTATGAAGACGAGTGATTTGATGATTTTTCCAATCATTGGCATTTGCAAACGGGCCTTTTCGGCAAAGTGGGCAGCATTTATCTCCGGCAAAACTGAATGGTGTTAGGTACTTTTTAATCGGATGTAGCGTATTGTCCGAATATATATGCACGTCACTCGCCTCAAGCTTTACGCACTTATCTCGGTCTACTTTGCGCACCATATAGTGTCTAAATAACGAGGAATTAAAGGCCTCATTTCCAAGGTAGTGGTAAGGTTTATTAAGGGTTAAACTCGTTTCAATATGCCAATGGCTGTAAGGTTTCACTGACTTGCTAGTGATATAGCAAAGGCGCTCACCCTCTGGGTTTAATAATACCTCGAAGCTTTGTTTTAAAAAGTGATACAGCAAATCACGATTGGCTAAGTTCGCACTTTTATCACGCTCTTTTTGGGTTTGAGTGTAACTTCGTTGCGCTGGTACCAATGGGTGATTAAAAATCACGATATCGGCAAAGTTATGAGGCAGGCGGGTAATGCTGCCTAAATCGTTTACATCGACACTATGCTTGACCATTACCCCCGCGTTTAATAAATCATCTAGTGCGTTTTGTGTGTATTTGTCCCTTAGTACATCCTCACTGTCATAAGTGGTTGCGATAAGATCCTCACGGGAAACATGGGCGAGTAGGGCACGCGAAAAACTTAAATCTCCATCGCCAATGGTAATAACGCGGCAGTTTTTGGGTAAGTACATGAAACACAAATGATGCTGATTTTGGCAAAGTATACCAAAACCATCGAATTGATTACACGCGAACAGTGGCTCTTTATCATGGCCATTTTAACAAGAGACATTTTAACAAGACCTTCATAGCAATTTACTAAGAGAACTACATGGACAGCCATCGTAATTTAGTCAGATATGTAGAACCAGTCGATGATATTTAGTATGGGTGCCTTTGTGATTTTTTATGTTTTAAATGAGCCAACGTGTTGACCTAAAATATGTGCTAACTGTTCTAGGTTTTGACTTGTTACTTCTAGCTCTTTACTTGCACTCAAACCTTCTTGTACTGAGTTGTTGACTATATCCATATTGATATTGATTTCATTTGCCACGAATGATTGTTCTTCTGTTGCTGTTGCCATTTGTGTATTCATACTGAGAATAGTCATAACCTGTACTGATATTTTCTCCAGTGCTTTTTGAGCTTCTTCGGTTGCTTGCGTGCTTTGAACGGTTAATGCCTTACTACTGTTCATTACGTTGACCGCATTTTTTGCTTCTTGTTGCAGCTGATTGATCATATTTTGGATTTCATCTGTCGATTGGGCAGTTTTGGTTGCAAGGTTACGAACTTCATCTGCAACGACGGCAAAACCTCGTCCCGATTCACCAGCGCGAGCAGCTTCGATGGCTGCATTGAGCGCAAGCAGGTTAGTCTGTTCTGAAATACCTCGGATTACGTCAAGTATAGATCCGATAGATTGAGTTCGATCTGCAAGAGATCCTATTACTTGCGACATGTTATTCATTTCATTGGACAGAGTATTAATAGTATTGGTTGAACCTTGTAATATTTTACTGCCAGATTGCGTTTCGTTGTTGGCAGTTTCTGCTGAATCTGCAGCCCCTGCCGCATTTCGAGATATTTCATTAATGGTGGCGATCATTTCATTAATGGATGTAACCACTAATAACGTTTGTTCGCTTTCATCTTGGCCCCTTGATAGGGCTTGTAAGGACTGATTTCGTAGTTCAGTTGCCGATTGGCCCAACTCATTGGCTGTTTGTAAAACCTGAGAAATAATTTTATTAATATTTTCTACAAATGCGTTGAATGCGCGAGAAATATGAGCAATTTCGTCATTACCGTATACAGGCAATCTTAGAGTCAAATCCCCATCGCCTGTAGAAATGTTTTTCAGGGCTTCTTGTAAAGCTAACAGAGGTTTGAAAAATCGACTTAGTAGCCACATAAGTACACATACACAAATTAAAAATATGCTAATGATGGCAGTCAATTGCGTGAATACAATATCCTTTACAGCGGCACTCACTTCGGTAATTGGTACTCCAATATCAAAAGCACCGTATAGCTCACCATCGACATAAACGGGTGTCATAATGTCGTATACCCACACCTGCTGTACATCGGCATACCATTTAGAGTGTTTAGGTTCGCCTTTACCCGCGCCTGTTATGGTGTAGTTATCATCGTAAATCTTACCTATTTTTTTATTATCACTGTGGGCGATGGCCTCTATGTTTTTGTTAATAACCACCGCATAGCTGATATCTGGACGCTGTTTCAACGATTCAACAAGTGTTTGTAAATCAGCTAAAGGTTGAACCGATTGTTCTAAAACATACTCAATATTTTTAGCAATTAGTTGTGCTTGTGCCTGTGATTTATTAAAGACGATTTTGTCGATTTCTTGGTTAGAAATATAAGATGTGGAGGAGATACTGGTTATTGCTGCAACGGCAAACATCACGCAGACAGCAATTAATATTATTTTTTTCATATACAAACCTTTAATAGAATTATCGAGTTTAACAACGTCAAACCTATGTTGACTCGTTACAGCTGAGGAAACAGATTGTTTGTATCTGTGTTGATATTCCCTTATTAATTTGGATTAATTCTTAGGAGTAGTCGGTTGAGTCGTTTGTAATAGAGTATTGGCTTCATCTCTGCGCTCACCGATTTGATGGGCTAGCTTACCTAACCGATTATCAATATTCACATCATAATAGAGAAAAGAGGTCGTGAAAAGGGGGGGAGGGGACAAGTTATTTGAGCATTTAAGCGATATGGAATTAATTGGGGGCTGAGCAACGTTAAATCAATTTTTGCCATCCAAGTATTCTATCCGAACGCATCGCTTGTAAACTCATACCTGTGGGTGACACCCATTCTTTTTTTACCTCATGCATTCCTGATTGGGTGTTAGGTTTACCCTCATCAAGTAACATTCCCTCGATGTGAGTCATCAATACCCATAGGTGAGCATCAATGTTAAGTCTCTCTAAAAATGTTACTAGCAACCTGCGTAAGCAGAATAATCCTGCAGGTCTACAAAATAAATTTGACGGTTGTTATCTCGAAGAATAAGGTTTTGTTGACTACCAAATGGGCAGAGAGATAGTAAACGTCTCGTTGGTTTTTTTATCCTTGAATGTTCTTACCCTTCACGCTTTTACATATTGGTTGACATTTCTTTCAGCAAATACTGAATTGTATTAATCCTCTTCACCTGAGTGGCTGATCACTTTATTGGCAACTGAATATGAAAATCCTTGTCCAATTAAATGTCTCAAGGCTTTTTGTTTTAACTTTTCATCTACAATAGGGGGTTCACCGAATTTTTTAATTTTAAGTTTTAGTGCTTTATCTAAATAATCTTCTTCAGTGTTATTTATTGATTCTATGCACACATTGATTA
>NZ_CAJXPA010000183.1 GCF_913058035.1 uncultured Paraglaciecola sp. | reverse complement strand
ACCAATAACAGGTAACAGCATGCTAACAATAATTAATTTACTACAAAATCTCATTGATACTCCTTGAAAAACTAACGCTGACATTTTCGGCTGGTTTGGAGCGCAGCTTAAAATCAGTCTGACAACATGCGAGCGTTAGTGTTTTCTGCATACTTTGCGACCCAAAATTTACTTTCTTTAAGTGTTCAATCATTGATTTTATCGACTGTACTGTAATCTTCATGATACCAACCGTACATATGGTGAATACCAAGATTATCACCAACATATTTTTGCGTTTTACCGTGTTAATCATAACTGTCGTTATCAGCGAGTAATTTTGTGAACCGCTCGTAGAGAATTACAGCACCCGATGTAATCAACGTTACATGATACTCAACGAGACTCCGTACCGCCTTTTCTAAGTCTGGAACGACTTTTCCCATCTCTTTTAGATATTTTTCAATTAACTCCAAAATATCTCTCCAATCTTTCGGATCGCAATCCAACATTTCAAGAGAGACATCAGACTAAACATCGCTTTTAAGTTGAGCATTCGCATACTCAAGCACGTCTTTTGTATGCAATAATTCTGTTGCGTATTTGATGGCTAAGAATTCAAATTCTGTATTCATGATTGGTAACACTAACGCACCAATATGCCTACGAAAAGAGCGCAGCGAGTTGAGGTCGGAATAATGCGATTGTTATACATCGTTTCTACTTTAAATCGCAAAAGCGTTTAAATGTGGAAACTGAGGAAATGCTTGGTTCAGTACCTAATAAATTCACATTACTAAACGCAGTATCTGATATTAAACTTGTCTTTGGGAAAACAATGATCAAATTATCCCCCGAATTATCGGTGTAAATTGATGACCAGTAGTCGAATCCTCTCGCAATCGCTAATTCTGTGTAAACACACATCATCGATCGAGAGGCAAAAGCCGACCGGGTTTGAAACTTCGGTTCTGAGAGAGTGGAATACGATCCACTTCTTTCAATTTCTGTAACTGTAAAATCGAAATCTGCAATTACTCTATTTTTAGATGATACTGAGAAATCTGAATCGGCATATGTATTAGTTGCACTCAAAATTACAGTAAAGAGAAATAAAGTTAAAAGTGATTTCATAAATAATTCCATTTAGATGTATAGCGCTTAACATATGGGGATGTTAGGAGCGCTTTCTCAGCGAGTAAAATTACCACTATGATGTTTTTGTTATACGTAAAATTATTCACTTTTACACGAACAGTGAATGTCACCGTTTTCATCCTGCCATTTTGAATAATTGTCTCTGATGCCACAACTACTCGCTAACAATCTACACGAGCCTTCACCATGACTTAAGCCGATACCTGCAGTATGGAATAATACTGACTCAGCCAACTGTTGTTTAACAGGTATTGATGAAACGCATCCTTGGAGAGCGAGCGTAGAAAACAAAACACATATTTTGATCAACTTCATAAACTTCCTTTTTACGTATAACGCCCTTTAAGGGGAAAATGGTAGTCGGCGTAATGTGGTAAGCGCCAAAGGCTAAGAATTAAATATTGACGCCATAGTCTCTTGTTAGGTAGAAAATGCACCTAGACTACTCATGCAATAGTTACAGCAACTTTAACTACTGCATCAATCTTTATGTATTCTAAGTTTGCCCTTTTAACCAATAGTCCGATATGTCGACCACTTCACCTTTAACAACATAACTAAAATCTGCTGTTCTGACTGATATGACAACATTCTTCTTTAAATTTTCTTCCAACATAATTTGTTCCTTTAAATTTGCTGACTAACCAAATACAGTTTGCAAAAATATGACTTTCTACCTAACGCCTAAACAACAGGCAAAAATTTGTTGGCTTAAATAAGCGACGAAGGAGCAAAAGTAAACTATTTTTTGTCCTTATTAATTTTTTTGTTAGGCATAATTTCACTGAACTATGTATATTTGACTCAATGATCCGACTCTTACATGAGTTTGATAATAATACTCATTTTCGCTCCTTTGACCATTACACCCGAAAGAAATTTTAACTCTCCTTGCTTCCCCATATACAATTATTTTTTTGCCCTTCAAATATACGTCAGCAACTTCTCCGTACTTTTCCTCAAATGGTTCGAAAACTTTTGGATGAATTGCAATTGATATATTTCTAGGGTCACGATAATCAAGTTCTGAATTTAAGAAGAGCACTCCATGTGGTTTCCCTATAGCTTTAACATGTACTTTAAAAAATCCTTTTATTCCTTTTGGAGCTGCTTCAGCTGCTTTTTCAATTGCTTGCATCGGTGAAATGTAAGTGGATATGTCCGTTGGACCTGTTGTACTTGCACACCCAGAAAGCGTGGCAATTAAAATCAAACTAAGTATTCGAATCAAACCATGTTCCTTATGCCTAATACCCAAATAACAGGCTTAAAATTGTTTGGAACGAAAAACAACAAGCTGTTTTAAGTCCTAGTTTATTAAGTTGTTAAGCGAACATTGCTTAACAGCTGCAAGCCCTAAATCTATATGAGCAACTATATACCCATATTCTTTTTTAGAAAGCTGACCATCTTTGTATTCACTTTTAGCTAGTTCATGATCCCATAACGTATTGCAAGGAGCCGCAGGGATAGAAGTATCAATATTTAACAGATACTTTCGGTTGTTTTCTAGGTCGTATCCTTTTTTTACCGCACTTTTTGCACAAAGGCTTAAGGCATACTCCACCGCAAACTTATCTACACTTGGTAAACCAACAAACTCTACATCGCAACCTAAAACACGACTACCTGATCCGTCTTTGTAGTAAAGTTTCCCCGTTGAGCATGCAGATAGCGAAAAAGTAGCTGCAAGAGTTACCAAAAACTTAAATTTCAAAAACGATTCCTTATTAACCTAACGATTCAGATATGAGGCGCTCGTTGTTTGTGCGTCCCTGGCATAATTTGCTTGTTAGGTTTTATGCTGGCGCACCAGATTTAGGGTTCTCACCATACTCATTAGCATCATGTCCATCTTGCGCCAAAAATACGATAAGGATAATAAGGCCAATAAGTGGGATAAAAGCAATTAACTGCCACCAACCACTACGCCCAATGTCGTGAAGTCTTCTTGCGGCAATGCTGATACTCGGAACTAACATACCAAGTGTAAATATTGCAGAAAGAAATCCAGCTCCTATCACTGCATCAAGAATAGATATTACAACGATTAAGATCATGTAGATGAGATAAAACATCCAATACTCTTTCCTTCTTGCTCTACCAGTGAAATCAGCATATTTTTT
The DNA here is from genome assembly GCF_913058035.1 of uncultured Paraglaciecola sp. Lineage (GTDB taxonomy): Bacteria > Pseudomonadota > Gammaproteobacteria > Enterobacterales > Alteromonadaceae > Paraglaciecola. Next base: position 4,613 of record NZ_CAJXPA010000183.1, on the reverse strand, counting down.
TAGTGCGCCTATAAAATAATCCATTTTGGACCTTCCTTGTTGTTGATAAAACTTTTAAAACCTAACTCCCCAAAAAGCAGAAAACGCGAACACTTTGGCGCAGCCAGTGAGTGATTTTACGATGACTCGAATTGTTAGATTCACAATACCTATGGCCAATGCCTACAACTTTCGGGATTACCGCCCTCATCATACCCCCAACGTTTTACAATATAAGTTTCAGGATCTACTACGAGATAAATTTTACATTTACCAATCCACTCTTTGTGTCCAATCGTTAATCCAAATAGTCCATCTTCACTAAAATAATTTGGGAGTACTTCAGTATCAAACCAGTGTTGAACCATATCACCATCTTCATTAATTGAAATGTGAGTAAAACCTTCCCCTGCAACTAAGTAATCTGCACGAATAAGCTCACCAGCATTTTCAAATCTGTAAGGCTCTATCCTCCACGCCTTTTTACCAATCAGTTTATCTTGAAAATCAGCATATGGTTTGTATCCAACAGCACAACCTGACAAAAAGGAAAATATAAAAATGGCTTTAAAAAAGTAATTCATTTTCGCTTTCATTCTCTGGAGCAGTGCTAGATATTTCAATGTGAACCTAACGCTCTGTTAACAGATAAATTATAGTCGGCTATGGAAGCGACGAGAGCAAATGCCAACTGTATTTTCTCTTTGTGTAACAGCTTGTTAGGTTTACTAGCAACTAGTAAAGGTAATTTCTTCAGTAACTAATACATATTTGGTAGTGCCTAACTTAATTAATTTAAAAGGATTTACTAAAGCATTTGTTACAACACAACCTTCCCCAGGAAAAGTAAAGACAACGTTAGCTCTTACATAATTATCACTTTCAGAAAATGTCACATTTAAGCTGTAACCGCCTGTATTCCGAGTACCCATATCAATTAAGACTATTAATTCTTCTTCGAAATTTACTGCTTTTACAGCTTCACTTGTTCGCGTGATTAACTCATTTTCATAATCAACTTGATTTCTTATGATAATCGCATTTTTACTTGTAGGGTTAGCATATTCATTATATTCAAATTCATGCAATATTTCGTATTCCATTGCTGGAGCAAGAGATATTGCACTAACATCTTTACAACCTTGTATTTGAAACAAGAATGGAATGAGAATTAATAACATTTTCATGATGGATACTCCTTGTATGACTAACGCCCTGTTAATGGGCACAATTAGTTGGCTAAAATGTTGAGGAACGAAAACAGCCAACTTGTTTCTGTCCTATTAAACAGCCTGTTAGATGTTCTTTCTTACAAAGTTAAGAATATCATTATGAATTTTTAAGTTAGTCCCATGCCCAATATTTACATATGTATGAAATACAACATTCACATTGTTTGCTTTATAAATATCTTGGCATTTAACCCAACGTTCAGGTTGCATGTTTTGACCTAGCGCTGAGTAGATAGTTTTTCTTTCTACATCTGAATATGCATCATCGTATTTTACAGCATCATTGGTGTCATTTTCCCCCATAAACAAAAATTGAGGTACAGACGCCCATTGAGTTTTATTAAAATCAATACCTGTAATTTTCTTAAAATCATTAACACCGAGAGGGTAATTTAACTTCTTATTAGAGACGTTATCTACAGGTAACATCAGAATCCCATTTAAGCCACCAGCAACGACTAACTGAATACTGTCTGGGTGCAACATTGAAAAGCGGTTAGCTAAACTTCCTGAAGCAGAAAAACCTGTTAGGATAACTTTATCTTGTATTGTTACTGAGTGATTAGAGAGTACTTTTTTAGCTCGCGAAATCATTGCTAACAGTTGAAGGTCTATTCTTTTTAATTCTCCAGACTCTACTAATAACGTATCTCTATCTAATGCATGCGTATACATCTCCCAGTCAGTCTTCGGACGAGGAAAGACTGGGATCAAGATGGGAGAGTTTAACTTTTTTGCAACCCATGGCCCTACAGCATTTCCTACGATAGCCTTTTTAGCACTTTGATAATGTACTTCAAAATCGTCAGAAACAGCACCAGTATTGTTAGTTTCAACAATCAAATAGTTAGTTTCGATATTTGATGGGATTTTTAAAAGGAATGGAAAGTAAAAACCTTTATTTGGCTCAGCTTTAACTTCAATTACCGTATCTGCAAAGCTAGCGTTACTTATGAATACAATAAACAAAATAGAACTTTTTTTAATTAACTTCTCGAATAGCATGACTACTCCTCCTTGAGAAAATCTAACGCCCCATTATGCCGACGAAACGAGTTGAGGTCGGAACAATTGGTTTGTTATGTTGCTTAACCACTTCTATTCGATCTCTTAAGGGTGTAATAGTTCTCATCTACAGAAACCAATTCCCATTCTAGTTCTCCAACATCACTCAGTGTTTTTGAAGCTCGCTTATCGTAATCGTTGGATCGAAGCTCACGTAAAACCTCGGGGACAATAACAAAAGAGAAACTATTAATGGTCTCTATCGCTTCATTTCCAAGACGATCCACTGAGATTAATTTGTATTACCACGATCCTTTCTCCTTAGATGTAACTGTACAACCATACAACAAAAAAACTGTAATCAACAAGGCTAAAAAATCAATTCCATTTTTTATTAAACTCCCTCTGTCAGACGAGAAAAATAACACTTCAAATATGGGGCGTGGCTTTTTCGCGCCCCTACCATGATCTGTTTGTTATATTTTGAACGCACAAAGATACTTTATGCATTTTTCCCACAACATTTCTTATATTTACGCCCGTTACCACAAATACAAGGATCGTTTCGCCCAACTTTTGGAGTCGTCCTTACAATAGGACTTTTAGGTGGGCAACAACTTGTGTTACTGCAACTAGGCTCATTACCTTCAAGTAATTCATCGGATAATTTTGTACTGTTTTCATTCATATTAACTTCAACTCTCTTTCAAAATTTTTACGTTGACCCTAAAAAATAAATATAACGCCTCATTAAGAGGCAATAAAATAGTTGGTTAAAATAAGCGAGGCACGAGCAAAAACCAATTGTTTTTTGTCCTGCTTTAATGACTTGTTATGCCTCAATTTCTTCGGTATAGCGACACTTAGGAAAACTACTACAAGCTAAAAAATAATTCCCCTTATTCTTTCCTTTTTGTGCGGTTTTAACAGTTAATTCTGACGAACATTTAGGACATATTTTATTATCATTTTTTTCAGGTGCAGTTACATCTGCTAAAACTTCTGTAGCAGGAAATAATTCCTTTTTAATTTCATCAACAGCGTAACTAGTAGAAGCTTTGAATCTATGTAGTTTTAAACCTGCTGTTTCACATGCAGATTCAACGAATTCATCACGTTTAATTTGTTTTTCCTGAGAGTGGCTTTTATCATCAAGTTCTATGACTGCTAGAAAAGTAAGATTTTTAGGGTTGCATAAAACAAAATCAAAGTGTTTTGCGGATATTTTATTAAATGCAATTTGCCATTGGCTTCGGTTAAGTCCTTTTCTTGGTTTAAGGATATCAGCGATTCTTACTTTACCAAATACAACTGCTTTATCTTCACAAGCAAGTTTTAATACCCCATAAAAAGATCGTTCGGCTGGTGTAAATAGTTGTCCACATAAATCATATGGTGCTACCGTCTGTTTAGAACTCTTGTTCTTAAATAGGAATATGAATAATAAAACGATAACAATGAGAAAGAGTGCAATAAATTCCATTTGATCACCTTGAGGTATAACGCCTAATTAACAGGCAAAAAATAGTTGGTTAAAATAAGCGACGCAGGAGCAAAAACCAACTATTTTTTGTCCTTGTTTAATTTCTTGTTAGGCATTTATTTCACCCAGTATTTCCTCGAACTCTACTAGGCTAGCAAGTCGCTCCAATTCCGACGTAGGCGAAAATATAGTAGAACCATCCATAGTTGTTAGAGAAGGATATATTAATGCAGTTCTTTGTAAACTTGATTCACAGGAAATCAAATCTCGAGTTTCTGGAAAGTGAACAGTTCCGATAAGAAGTTTATTAATTGAAATACCAACAGATTGATGAAGATCGTAATACTCATCACTACTTTCTTTTTTAACCAATTCTTTGGCTTTGTGCAATCTGATTAATGTACCGAGGTAAACTATCTCTTTTGTTTTAAGCGAAGAAACTACCTCTGCAAATTCACTAAACTCAGAAGCATATATCGAGCCTTCTGTAGTTTGACCTTTCATAATTTTAGCTAAAATAGAAAGGTTTAAATAAGCGGTACCTTCTAAGGCTGCCCGTTGATAACGGTATACAATAGCAACAAACTGATCAGCACTTGCAATATCTAATTCTGAGCGTTTACATTTTGCCATTTCATTTAAAGCAATTTCTCGAGATTTTTCAGCCCGTTCACGAAATAGTTTAGTAAGTAAACTATTTCCCAAACTAGCGACAAAGTTACTTGCCCCGAAATCTGCTGCCGATAAAATATCGGCCGTTACGGCAACACTCAAATTTTGAATTTTATTATTCATTAACGACTCAAAGGTACAACTATTCGAAGAATGCCTAACGCTTAACATATGGGGTTTTTAGGAGCGCTTTTTCAGCGAGTAAAATTCCCACCATGATGTTTTTGTTAGAGCTCATAATC
>NZ_CAJXPA010000182.1 GCF_913058035.1 uncultured Paraglaciecola sp. | reverse complement strand
GGACTGTTTATCATAAGCATCGAATTTGCAGCCACATTTTCGATTAGTATTACCTTAGTACTTTTTTACTGGGTTATCACCACGTTTCACCTAACCACTCACTTAACCAACCACTTAACGAACCACCCGGCCACACGTCAGACAGATAGTTCATGAGTCAGTCATTTATCTATAGTGCTTGCGCTATATCGTTGTTTTGCATAGGGCTTCTGGGGTTTATGTTACTCACTGATGTTATCCGTAAAGTGCTGAGTATTAATATCATGGGGATTGGCATCTTTATGCTGTTAGTCGCCACTTCTGCATTAGCACCTGATTTAATTGACCCCATTCCGCAAGCAATGGTGTTGACGGGCATTGTTGTTGCGGCCGCTGGAAGTGCTTTGATGTTGCAACTAGCCATTCAAATAGATCAACAACTCAGAACTGACAAGGTTGGGGGTAAAGATGCAAATTGATGTTAACTGGTTTGAATATTTACCTTGGGTAATTATGCTGCCACTGGTAACTGCAATTTTTTGTTTTATGGTTAAACATATATGGGTTCTCAGGACTGTCAGTCTATTCTCGGCGATAGTGCTGGTCATCTACACCTGTGCTATTGCTTACGCTGTAACAATGCTCGAAACACGCCAGTTTACCTACGAATTAGGAGGATGGGCGTCGCCACTTGGTATTGGTCTTGTACTTACCCCTCTGTCTGCGGTGTTGATTGCGATGACGGCGATTGTTGCTTTGGCTATTTCATTTTACGCAAGTGGATATTTTTCATATCAACAAATAGAGCGACGATTTTGGTCACTCTGGTGGCTTTTATTGACGTCATTGTTCGGCATTTTTATGGCTTCTGATATTTTTAATATATATGTCATGCTTGAGTTAATGGGATTAAGTGCAGTAGGTCTGATTTCTTTACAAAAAGGCATCGAAACCTTAAAGGCCGCTTACCAATACCTGTTAGTAGGACTGTTTGGCTCTTTGCTGTATTTACTTGGTGTTGCTCTGCTGTATCGCGAATACGCGGTGTTAGATATTAATTTACTCACAGATATGATGACTAACTCTGCATTGAGTCAATTTGCACTATTGTTTATCACTTTAGGGCTTTTACTTAAAACGGCTTTATTTCCTCTACATTTTTGGCTACCCGCTGCTCACTCTTCAGCACCAGCACCAGTGAGTGCCGCCTTATCAGGTATTGTGGTTAAAGCTACCTACTTTTTACTTTTTCAATTTTGGTTTGTGATAATGGCACCTGTGATTACTTATTCGGCGACTGTATTTATGGGTCTGCTTGGTATGTTGGCAGTGATTTGGGGGTCGTGGCAGGCTTTTCGTAGTCGGCGACTCAAACTGCTTGTCGCTTATTCAACGGTGGCACAATTAGGTTACCTGTTCATCCTGTTTCCATTATATTTTTCCTCACCAGAATTAGCTAAACCAGCCATGCTGTATTTTGTCATCGCACATGCGTTTGCTAAATCTGCGATGTTTATGGCAGTAGGCAGTATTCAAAAAATTGCAGGGTTTGATGACATCCATAAGTTGTCAGGCATATCTGCTGCATTACCCGTCAGCACCTTTACCTTTGCGATCGCCAGCGCGAGTTTAATTGGCTTGCCGCCAAGCGGAGGCTTTATTGCCAAATGGTTAATTTTGAGTAGCGCAATCAGCGCTGACCTATGGGCTTGGATAGTGGTGATACTCGTTGGTGGTTTGTTATCCGCCGCTTACCTGTTCAAAGTATTAAACCAATTTTTTACCACATCAAACAGCCAGTTTGTGGTTAATTCAGTTCGTGGAGCGGATTTCAGGACCTATGCGGCACTAGCCCTGGCACTGCTCACTATTGCATTAGGTTTAAACGCATTATGGTTATTTGATGCGTTAAATCCCGACGTTATTTTAAGAAAAGGAATATAAACATGTTAGCCGTTAATCTTCCTGCCATTATTTTACTCAGTGCACTTGCCACCAGCTTAATGATATTCAGTATACCCGAGCGTATGCCAAGGCTACGCACCTGTTTCAACATGTTCAGCGCAATATCGATTGTAGTGCTAGTAGCCGCACTGGTAACGGGCGTTTATTCAGGCATAGAATATGAAACAAGACTACCTCTTCTACCCAACGTAGATTTAGTATTACAAGCTGACAAGTTATCTTTATTATTTGTCAGCCTATCGGCTTTTTTATGGTGTATCACCACCATTTATGCCATTGGTTATTTTAAAAAGGGTAAAAACCTATCTCGATTTTTTGGGTTTTTCAGCTTGTGTGTATTTGCCACATTGGGTGTCGCACTGGCAGGTAATCTAATCACATTTGTGATTTTCTATGAACTTTTAACCCTCGCTACTTATCCTTTAGTGGTGCATAAAGGGAATAAAGCGTCTTTACAGGCAGGAAAAATATACCTCACCTATACCTTAATAGGTGGAACGGTGTTGCTAATTGGTGTGGTTTGGCTGAAATCAATGGCGGGCGCGCTAGATTTTACTAGTAGTGGTGTACTGGCATCTTTGCCAGACTTGCCTACCCGCGAATTAATTATTATTTTTGCTTTATTGATGATTGGGCTGGGAGTTAAAGCCGCACTGGTGCCATTACATGGCTGGTTACCGGTGGCAATGGCTGCCCCCGCTCCTGTTAGTGCATTGTTGCATGCGGTTGCGGTTGTCAAAGCAGGCGCATTTGGTATCGTCAGAGTAATTTATGATGTATACGGTGTCGAATTTTCTAGTTCCCTTGGCGTCACGACCTTTCTTGCCTTTGCTGCAGCCATCACCATCGTTTACGCTTCTGTTCGAGCCTTATATCAAGATGATTTGAAAAAAAGACTGGCATACTCCACCGTCAGTCAGGTTTCTTATATCGCACTGGGCGCAGCCCTCGCAGGGCCAATGGCGACTATAGGCGGTATTGTTCACTTAGTTCATCAAGGATTAATGAAAATAACCTTGTTTTTCTGTGCAGGTAATATTGCTGAAACCACCGGCGTTCATAAAATTAGTCAAATGGATGGCTTGGGTAAGCGGATGCCAGTCACCATGACCGCTTTTACCTTGGCAGCCTTTGGTATGATAGGCATTCCGCCATTTGCTGGTTTTGTTTCAAAATGGTACCTCGGCATTGGTGCAATAGAGGCACAAGCTTACTGGGTACTTTTAGTTTTGGCAGCCAGTAGTGCGTTAAATGCCATGTACTTGTTACCGATCGTCTACCGAGTTTGGTTTAAACCTGCTGTATCCACAAGTGTAAAAAAAGTGACCACCAAAGACGCCAATTGGATGATGCTTTTACCTCCTGTTTTAACTGTCAGCTTGGCATTAGCAGCGGGACTATTGGCCAACAGTCAATTTAGCCCTTTGTACTGGGCTAAGTTAATTGCCCAGCAGGAATACCCAAGTTTATTGATCAGTAACACCTTGCCTGTCTCAGGTGAGCACTTGATGTTGGGCATATTAGTGGTTATTCCTTTATTGCTTGCACTTACAATTTTATTGCCAAGAGTGGGCACAAAATTGTCTTCATTGACGCCACTAGCGGCTATTCCAGCTTTGTTGGCAAGTATGTTTTTAAACGCTCAGCAGACCCAAGCATCTTGGTTATTCTTTGGTAGCGAGTTTTCTATTGACGAAACCAGTCGGCTTATGATGTTTTTGGCCGCCTCACTTTGGCTTATCTGTGGTGTTTATAGTCTAATTTATCTATCAGCCGGAAAACCCCGTAAACTATTTTTTTGTTACTTTAATTTAGCTATGAGTGGCAGCTTTGGACTGATATTAAGTCAGGATTTATTTGGGTTCATCACATTTTTCACTTTGATGAGCCTTGCATCTTACGGCTTAATACTGCACGACAAAACGCTACAGGCGAGGATTGCTGGAACATCCTATATTCGCTGGGTAATAACCGGTGAAATACTACTCTTCACCGCTTTTTGTTTATTGTATGGATTATATGATCACACCCCATTAAAACCGACGGGTTACCACACAGCACTAAGTTTAGTGCTGATGGGTGGGTTTGGCATCAAAATGGGTCTCTTAGGTTTACATTTTTGGCTACCCAAAGCGCACCCTGCAGCTCCAATTCCTGCGAGTGCGATACTCAGCGGTTTGATGGTGAAATCAGGCCTAATAGGCATGATCAAGTTTATGCCAAGTGAACCATCATATGATCTAGTGACAGCCAACAGCTTGATTGTCGTTGGGCTAACAGGCACCTTTGTGGCAATTTTATTGGGTATGATGCAACGCAATCCTAAGGCTTTATTAGCCTATTCAACGGTCAGTCAAATGGGGCTTTTAGCTGCGTCATTTGGAATATTTATGCATCAGCCGAGTGATTGGATGCTGCTCGCTATTGTATTTTACTGTTTACATCACGGTTTTGCCAAAGCGGCTCTATTTTTATCTATTGGCACTATTCCACTTATGGCCGGTTCCACATTACAACGTGCCGCAGGTATCGGTCTTATAATATTGCCAGCACTAGCCATTGTTGGACTACCCTTTTTATCCGGCGGCTTTGCTAAAACGTTACTGAAATCTACTTGGCAGGATTATATAATGCTCTCTACAATGTTATCAATCAGTGCGATAGGCAGCACGCTACTGATGTTGAAGTTACTGTATTTAGCTCGCCAAATTGCATTAACTAGTGAACTACCCAGTGCTAAACACAAAAAGTTAATTTTACCTATTGGTGCTACGTTAGCCGTGATGCTTGCATTGCCGTTCATATTTCATGACATCCCAGGTAAATCGCTCCCCAGTTGGCAAAATATAACGGCTTTAACTTGGCCGATCATACTCGGTATATCGACTTGGATACTGTTGCGAAAAGTTAAACTGGAAAATGATATGTTCGGGCGGTTTAGCCAATTTAGTGACCACTGCAAAGACTTTTTTCAAGCTCAGAGGCAAGAGCAAAATCAAGGTAAGAGTCAGGCAACACAGTCGTTTTTCAATAAAATGACTGAGCACAACTATATTAATATATGGTCTAACAAAAATAGGACAGTGGTCACATGGCACAATAAACTAATGAGTTGGCACATTAATCAGTCGATAATCATCGTGGGATTAGCAATGGTGCTTGCATCCACCTTATATTGGGGCTGATAAATAGGCAACCACAAGCTGTAGCGACTAAATCACGCACTTTTTTAAGTTCGATCCTGTGAGCCTAGGTATCACTCAATTTATGCAACCAGCCTAAAGTTTCATTAAAGCTTGGTGGTTGCTTTGAGTCTTTCGCTATCATAATTGTCATGGATAAATAATTTGGCTGACTGTCTTTTGACTCTGTTTTGACTGTAAAAAAGTCTTGTGGATTGTTCGCAATTTTAATATTAGCCAGATTAGCAGCATTGGCGAATATTCGAACAACAAACAGCACAAATGGGTATCAGATTCATCTAAGGACGATGTATGTTCACCCGAACCATGAGGATTTTATTTACACGCTGATCTTGTTTAATAATCGCGGCCGACACATCACAACTCAGGAACCAGGTATCGAGAATAATGAACCTTGTCTTAGGCCAATAACCGCTGAATTATAAAAAGTATCTCTGTTTATACGTCTTGAACTTTTTGTGCGAAGGGATGGGGGGGGAAGCTGGAGTGTGGAGTGGTGAACATATCTCAAGATGTCAATACTGCCTCATCGCATTAAAGCCCGATCAAAATGAAAGGCTGTTTTAGCCCGCACATATTTCAACACGTTCACTTCTTTGCTTGGTTCTTGAGCTTGGATATTACCTACACCGAACACTAAAACATAGCCATCAACGAACAGATAGACGTAACTGTCAACAATAAATACATTTGTAAAACTTCTTTATTTAGATGCTATTAAGACTGTCGAATATTACGAAATCGCTCCCATATAGGGGCAACCCATAAACTACTCAAACAAAAAGTAATTTAAAACCGATTAATACCAGCACAATACCGCCGAATAATTCAGCTTTACTTTCAAGCCAGGTTCCACATTTGGCTCCAATAAACACCCCAGTAACACTAAAAATTAGTGTTACTGAGCCAATTATTGCACATGCTACAAACGAATTTACACTAAAGATGGTCAGTGTGAAACCTGCAGCTAACGCATCTATGCTTGTTGCTACAGCGAGAAATAACATCGCTTTATGGGTGATATTTGCGCTGTCTTTTTTAATGATATTTGCAGAATTTTTTGAAAGACTATTAACAATTTTATTTTCAATGTTGTTTTCAATGACGTTTTCAATGTTTCCTGAAATAGACTCATAAATCATCTTGCTACCAATTAAAAACAGAAGAATAAACCCTATCCATGATGTATAGGCATCAGCCCAACCAAACACTTCTCTACCACCTAGGTAACCTATTAACGGCATTATTCCTTGGAAAAAGCCAAAGTATAGCCCGGCCATAATGCCTAAAGATGTTGTTTTATGAAAAAATTTTGAACCTAGTCCTATTGAGACAGCAAATGCATCCATGCTTAATGCTATTGCCAGAATTATTACTTCAATCACTTTTATATTCTCTAATCAATAAACTATCTTGAAAAACACAACGGTAAAAGTCAAAAATGAAAAGTTAATTTTAAAAACCAATTTTAAAAACTAAAGTAAACGCATCAAAAAAATAAAATAATTGTTACAAATCAAGCCACGCTTTCACCACTGCATAGACATTAATGTCGCTTAGCAGCTGCATATGATTAATATTAGTGCCTATCCATTGACGATTATCAGGAATACGTAAATTAAAGTCTGGATCTTGATGCTCACCCAATGCACTTTGAATCCTAACCAGTCCATCGCCCAAGGGGTAATTGATACTTTCTTTAGCACTGCTTGCTACTGCAAAACACTGAACAGAATGCGGTAATGGCAGAGGCAATCGTTGATCACCACTGAATTCAAAGCGTTCGGTAGTATGCCAATCCGATTCTTGCACATTGCCATAACGTAAATCAGTGATCCCAGAGCTACGTACCTTAACTAAACGTGCAAATGGCACAGTGTATGAATGCGCACCTAAAATTAAATCAATCCAATTACCCGCTTTTTCAAGAGCGGCTCCATGATGCGGCGTTCCTAAAAACACTAATTTCTTGAGCATTGCAGGCCATCTGTGACCGCTATTTTCTGCTACATGAAAAGCACTACGAGAAACCAGTCCTCCCATGCTGTGAGCTAATATATTAATGTCTAACTGCTTATCTGTTAGGTCAACCAAGGATTGCAATAAATCCGCAAACTGTTTGCCGTTATCAGAAATATGTAACCCAGAATTATAATGTAAATAAATGGCCCCCATACCCAACTCTTTTTCTAACTCAGCACCATGATCATGACCTTCTCGACACCACTGCATGTCATTCATACACAAGCCATGTAGCATGATAAGAAGTTTGCCTTCACTTTGATTGATAACGTCTAACAGCTGTTCATCATTAAGAGTGTTCCCATTTCTTCTAAAATGCATGGGGATAGCCAATGAATTATCACTGGCAAGCAAATAATCACCCAACACTCCGTTTAGCGCAGCCAGCAAAGATTGTGTTGATGTTGAATCGGGTTGAGAGGCTAAGGTTTTACTTATTGCTGCCAAAGGTGTATCAATACTTTTACCAACCAACTCTGTCACATTTCGAATGTTGCGATACACCAATCCGCTTATGCCTGAAAGCCGTTCTTTTTCAGTTGCAGATTTTAATGCTGAAAGTGGACTGACACGTTTATGCATTGATTCAACAATATCAGTAATAGCTAATACTGCATCAATGGTTAAGCGACCCACACCTTGGGTTTTGGAATGAGCAGTTTTCGTAGAGGAACTCTGATTTTTATCTTTGGGATTAGCGTTCATAGATATCTATTTGAATGCATCATAAGGTCATATATTCTAACAAG
>NZ_CAJXPA010000181.1 GCF_913058035.1 uncultured Paraglaciecola sp. | reverse complement strand
ATATGAAATAGTAGTAGGCGATGCGGCAAAAGTGGCGCAGATGATTAAACAGAAACAAAGTTTAGTTAGAAATTATCGTAAACAAACTGGAGATGCTTATGATTTTAATTGGTCACTAAAAATTGCCACAGAATTTCAAAATCCATTTGTTCCAAACCATATAAGCATGGCCGAACTCAACTTACATTTTGACCAACCCAAAACTGAGCTCGCAGCAGCACTCAGACAAGTTTTTTCTGGAATAGTCGCAGGCAATGTCAAGTCTGAAGGTGTGGCTTTGATAAAAGAGCGTGGCCCTTTTCAATTAAAAGGGGATCCAAAACTAATGAAAATGATGGATGGTTTGTTGGAGTCTTTTGTTGAACAACAAAGAATGAAACTGCCTGGAAGCAAGTATGTGCCTTGTTATCAGATTACAGAGTAATCAGAAAGTAAGACTGGTACCCAAAATTATTAAAACACAATGCAGGCTATAATTAAGTGGGTTAAAAATTTACTTTTTGAGTTTAGCCTGTGTTACCAAATAAGGTAAACAAAAGAAGTCAACAAAGCTAACAAAAAATTACGTTTAAGGATAATAGGCTTCTTACGCTAGACTAACGAAAATCCGCGTCCAACAAGCTGCAATCATACCGCTATTTTTATATTATTAACTTGAGCAAACATTAGAAAGAAACACATGAATAAAAAAGTAGTTAAAAGAATTGGTATTGGTGTTGGTTTGTATGCCATTTTTGTAATGTCGGTCATCACATTTTATCCTGATAAACCTCAAGATATGGATTGGAAAGATCGTGAAGAATATAATAGGATCCAAATAACTAAACTCGAATTAGGTTTACAAAAAAAACAAATAATCGAATTATTAGGTAGCCCAGATATAACAGAAGCTAAACGAACTAATGAGGTAGAGCTTCAAGTGATGCTTTACCGCACTCAACACAAACAAGCCGATGGCATTACCACAGAAGACGAGTGCACAGCCTTACTTTTTGAGAATAATAAGTTAATAGCATGGGGCGAAAGCGCCTATCAATCTTTTATTGATGGCTAAATAACGTACCTTTATAAGCTGAAATAATTAGGCAACATGACACTATTCCTATCAATCTATAACAATTGATTACATTTTGCTTTTATACGAACATTAATGAAAAGTTTCACGTGATCCCTATAACAACATCCGTGAAACTCGATAGCCGCGAACATATTCCATATTGATAGTACCCCGACCTTATAAACTTCAAGGACATTTTTAACTAGTATAATGTTTAATTTAACTCCTCGGTCTTAATGCAATTAGCAAAAAGTTCGTTAAGTGTCTATGCATCAGAGCAACCATTAAATGAAGAATTTAGTCTAATTGAATGAAACAATGACAAAATGACAAAACGGTGAAAATGAAATACGCCAAGCGAATGTCTAATTTCAAAGTAAATAATGGGGAGCTAAACTGGTTTGACAGTTTACTCGCAACGATAAACGCAAAAATATTTGAATTAGCAAAACTGGACTCAAAACCGGCTCATCGCAAAAAATAGACCACATGTACAAGTCATGGCAAGAAAATAGCATTCTAATCTAAGATAAATCAACTGAGATAAAACAACTGAGATAAAACAACTGAGATAAAACAAGTCAATTAGATTGAATAAATACGATAATCAATACTGTGCCAAGTACGAATACTTTTTTCTATTACACAAACAACCTGAGTATTGGTCTTTCAACTGGTTACTTTACGAACTAAATATTTTCTACTATGTTTAGTTTGATGTATATGCATCGACATGGAGTTAACAAAAGGGAGTTTCTTTATGAAAAAATTCATCTTTATTTTATTACTTTCAAGCGTATTTCTAACCACCTCTGCTAATTTTGCTTTTGCTGATACGGCAAAAAGTAAAATGAGTCAAAATCAGATGACTATAATTAATTTAAATACAGCGTCTCTAGCACAATTAGCTTCATTGCCCGGTGTAGGCAAAAAAAAGGCCGCTGCAATTATGGAATACCGGACAAAGAATGGTAAATTTAAATCTGTAGATGACTTGGTCAATGTAAAGGGTATTGGTAAAAAAATGCTTCAGAAATTAAAAGGGCAAGTAAAAATCAGTTAGGTATCGGATAAATATCAGTTAAAATAGGCCGCTCATAGTCAATATGAGCGGCCTATTTTTTATAATTTTAAGTTTTTCAGGAATGACTTAAATTCATCACCCAACTCAGGGTGACGCAGCGCATATTCCACATTTGCAGTCATGTAACCTAACTTGCTACCACAATCATGGCTTACACCTTTCATGTAATAAGCATCGACCTGTTCTGTTTTCATCAAAGTGGCAATTGCATCCGTAAGCTGCACTTCATCACCGGCTCCAGGTGGAGTGAATTCAAGCAGGTCCCAAATATTTTCAGATAAAACATAACGTCCTACAACAGCTAAATCAGAAGGAGCATCTTCTAGGTCTGGTTTTTCAACCATGCCGTGAATTTTACCCGACTCGCCTTGTTTTAAATCTAAGCCTTCTAAATCAACTATGCCATATTTACTGACATCTTCTTGAGGGACTTGCTCAACCATTATCTGACTTACACGGCTAGTATTAAATTTAGCCACCATATCCGCCAGATTATCTTTTTTAAGGTTGCTGGTGTACTCATCAATGATGACATCGGGAAGCACCACTGCAAAGGGTGCATCGCCAACCATTGGACGAGCGCACAAGACCGCATGACCTAAGCCTTTTGCCACTCCTTGACGCACATGCATAATGGTAACGTCCTTGGGGCAAATAGCTTGTACAGCTTCTAGCAACTGCCGTTTAACCCTTTTTTCCAAGGTTGCTTCAAGCTCAAAACTAGTATCAAAGTGATTTTCGATACTATTTTTACTGGCATGGGTGACCAATATAATTTCTTTGATCCCTGCGGCAACACACTCGGCTACCACATATTGGATGAGTGGCTTGTCCACCACAGGCAACATTTCTTTAGGAATAGCTTTTGTGGCTGGTAGCATTCTTGTTCCTAATCCCGCTACTGGGATAACTGCTTTTTTAACTTGACTCATTTTAGTGTTCCTTTACCGATAAACCACGACCAATTGCATAATAATGCAATCCATATTCCAACATTAATTTTGGCTCGAACAAATTTCGCCCATCAAACAACAATGGTGTAGATAATTTCTGTTTTATCAACTCAAAATCTGGGGCTCTGAAAGCTTGCCATTCAGTGCATATCACTAGAAAGTCTGCACCTTCTAATGCTGCCTCTTTAGTTCCCATTAAAGCTAGGTCATCACGACTACCATAAATACGCTGAGTCTCTTCCATAGCCTCTGGATCATAAGCTTTTACAGTAGCACCTGCTGCCCATAATTTTTCCATGAGAACACGGCTAGAAGCTTCACGCATATCGTCAGTGTTGGGTTTAAATGACAATCCCCACAATGCCACTTTCTTACCTTTCAAATCGCCAGAAAAATGCTGGGAAATATATTCAAATAACTTTTCTTTTTGCGAATAGTTTACTGCTTCAACAGCTTCCAATACTCGAGCTGTATAACCTGCAGCTGATGCACTTCGCGCAAGCGCCTGCACATCTTTGGGGAAACAAGAACCGCCATAGCCACAGCCCGGATAAATAAACTGATAACCAATGCGCGGGTCTGAACCTATGCCACGACGCACATTTTCAATATCCGCACCAAAGACTTCCGCAAGGTTAGACATCTCATTCATAAAACTAATCTTGGTGGCCAACATACAATTCGCCGCATACTTAGTTAGCTCAGCACTACGGATGTCCATTACAATGATCTTGTCGTGGTTACGATTAAAAGGTGAATACAATTCTCGCAGTTTCTTTTCTGCTGACTCACTATCAGTTCCTAAAATAATACGGTCAGGACGCATGCAGTCATTTACTGCTGCTCCTTCTTTTAAAAACTCAGGATTAGATACCACATCGTAAGTAACAGATTTACCCGCATCAGATAACGTGCTATCAATTTTTGCCTTAACTTTATCCGCTGTGCCTACTGGTACTGTAGATTTATTGATTACTATTTTGTGTGACTGCATATTTGCTGCAATAGTAGTGGCTACAGCTAACACATATTTTAAATCTGCTGAACCATCTTCATCAGGGGGTGTACCTACGGCAATAAAAATCACGTCACCGTGTTCAACACCAAGAGCCGCATCAGTAGAAAAGTCGACTCTGCCAGCTTCATAATTAGAGATAACCAA
Organism: uncultured Paraglaciecola sp.; assembly: GCF_913058035.1. Lineage (GTDB taxonomy): Bacteria > Pseudomonadota > Gammaproteobacteria > Enterobacterales > Alteromonadaceae > Paraglaciecola. The sequence continues at coordinate 3,767 of NZ_CAJXPA010000181.1, read as the reverse complement.
AGGCGTTAAACCTGGTTCAAAAATAGGGATATTTCCCTCTTTAAGACGGTCTACTTTATTTTGGTCCACATCAATACATAAAACATCATGCCCTACTTCTGCCATCACTGCCGCTTGCACTAGGCCGACATAACCAATTCCAAATACTGTTACTTTCATCTGACTATGATCCTTTCGTCCAACCATTGGAAAATTTTTACGAATATTAACACCGTATTTTCAGCAATAAGAGCAAAAAGGATAAATAAACGCAAGCTATCATTTAAATAGATTTACATTTGACAAATCTATTTAAATAAACAAAAACGACGATACTATTCAATGCTCAATAACTGTAAAAACAGCCGCTATTTTAAAATAAATGTCATTTAATTCTTCAAGGGGCTTCTATTGATAGGTTTAAAAATTACTTTGCACCTTGGGTAGATAATGTACATATAACTATTGAGCTATGATAAATATTCGATTAAACTAAAGCATCGAAATCTTTATTCAAGGAAATTACTATGAAAAAAATTCTTATTGCTGCCTCGGTTGCTTTATGTTTTGCAAGCAGTACTTTTGCCGAAGAGAAAACAGGTAGCACTTCAGCATTTGGTTCAACCCTTGGCGCAGTGACAGCACCTGCAGTTGTAGGTGGGGTTGCCGCATTAACAGTTTTGGGAGGTATGAATGCCAACGGTAAAGCAACCATCATTCCTGAAGCTATTATCCCTGGCCCTAGCCCAACATGTAATGGTAGCGACCCATTAGTCGACGGTGTTTGTACTGGTACTACTACAACTGTTACTGTCACAGGCACAGGTACTACTACTGGTACAGTGACTGTTCCGGTTACGTTTACTTACGCTCCATCGTTGTAATCTAACCTTTATCAAAAAAGCCGCCATCGTGCGGCTTTTTTATTGCCGTTTTAAATTGTCCCTCATTCAAATTGAAATTAACCAACATGAACGTAAAAACCTTTGGACTCAGTGCACTAATATTGATATTTACTAGCGCTTGCAGCGGCACTTACCATGCCTATTATCAAACGCTCAAAATTGCATTTTCAGATAAAAGTGACGCAAAAATGACACTTGTCGAGGTTCAACAATCAAGTGTTGATGTTATATCTGTTAGGCGTGGAGAGCGACCCAGCGTCATCATGGCGTTAGCCTATATAGAAAACGGACAACATAAATGGGTGTCAAGCGACAAGGCAATGTTTGTTATCGATAAAGGCCGCTTAATACGCACCATAGGTTTAAACAAAAATCTTTTGTATTCGTCAAGTACAGATATCGACCCACTTAAATCACTACCCCATAAAACAATGTATGTTTCCCAAAAACAGAAGTGGATCCGAACAGTTGACCAAACAGATGACGAGTACGGCTACTCAATTGAGTCAACATTTAACGATGCTATTCAAGATTCAGTGCAAGCCTTAAACCTTGATATAGAAACAATTTTATACGTTGAAAATATTATTTATAAAGTACCCACTGATTACATCCGGATAAGCAAAAACTGGAAGAATTATTACTGGTATGCCAAAAGCGGGGAGATGATTAAGAGTATACAAATGACATCACCACTTTCTGAAGCTCTAGAGATAACCTACTTGAGCCGAATTGCCCGCTTAAATCAATAGTTGCCGGATAAAACAACCATGCTCACATCAATTTTGACACGCTTATCACTTCTAACCAGCTTTGCATTCAATACAGCCATTGCTTCGGTTACTGTAACGATTAACCAAGAACAATATGTGTTTGCACACGAACCTCGCTTGGTTGAAGTATTAGCACCCATTGCGAATCAAGCAAATTGGTATTGGCCAAGTGCGGCTTTGTATCGGGAAGACGATATTGAGCTTGAAGAAAAACGGAAACTGTTAATTATCAGTATTTCCAACTTGGTACAACGTTACCAGGCTGAGGATCCTAAAATAGCCAAATCATTAACACAACTTCAAACTAACATTACTAATTGGCGATTAGCTAAAAGATTACCCGTTAAAATAGATTACGATTTAGCGCGCATGATTAACGCGTCAAATCCACAATTGCCCAAAGGCAAATATATACTTTCCCTTTCACCGCGAATAAATACCGTGCAGCTATTTGGTGCTGTTAAAAAGACGGGTGAGATACCTCATCGTCCTCATGCCGATATAAGCGAATATATTGATAACCACACTTTGACGGATTTAGCGAATAAAGACATGGTTATCCTTATCCAAGCTGATGGTCGATTGATAGAGTCTCCTGCAGCTTACTGGAATAAAACTCACCAAGAAGTGATGCCGGGTAGCCAACTGTTTGTACCCTTCAAACAACCTCTTTTTAAACCGGAATTCGCTAACATCAACCGACAAATACTCACTTTAGCCCTTAGTAGAGTCCGCTGATGATATATAAGAAAAACAACAGACCTATGAAATTAAATATATTACTAATAACCGCTCTAGCTTTTTTTACAACAACACAAGCACAAGAATCCAAAGAGGCTTGGAATCCAACACCGATGGGCAGTTCATTGATGGTTCACGGTGGAACGGGGCTTATTCAGACTCCGACATCACGTATGTTAACAGATGGTGATTTTCGCGTAAGCTATACTGACAATGACCAATACCGCTTTTGGTCAGCAACATTGCAATTATTTCCATGGATGCAGTCGACTGTTCGTTACACGGATGTCCGCTCGCGTTTATACAGCCCCTTTCCTAGCTTCAGTGGCGATCAAACGTTGAAAGACAAAGGTATTGATGTCAAATTTCGTTTGTTAGAAGAAAGCTACTATTTACCAGAGTTATCGATTGGTTTTAGAGATTTTGGTGGTACCGGTTTTTTTGAAAGTGAGTTTATTGGTTTAAGCAAACGTGTTGAAAATTTCGACTTTCATCTTAATATGAGTGGGGGCTACCTAGGCACAACGGGTAATACATCCAATCCGTTTTGCGACGTCAAAGATAGCTTTTGCGACAGGCCCGGTGGATATTCAGGACTTGGTGGTAAAATAGATTATCAACGTTTTTTTAAAGGGCCTGCTTCCATATTTGGTGGAGTGGAATATCAAACACCATGGGCCCCATTACGTATAAAATTGGAATACGAAGGCAATAACTACGTAAACGATCGCGCTGGCTTATTACAACAAGACAGTAACTGGAACATAGGCGCTGCTTATAGTTGGAACAATATCGATTTTAGCCTCAACTATCAACGAGGTAACACCCTAGGTTTTGGCATCAATTACAATTTTAATTTACACACTATTCGCCAAATAAAAATAGATACCCCACCCCGTGAGTTATTACCAGAAAAGACAAATAACTTTTCAATGGGTCAGATAGAGCGTACTAGATTTACCCAAGATTTATTATATCAAGCTGGTTTTGCAGTCAGTACTTCTCACCTAACTGAGACAGATGTCACACTATATGGACAACAACTTAATTACCGCAATGAAAATGAGGCATTAGAGCGGGTCGCACGAATTATGGCGTCTGAACTGCCAGATTCAGTTAAAACTTACCGTATTGTCAATACTGTGGGAGCGATTCCGCTAGTTGAGACTGTGATTGATGCCGAGGAATTTAAAAAACAGGCTAGATATCAAACCCTAGAGCCCAATTTTACATCAAGCTATCAACGCATGGACTTACGCAAGGACACCATTGACCAATATAACCCTACCAACACATCAGGCTTATTCACAGGTATAGAAGCTGACACTTATACACATCTCCGAGCCCACGAGACCGCACTAGACCTCGT
>NZ_CAJXPA010000180.1 GCF_913058035.1 uncultured Paraglaciecola sp. | reverse complement strand
TATTACTACACTAACATTACAGTCATATTATTTTTTAATATCATTATTTAACTGTGTATTTAAAGTACAACGATCCAGTTGTTATGGCCACAAAGCAAAGTTTTAATCGAGTAAAGCTTTGGTTATATGAGTTTATACGCAAATAAAAAAGCTTCCTCGCAGACTCCTCACATTCATTACCCTCCTATAGACCCTATTTATTTATTTATTAATAAATAAATAAACATACTGAACGACACATCAGGTCAATATGTTGCTAGTATTTTATCAATGAAATTATGCCACATTGCGTTAAGCTCCCAGATTGTCAACACATCTGCTAGACCATATATCCAGGGCTATTTAATTGTGTAAAAACAGCACCACTCAGGTTCAAGAGAAAATTATTAAGCGTCGAACTCCCCTACTCAACTTGAATATTATAATAGGTTTGATTTAGCTTATCCATTAAGACTGATTCTTGTATCCTGTGTTTTGGAATCAAACCCATCACCTTTAATGTTTTAAAATGCTCTTGGGTTGGCAGGTTTTAACTGAGCATTCTAAGAGTGCCAATGTGATTATTTCTTAAATGTTATAATGAGGCATTGAGTGAGTTTTCTGATGCTTTTGAGTTGTAACACGGGTCGCAAATATAATCACAGCTATACTCTAGTCGTATAGTTGCCTCCATGCCCTGCTTTCTTAGCGGAATAACAAATGAGTATAAATTATTTTATAATGAAAAAAACAGCATGATTTCGAGTGCAACTTCATTCAAAATCCACTACATAAATAAAGACTTTAGTACGCTATCACTAGAGACGATATGGCGTCTATCATCGATATATTGTAAGCAGCGAGAAGGTACTCGAGTCATTCAAATGTTCTGTTATAGTAAGTTAATTTAATAAACATATAGAAGAGGTTTTCATGAAAAAAGGATTAGGAATTATTACTTTGTTAGCGCTGCTGATAGCTGGTGGTGCTTGGTATATATTAAGCGGAGCAGGCGATTTTATCCGTGTGCAAATAGAACAACAGGGGAGTAAATATCTTGGCACAACAGTGTCAGTTTTTAAGGTAGACTTAGCATTAACGGAAGGCCGAATGACCATAAGTGATTTGGATATAAAAAATCCTGTGGGCTTCAGCAAAGAGGATGCATTTAGTGTTGATGTGATCATTCTAGATTTAGGCGAAGTAATCAACGAGCCTTATGTGATTCAGACTATTAGCATTGATGCTCCGGAAATTCTTTATGAAGTAGACAAAGATGGAAAGGGTAACCTAATAGAACTAAAAAATAATTTAGCCGCCGCTCTACCAAAAACTGAACAGGAATCTGCACCCGCATCACAAGACTCGGCTAATCCCTTAGTGATTGTTGAAAATCTGACCGTCAGCAATATACGTCTTAAATTAAACTTTGAAAATTTGCCTACCGGTGATTTTAATTTAGACACAAAAACGTATGAAGTTACCCTACCCACTTTTAATGCTGGACCTATCGGCCAACCTAATGGCATGCCAGCAGACCAAGTAGGTATTGCGGTAGTTAATGCCATGCTCGAAAACATTATTACTGCGGCTAAATCACAAGCGAAAAAACACTTGTCAAAAGAGGCAAAGAAAAAAGTTAAACAAGAACTCGAGAAACAAAAGGGAAAGTTGTTGGATAAAGCTAATGACAAGCTCAAAGGTCTATTTAATTGATTTAGTAATCATTATTAAAAGTTGCTGTAACTTATAAATCTGTCGTAGGTGTTTTTGCTTAGCAAAGCACAAAACACCTCATTATTTTCCAGTTAACTTACACTCTATGCAGACAACCCACAGGGGGTTATTGATAATAATAAGTTAAATATGCTCGTGCAGCTTTAAAATATAAAGGTGTATCAATTGTCTGTCTGCCACTGAGTATTTACATCCATATCGGAGCCTTTTTTAGTAGTCTGGATAACTAACTAAGCTTCAATTGCTGGACAGGACAACACCATATAATATGGTGCGAACTTTTTAAGTATCATAAATTTGAATTGTCCACTTTACATATTTATCAACATATTACTTTTAATAAACTACCAATATTATTTCTCTGTAACTTTGAAACAAACACATGTTATGTACTCATAACAACCAACATCCATCATTAACTATGCTGCTAACCTAGTGGTTACAAATTAGCCGCAAGGCTTCGAAAAACGATTTAGACTTCAATCAACTTGCCACAGTACAAACGAGACTTACAGACAGCTACAAAAACCATAGAAGTGAAGTTTTATGCCACAAAATATAACCTGCTTTACCCCTCGGCGAGAGAACAAAAGTTCTACTAAACTGAATCCTAGTAGGTCAGTACGATCATCTAGTTATTAGATACTAATGCTCTTTTACGAAGCATAATTTAATTGGACCACTCAGCACATTTACAGTGATCTTTTAAGTGTTTTTCACCCATCATTCTGGTTGGTAAAGTGTTGAAGAGTATTGGGATGTGCCCTTTCACTTTACCAGTTTTGACTCATTAATTGTCTAAACCCACCGTATCACTTTTAATTCACTACTAATGAAAGCAGCTATTCAGCTTAAAGATTTTATTTCATTAGATAATTCATCTTTACCACATGAATCATAGATAGCACTTGACCTAATCCATCAAATCTTTTAAAGTTTCAGTAATTTCTGAAACTTTAAAAAGGCAACCTCCTCATGAAAATGACACCAATGATAGAAACCTTTGTGATGCACTTTGGCGAAATGGGCAGTCGCTGGGGGTTTAACCGAACTGTGGGGCAAATGTATGCATTGCTAGTGATCACTAAAGAGCCCATCAGTGCCAACCAAATTGCTGAGGCGTTGAGCATTTCTCGCGGTAATGTAAGCATGGGTTTGAAAGAACTGCAGTCTTGGCAGTTAATACAACTTCATCACAAACCAGCAGACAGAAAAGATTATTTTCACACTAATGGCAGTATTTGGGATATGGCGAATCGTGTATTTGAAGAGCGTCGTAAACGAGAAATGGACCCAACATTGTCTTTATTAAGAGATATCCTACTAGACACGCCAGGCAACGAAGAAGAAGAACATGCTCAACAAAAGCTTAGAGAGGTGCATGACTTACTTGAAGGCATCACCAAATGGTCAAGCGAGCTACAACGTTTAAGTCCAGAAAAACTCGACACGTTGATGAAGCTAGGCTCAGGTGTAGGCAAAGTATTGGATTTGAAAGATAAATTACTCAAACGAACTAATGAGTAACAGACCCAACATAAGAAAACTATTTAGTAATTAACAACAAATTTTCTCACATTATAAATGAGGTGCACTATGGATGATGTCTTCTTGTTGTCTCGCCTACAATTTGCAGCCAACATCAGCTTCCATATTTTATTTCCCAGCATCACGATTGCGTTAGGCTGGTTCTTATTTTATTTCAAGTTACGTTTTAACATCAGTGGGCATCCAGTGTGGATGCGTATTTATCGTTTCTGGGTAAAAGTATTTGCCCTTAGCTTTGCTTTGGGTGTGGTGAGTGGCATTACCATGTCGTTCCAATTTGGAACAAATTGGCCGGGATACATGGAAACAGTAGGTAATATTGCAGGGCCGCTGCTCGGTTATGAAGTACTCACCGCCTTCTTTTTAGAAGCCACCTTTTTAGGGGTGATGTTGTTTGGTATTCACCGTGTACCAAGCTGGTTGCATACTTTAGCAACGTTGCTAGTAGCGGTGGGCACAACACTTTCTGCTTTTTGGATCATCGCACTTAATTCGTGGATGCAAACCCCAGCAGGTTTTGAAATGCGTGATGGTGTAGCATATGCCTTAGATTGGTCGGAAATCATTTTTAATCCGTCCTTCCCTTACCGTTTGACACATGTGTTGTTAGCGTCTGCTTTAACTGCTTCTTTTTTAATCGCTGGTATCTCTGCTTATCGTATTCTCAGAGGTGATAACAAAAAAGCTCCCCAACTAGCTCTCAAAACAGCAGTTTTTGTAGCAGCATTGTTGATGCCACTACAAATATTTGTTGGCGACTTACACGGTTTAAATACTTTAGAACATCAACCTCAAAAGATTGCGGCGATGGAAGGTGTATGGGAAACACAAAAAGGCGTGCCTCTTTTATTGTTTGCAATACCAGACGAGGAGAATCGTACAAACCATTTTGAAATAGCGATTCCAAACATCACCAGCATTATTTTAACCCACGACCCTGAGGGAGAGATACAGGGCTTAAACGATTTTATTGGTGAACATCCACCCGTTGCACCTTTATTTTATGGATTTAGAATTATGGTGGGTATGGGTATGTTAATGCTTACCATTGCATGGTTCACAAGCTTCAAATTAGTACGTAACAAACAGCTCAGTAAAGGTATCTTATATAGCTTAGTGGGTATGAGTTTTTCTGGGTGGATAGCGACATTGGCAGGCTGGTATGTCACAGAAATTGGTCGTCAACCTTATCTGGTGTCAGGCTTATTAAAGACCTCAGATGCCGTTACAGACATTGCACCAGAAAACGTGCTATTTACTTTTGTTTTGTATCTATCAGTGTATGTGGCTTTATTGATCGCTTATCTACATACGCTGTTCCTGATGGCACGAAGAGCAGTAGAAATAGAAGAAATACAACCTAAAGAAAGACTTTTACAAAAGAAATTTCGCAGTTTACCCAACACAACAGAGGCAGCTTTATTATGATTGCAGATGTTAACTTACCCATTATTTTCGCCGGACTAATGGCCTTATCAATTATTGTTTATGCGATTTTAGATGGCTACGACTTAGGCGTAGGCCTATTATTGCCTCTAAATAATGATCGTCAAGCGGATCAAATGATCGCTTCTATTGGCCCATTTTGGGATGCTAATGAAACATGGTTAGTACTGGCTGTAGGGTTATTATTGATTGCTTTTCCAACGGCACACAATGTCATCCTAAAAGCGTTGTATATTCCATCAGCCATCATGTTAGTTGGCTTGATATTAAGGGGAGTCGCATTTGACTTTCGAGCCAAAGTAGCTCAAGTCAATAAACACCGTTGGAACCAGATATTTAAGCTCGGTTCCCTTATTGCATCCACTAGTCAAGGCTATATGTTGGGAAGTTTTGTGATGGGGTTTGAAAAATCTGCAACCGCTTATATATTTTCAATCATGAGTGCATTAGGGGTCGCTTGTGCCTATGCGTTAATTGGTAGTACTTGGTTGATTTTAAAAACCACTGACGACTTACAACTACGCGCCATAAAATGGGCTAAGTTAATGGGAAAAATTAGTTTTTTGGGTATATTGGCGGTCTGCATCATTAATCCACTAATTAATCAATTCGTGTTTGAACGTTGGACTACCGCCCCATTTGCCTATTTTATGGCTATTGTGCCATTTGTTTGTTTCACCTTATTGTTCATAGGCAATAAGGTACTAAAACAACTACCACTGAAGGACGACAGCGGATGCTGGCTACCCTTTCTGATCACGGTGGTGGTCTACGTATTTTGTTTTTGTGGACTAGCCTTTAGTTTCTACCCTTATGTGGTTCCTGGTGAGATAACCATTTGGCAAGCAGCCAGCGCTCCTGAATCACTACGTTTTATTTTATATGGCGCGTTGGTAGTTATTCCTTGTATTTTGTTATACACCATATTTTCGTATCGAGTTTTTTGGGGTAAAGTGCAAGACTTGCACTATTATTAAATGACTAAATAACTAAATAACTAAATAACTAAATAATCAGTGATTGGTCTGAGGTAGTCATTATGTTTTTACATACTTATGTTCAGAACTTTGCATGTGCAAACATTCGAAAACCTTAGACCATATCTCAGCACATCATCCAAAAAAATTTATAAACTAGACAATTCTTTGCGCTTTATACTTTTATTCAGCCCTGCCTATGATTAATAAATAGGATGAGGTTTGCACTCAGCTTAATGTATGAATAATCATGTTTTTTATATCGGTTGAACATCACATCTCAACTAAAGTGTTATCCGATTTAGATAAAACCTACTTATCCAAATTGTTATAATGTCATCAAGCTGTCATTTCTCCATCACATAAATGTCATCACACTTTCATATGCTGATCCTTTTAAACCAGCATAAAAAGGTAAAAGTGATGCAAATAATCAAAAGTTCTAAGTATTCAGCCCTTGCTTTGGCAATGAGTTTGTCTTTAACAGGTTGTTTTTTAGAAGGTGATGATGGTGTAAATGGTATTGATGGCACTCAGGGTTCAGCAGGTACTCTTGGAACCAATGGTATCGACGGTCAAGACGCCAATGCAAATATCAGCTTAAAATTGGTTGGACGTATCAAACTAAATCCCAACGATCCTGAAGGCGCGGCGGAAATAGTTCAGTTTCATTCAGCGTCGAAAACTATTTATGCAATTAATGGTGCAGCAGTTGAGCCAACGATTGAGATGATTGATGCCTCATCTCTAACGACAGAAGCTTTGAGTAACCCTCTATCTAATGAAAATTTAACATCCATAGCTTTAGTTCTGCCTACTGAGCAAGGTGGTATTATATTAGGAGGCCCCACTAGCATTTCAATATCAGGAGATTGGATGGCTGTAGCGGTACCTGCTAAAGATCTTGCCACTAATGGCATGGTCTTGTTTTATAGTGGCCTAGATATGTCTTCGCCAACGTTTGTAAAAGCCGTGGAAGTAGGTAACTTGCCTGATATGGTCACTTTTACACCCGATGCCAGCAAAGTATTAATAGCTAATGAAGGCCAGCCAAGTGGTGACTACAATATTGACCCCGAAGGTTCGGTATCAGTCATCACAATGGTAGATGGCACACCAAGCGATACATCAATCAATATCGACTTTTCTGACTATAATGACAAACAAGCTGACCTCGAAGCACAAGGCATGCATTTTCCTAATCCGTCGGGTCGTATTATCAATGGCACTTTGATCAGCACAACAGTGGCGCAAGATTTAGAACCTGAATATATTACTACCACCAACGACATTGCATACGTCACGCTTCAAGAAAATAACGGTTTAGCGATTATTGATCTAGCGAATAACAGCGCGCAAGTGATAGGTCTTGGCTTCAAAGATTGGAGTGATTACCAGTTCGATGGCATGGAAGATGGCACTGTAAGTTTTGGTAAATATGACAATCTGTACGGAATGTATATGCCGGATACCATCGCCTCATTTCAATGGAAAGATGCATACTTTTTATTAACCGCAAACGAAGGCGATGCAAGAGAGTATTTTTTTGATACGTTAAATGCTGACGGTGAACAAGATGAGGACCTATGCGACGCGGCAGGCGGTCAAGACTTTGATGAAAAGGATGGTTGTTTATCTTTCTCCGAAGAAACTCAGGGCAGACGACTTAATTTTGAGACTGGCTCAAATCTAGACACCATTGCTGGCGATGATCCAAAAGATTTTGATTTCACTGCCTATCCACTAGGACGTTTAACGGTAACCAAAGCATTGGGTGACAGTGACAATGATGGTGAATATGAAGCGCTTTATGCATACGGTGCGCGTTCATTCACTATCTGGGACAGCAATGGTTTAGTGGTATTTGATTCAGGCGATGACTTTGAGCGCATTAGTGCTTCTATTCATGGCAACGCATTCAATAACAACAACGATGAAAATGAAGGGGACTCTCGCTCTGCCAACAAAGGTCCAGAGCCCGAAGCATTAACGGTTGGGCAAGTAGGTGATAAAACTTATGCCTTTATTGGTATGGAGCGTTTAGGTGGCATTTTTGTTTACGATGTCACTAACCCTTATGACGCCAAGTTTGTTGATTATGTAATTAACCGTGACTTAACCGAAGGTGGTGACTTAATCGGTGATAGCGCACCAGAGGGTATGGTGTTTGTTGATGCAAACACTAGTCCAACAGGCAGGGCTTTACTTATTATTGGTAATGAAGCGAGCGGTACAGTATCGGTATGGCAGATTACTGAGGGCTAAAAGTTTCGAACTCAAAGGTGCACACCACATAGCAAAGGAGCGTCAGAAGCCGGCCATTACGATTCAAAGAAGGAAGGAAGGAAGGAAGGAAGGAAGAAAAAATATATTCAATCGTGACTTCTTTTTCATTGTGTGGCTTACGTTCTTTTGCACTAAGCTACGATGCTAGAA
>NZ_CAJXPA010000179.1 GCF_913058035.1 uncultured Paraglaciecola sp. | reverse complement strand
AAATAATGCTGACAGTTTGAGAGGTTCTAATTATCTATGAAAATTTTTCTAAGCCGACATAACTTACAGTATTTCAACATCCAAAAATGATTAAATATTTAGAATAAATGATTTGCTAAATTAAGCTTATATAGAACCTTTAATGTTCTGTACGAACACGTTGAAATTAAATAACTTTAAACATTTAATTGGTATCTCGGGGCAATTCTCATCTAATATAAATTATGATGATGTTTTTGTAATTAATGGACTAGCCTAAGGGATTATCCATGCGTGATATGTCATACGCGCTTTATTTTAATGAAACTATGTTTAAAACAACTTGTTTCAGTTATCGCGACTGCATAATAATGAATACTGGTTTTTTTTTCATTGACTGATCCTGTAAACTTTTTATTCTGAGTAGGCTTATGAGACTGCAAAAGCTAAGCCCATTATAGTTATGCTTAGCACCACAGAAATCGCATTAGGCACAGCGACCTTTCCGAATGACCTAAAGTAACATCAATCAATCAAAATAAGTAATGCGTTGCCTGATGCGCAACAATCACCCAAGTAATGATAATGGCTTTAATAAAGGCGCCAGTATAAACCCGATCGGTCATACGATAGGCCACAGTGAAAAGCAACGCCGCGATTGTCATTAATGGCACAAGCTGTAATGCAATGATGGACCAAAATGATTAACAAGACGCCTATTTTAATTTCTAATAAGTTGTTTCGGGTGTTCCCACAATTGTTAGCTGTTGCACAGAGCAGGTATGAGACTTATTCTCCTAACAGGTTTAATTAAATAAAAAAATTATGAAGCGTAAAGAAAACACTATTAAACAAATAAACGATTGCGGTCCAAAATTTATTAGAATGCTTGGTGGGCAACTTATGGACTTCGATAATGACAAAAAAGCTTGTACCTTTGAGTTCAATATCAGCAAAGACTTCTGCCATTCAGTTGATATTGTTCAAGGTGGGTTTGTTACAGCCATGCTCGATGCAGCCATGAGTCATGCTATTTTTATCTGCGACCATGAAATTATGAATGTTTCATCTCTTGAAATAAAAACGTCTTACCTTGCACCAACACGTGCCGGAAAGCTTCGTGTTGAGGGCTGGGTAATAAAACAAAGTTACAAAACAGCTTTTATGGAAAGTCACCTCTATAACGAAGATAATGAGCTAACAGCTACTGCAAGCTCAGTCGCTAAGTTACTCCGAGCACCAAAACAATAAATAATCAGAGCGCTTAAAATCGACATATTAGAACGTTAAAAAGAACGACAAACTTTTTAGGAGCAGAGCTAAGTTAACTATCACTACACCGGCTTGACTCTCGTGCCATTCAATATGAAGCCATTTTTTCCCATGTAAATGTATAGAAAATTCCTATGATTTTTTCTTAATACTTTTTACAAGCACGATCCAATGATGAGTCGTTTTATACGAATATTGTTTTGAGAATTAGGGATATTCACTTATTCGATCGTTATATTTGAGCAAATAATTGACAAACTTCAACATCGACGTCATTGCTATCTTCGATTGAAGCCTACTGTTCATTGCTTAGTTCAGACACAGCGTTTACCCTCACCACATTCAGACAACAAATAAAATTTTATTCATCGTTAGGTAATCCCCATGCTAAAACCGTTTTATCAATCCCTACTGGTTATCACTCTTATATTGGCAACTAGCATGACTGTGCCATTGCACAGTCATGCAGTTGTCTCCATTATTCATGGTAAGACTATTATACCCGGCGGTGACGCAATATCTGATACAGACTTAACTATTAGAAATGATAAGTTGGCGTTTTCCTTAGCGGTAGGGTCAGCACCTCCTTGGGGTGTTGCACGTGGCTGTATTGTCGATATTGCCAATGTAAAAGCGGATGGAACGTTAAGTAATGACCGTGTTGCCTTTGCTGATTTCATTCCGAATAACTGGTCAAGTTGGCCGAATACCTATCAAACTGTTGATATCATTAAAGATAGTAAAGATAAGGCAATTGTTAAGGTAACGCGAGATTTTGGCAAGGTAGTGATTAGTACTATTTATAGCCTAGCATCTGGCTCTGATCGTATACATGTTATGACCACTATGACCAACCAAGGTGATGCATTAGCGGATATGTTATCTGGTTATACGCTTTGGCCAGATGGAGGGTATAAGTTTGCCGTACCAGGTTATGCAGGCCAAGATCAAGCCATTGTCGATAACCCTATATCAGACCGATTTGTAGGTTATGACACTGATTGGGCCATCGCATTGCACGCACCCTATATGACAGAGCTAAAAAATAAATCACGTGATTTATATACTCAACATACTCTGAAAAAATCAGAATCAATGTCATTTGAAGGCGACTATCAGGTGTTAGCCAGTGGCGACCTTTCATCGGTAATTCACACAGAGATTAAGCGTAAAAATCTGCAGGCGGGAACGTTAACCGGATACGTTAAAACTCAACATGGTAACCCCGTCGCTAATCCAGCAGTGGTGGTGCTTAAGGAAGGTGTACCCTACATTTGGGTGATAGGTAAGGATGGTATGTATAATATTGATCTGCCTATAGGAGATTATCAAGTCTATGCATCAGGTAAAGGTTATTCCGACAGTAAAAAGCATAATGTTAGTATCAAATATAATGTAACACAGCCCCTCTCATTTGATGATCTGCTGGCTCCAGGTCAAGTCAATATTCAGGTAACAGACGCACAGTCAAGACGGGCATTAGATGCTAAAATTCAAATTAAAAAGGGCAATAAACCTCTGATCGAATTTTTTGGCGCAAAAACATTCTTCACCCAATTAGACCATATAGGTCGGGCTCAATTTACTCTGGCACCCGGCGATTATCAGCTTAAAGTTTCCGCTGGCGCTAACTTTGTTGCTAAACCAGTATTCGTCGATGCCAGTGTTATGCCCAATGAAACAACCAACTTAGTTAGTGCTATTCCTGTCAGCACCTATCCAACCCATCATGGTTGGTATGCCGGTGACCTTCACCATCATGCCGATGTGCTGGAAGGTTCAACATCAGCCGAGTATCTGGTGCGCTCGCAGCTTGCAGCAGGTCTTAATGTGACATTTGTGAGTGATCATGACTCAACCAAAAATCACAAGGCTATTAAAGCCTATTCAGATAAGCGTGGTGTACCGTTTATTCCATCCATAGAGATATCGCCATCTTGGGGCCACTTTAATGTGTTTCCGATTGATGTTGGCGCAACGTTATCTGTAGACCCTGGCGTGGATAGTATTCAAAATATTATTAAAGACGCTCGGCGAATGGGTGCCACAGCTATCGCCTCTAACCACCCATATATCCCTTATGGCTATTTGAGTAGCCTGAAGAAAAAAACAGTACCCGGTGGCTTTGATCCAACGTTCGATTTAATTGAGATAAATTCAGAAGTGGATTATAAGCAGGCAGTTGAAAAAGCTCGGCAGCTATGGTCTGAAGGTTTACCCTACTACTACACGGCAGGCTCCGATACCCACGATGTATGGAATGAAACAAGCGGTCATAACCGTATGTTTGTCTACACAGCCAGTAAACCAGATGCCAAAGCGTTTACTCAGGCAATGAAAAATGGCCACTCATACGCATCTTTTGGTCCTGTGATTTATACAAAAAATGTTATGTTTGGTGATACTCTGAAGTTAGCTGCAAATCAGCCACAATCTATTCGCTTTGACTTGATATCGGTCAATGGACTTAAGTCTGTGCAATTAATCGGTAATGATGGGATTATCGATGAGCAAACTTTATCAGGTGACAAGGCATCGGTAGTATTTGATGTACCACAAAAATCAGGATGGGTCAGTTTAGTTGTAGAAGATGCTAAGGCAAACAAAGCCTTCTCAAATCCAATATGGCTTAAAATGGTTGATAAAACACTTTTCTAATAATTGAAAAACACCCGGAGTCGCTTTCAAATCGCAATGTTTATAAAGCTATCGATTTAAATGTCGAATGAATTTTGATAAGTACTTTTTATAAGTACTCTCAACAAGTACTCTCAATAAATACTCTCATTAAGTTTTTCCTGTAAGAACTCTTGTAACTCGATTCCTCTGCGTGGTTTACGTCAGAGTCGAGTTAATTCATAACCCGACTGGGTTTTTAAACGAGAAAGTTGAAGCGCTGATTAAAACCGCAACTCAATATCAGCTAAATAGTCGTATTTACTCCTGTAGAATTCACAGTTAATCACAAGCTAGTAATTGACCCTGCCCATAGATACTCATTACACAGATTAACAATATCGTGACTAACATCTAAAACATTAAAACCTATACCAGTTTAGCTCCCTCAGACAGACTTGCTAATTTAGCATAAGCAATGTCAGGTGCAACTGCGCCAAAACCAGCAAAGGTACCAAAACCGCAATCGGAGCCGGCAATAACTCGCTCTCTACCAACAATGTCAACGAATTTTTGGATACGTTGTGCGACCAGGCGGGGATGTTCAACAAAGTTACTAGTACTATCTATAACGCCGGGGATTAAAATTTTAGTGTCTGGTATATCTTGTTTGCGCTGCGCAAAAACTTCCCATTCATGGCCATGGCGAGGGTTTGCAGTTTCGAATAACAGCTGCCCTGCATTAACCGACATCAATGTATCAAACATTTTTTGCATTGGGATATCACAAACATGTGGCCCCTCGTAATTACCCCAACAAATATGAATCCGCACACGCTCTTCGGGTAAACCGGCAATCGCATAATTGAGTGCTTCAACATGAGTATTGGCAATTTTAATAAACGCTTCATCACTAAGGTCTTGGAACAACATGTGCCGCGATAACGCTAGATCAGGACAGTCTAACTGAAGATCAAAACCTGCATCTATGATTGCCTTATACTCAGCTTTCATCACTTCAGCGAGTGCTTCAATATATTTTTCTCTGGATGGATAATATTGGTTTGGTAAAAAAAGTGCAATTACGCCGGGAGAAGCCGCATTCATAAATGCTTTTTCGGCTTTTTGCTTAGTAACCGCTAGTTTTAAATTATCCAAATCATGTTGTAGATCATCAGTTTCTTTACTTTTAATTTCACCAGTACAAAATGGCCGAGAGTATGTCGGCGTTCCACCAGAGCTAACTAATTTTTTAAGAAAATCAGGAAATAACTTCAAATCTGCTGGAGCATTTCGTGGGCTATCCCCTGAAAATCCAGTGTAACGGTCCTTCACGTAGGTGGCATATGAAATTTTTGAAGTTTCACCATCAGACACAATATCGATACCTGCTTGATGCTGTTTGAGAACCACGGCAGCAACAGCAGAAGTCATTTCAGTTTGAAATTCACTAGGGTCATAAAATTCGTTGTTTTCTCGCGCAAAAATAAAATCGACGGTTGATTGAGAACGAGGTAGGGAACCAACATGGGTGCTTAAAATAGGTTTAATCATTAAAATTTTGAGGTCACAAGGCAACAGACGAACAATATAATCTAGTTTAGAACAAGAAAAAAGTCAGAATATCAATAGGATGGACTTATCTTAAAAATAACCAATGCTTTAGGCTGTAGCGTTCATATTTAGTAGCATAACTACATTTTAAAAAGAATTGGCGAACACACTTCAGAAAAAATAGGTATTACAAAAACCCCCATAGAGAATAAAATTACAAACAATGAATCACAAGAATGACAAAGACACCTATTGTAAATTTGTAAAATACCTCTGAATACTGAGCTTAATGACCAATAAGTGTTTTGTAGAATATTATTGATTAAAGAAATTCTAGAGGGTCTGCTTGACCTATTTGACCAAAAATTCTAATAGGTGACTTTCAATGATTCTTTTGTAACAGGGCTAAAACTAATCGCTTCTCAGACAGGCCTTAACAGATATTTCGCAACTTAAAATACGAATTTAGACAAACTGATTAAACTGTTGTTTTCTAAACAAATAAACAACCATTATCAAATATCCTCTTCTGACTGTATTGCCTCGATATTAACGATGTTAGAACGATTTAAGGTGATTTTGAAACGCTGCATTTGTTGTAATTCTTGTTTGTCCGTATGCATTAAAACCACATTAATCTGATAACGACGCTCAACAGCCTGTTTTGTTATTTTACTGCTATCGAGAGAATATAATCTGCCCTCACCTTTTTTTAAGAAGCGAATAAAAGGGGTTAAATTAAAATAGATACGCTGTTGAATTTCGTCATAGCCGTGTAAAAAACTTTTTTCATTTACTTTACTTTCACTGCGAAAATGGAGTAGTTGCGCTGCCTGTTTATTTTGTTGCCGTCGTGTTTGAAATAATTTATCTACTTGTTTAGGTAAATCTTTATTGCGAATGTATTCAAGCCAGATAGTCTGGCTCGCCACTCGACTTTTATTGACACTATGACTATAAACGATCCTCCATTTTGGTAATCCTTTTTGGATAATACGCCAAATAATACGGGTAATGTCTTCTTTAAAGATTTCCCTTAAACCATAAATAACACCTAACATGCCAACTAATGCAATCGTAACTTCAGTAAAGTTAGTGCGAGCATTTAATACCAGCACCATAACAAAGGTCATAATGATGGCGGTAACTGTGCCCCGTACCATTCGTTTTAAATTGGTATTGAGACTTTTTATTTCTTTTTGAAATACCACCCCGTATTCAATCAATCTTTGCAGCAATCGCATTTTATTAGTAATGCGATTGGGGTCAGCCAAAGTTATCTGGGAGTTATATTGATTCATTTCTCGGTATTCATTTTCACTGCGACACAGCGTAAATAAGAAATTCCT
Organism: uncultured Paraglaciecola sp.; assembly: GCF_913058035.1. GTDB lineage: Bacteria > Pseudomonadota > Gammaproteobacteria > Enterobacterales > Alteromonadaceae > Paraglaciecola. The sequence continues at coordinate 1,394 of NZ_CAJXPA010000179.1, read as the reverse complement.
CTCACTGGTAAAATCAGTACTTTTGGGAGCTCTAGAAAGTAATTTTAGAAATGATTGTTCAACCTGCCAACTGAGGTAGTTGTCAGCATTTTCAAAATATGCCCTAAGTTTTTGATCTGGAGGAGTATATCTTCTTAATTTTTTCAGTAGTCCGTAAATTTGCTCTGCCAACACTATGGCCTGTGGATAAAAAACTTTGCCCTCTTTAAGCTTAATAACCTGTTTTATATCGGTATCCAGAGCAATACGAATTTGATAAGAAAACAAATTAAGGTTTAATCGATAATCACTTTGTTCACCTTTTTGTTGGCTAATAAAGCGACTTCGAATCAAAGGTAAATGTAATTGGCCTGAGTAATAAGCGCTATGGCTTTGTATACTATTATGAAAATAATGATTTTCTTCTAATGTTTTAGGGCTAATACCCATTTCATCCGGTAAAGAGAAATAGAGGTCAAGCCTCTGCTGGTCACTAGGCAGTAACTGGTAACTGACCTTTATAGAAAGACCTTCATCTTGGATGAGATTAATTTTATTCACTTATATCCTCTTCTCCTTGTTGATTATATTGCCAAGCTTTATTGGGGCGACTATAACTTTCATCTGCCTCATTAGTCAGACTGATTAGCTATTGGAATAAGTAATAATTTACTAGGCGTTTATTGACAGGAGACTTTTTAACTAAATAGCAGCAAATTAACCTAAATCTTACAGTTGGATATTAACGAGGCACAGAAAAAATTAATTCATAATTAATCACACTACGGTTTTAATCTACGTCGTCGGTATGCGTGCTCTAAAATTGTCCTGTTTGATGTGCATTTTTATATCAGTAAAAATAGCGTTGTTTGGCAATTTTGTTGCCTTGCATCACAAACGTCGCTATTTATGAAAATATTCTCGCACCACGGCTAAATCTTTTTCTGAGTCGATAAAACAAGCATTTCTATTTAAATAAACATACAAGCCGAACATGATAACTGTGAGGTCATAATCATATCACTTGACGTTTGCATCCAAACTATACCGAACTATACCGAACTATACCAAATCACGATATTTCATAAAAATGTCTTAAACTAATATAATCACCTTACATTTTTTCACAGCGTCTAAACTGTCTAAAAAATGAATGACTCAGTCATAACATAATTAGTTAAGTGTGAAAAACTAAAACGATAGGTTGGCTCAACCGATGCCTCCTAAAATACTGTACTCATCAAAGCGGCTTATTGATACTTTTAATAATCAAATCACTTGTGTCCTTTTTTTACTTCTTTTTCACTTCTTTTTCCACTTCTTTTTCTACTTCTTTTTCTACTTCTTTTCTACTCATTTTGTTGTGAGCTTAACACCCAATTTAAAAAGCTCCGTCATTGTGCAGTGTTCTTTTA
>NZ_CAJXPA010000178.1 GCF_913058035.1 uncultured Paraglaciecola sp. | reverse complement strand
AATACAGACTTACCTACCTTCATCACGCGGCATAAAATACGAACGATATAAATTGTAGCTTTGCCTTTATAAAGCAAAGTTTTACTTCATTTCATTCGCGAAGAAGTCACTTGCAGATTCAAGTGATTATGGTAATGCTAGTCTATTCATGTCTGATGATATACAAAATTTGAATGTCTTCTGTGGCCGTCGATTTAGTTGAGTTACCACCTGGTTTAGTTTTCTTGAGAGTAGGTTTATAAATGTGTCTTTTGAGGAAGTACTGCCGGATATGTCTGTTGATGTTTTCATTGGTAACTTTCTGCCTCCGATTAACTTTGCTCTAACAACAAAGCAAAAGCTTCTTCTTGAAATTCTTTTGGGTTTTGATTAAAAGTTCGTTTTTATGATATTTTCACATCTCTTGGATTCAAATAATAATTGACGTTTAATTGTCTCTAATTAAAGTGTCCGGTTCCATTTAACCAGATAACGTAAAGAAGCGGCAAAAAAAAATGGATACATTGGCAAATCTCTTGTATCGCGTTCTTAAGGCAAACATTTGTTGAGTGGGTAGGTCAATCAGTGCGCTATTCCTTTTGGGCAAAACCTATTATTGGTAGCAAAAAGCTAAAGATAAAACACACAATACCATCATCAGAACGTTGATATTTTAGTGGATCAGGACATTGTTTCAGTGTTGAAATACGAAGACAGCATATAATGAATCAACGTATCTAAAAGCATTGAAACGCAAGGGAGCACCCTTATTATAATATACGGTGGAAAGTTTTTGGACTTCAGGTCCACCTTGGGGTGTGTTGTTAATTGCCAACAAACTCAGTTACATGCCAAAGTTCACCTGAAGGTCCCCATAAGTAAAGCACTTTACCCCACGGTTCGGTTTTTACAGGCGCATACTTTATGTCGAAATTATCCAAACTAGATAGTACCTCAAAAACTTCGTTTATATCTGAAACGGAAAGTTGAAACATTAAATTTTGAGCGAGTTCCTCGTTATAAAACCTTTGAAGAAAAAATGAACAATCACCATTTTCGAATAACACTAAGTCATCAGTGACATAATCCATTTCAAAACCAAATGCTTGATAAAAAGACTTAGATATTTCGTAATCCTTGCTTGGAATGAAAACTCTAATATCATCAACTTTCACCAGACTCTCCTTTGGCAACTAACGCTGCCATAATAGTTGAAAAATGCATGGCTAAAACTAGTTCTAAAGGAGCGCGAGCCATGCGTTCTGGTTCTTTTAATAGCTTTGTTTGCGCCCAGCATAGAAATGAAATTATGAGCGATGGCCGCACCAGATGAGAGACCTCTTTAGGAAGATAACCATTAATTTAACGTTAACTACTAGCGAATGGCAAGGGCTTAGCTGCGAGGCTTGGTCTGAAGGAAACCGAACGCACAAAATGGTAGGGAAGCATTTGAACAACTACGGGTTGGTCTTCAGTGAAATGCATGGACTCATTTCATAAATATACGAACTTATGAAGACACAGCGTCCCCCAAGACATTATTTGAGGCGAAGGCTAGAGAAAAGTTAGCACAAGACGACTAAACCATGTGATGTTATAACCACAGCAAATTATGCAGTATTGCAAAGAAAGTTCATGATCTTATCTGAACGTGTCCAGCCTTCCGGATATTTGCTTAACCTGCGGTCGTTCACTCACCAGTGAGATTTGAGTATATAAGTGGGTTGGCTTTTTTGTGTCATCGACCGAAAAGAGTAAATGGGGTTATAGGTTTGTTTAGACGTAAGCCTCTGATTTCAGTTATACCGAAGCAGAAGATCGATCTCTTCGTGAGATAGTTGTTGGATCCTGTGCTAAATTTACCTACCAGTTGTCGAACATTAGTAAAAGGTTGATCTTGGGTTGATGTGATTGTTTTCCCGTTAAAACCATACGATTTTTATATTCATGAGTATGCGTATTTACAACGCTTAACATATGGAGCAACTACTTGCTGGCTATATTGCGCGAAGCCCCAGCCAGTGGTAATCATCCCAGTAAGCTTGCAAGCGAAATAATGTTTTTGTTAGGCTTTATCAAAACGAAGCCAATGAGTTTCAGTGCCCACCATAGGCACTAAGAAAAGTGTACCGAGGACACCTTTTTTTTTGAAATGATTAGATAGTCCGGTGTAAAGTACAGTTTAAATTCCCATCATTGCTTACCTAAAGCACCTCCACTATTGCTTATGGCGGTGCGTGCAACAATATAACCACCGTTTTCACACCCTTTGAACTCTTCAGTATTCAAAGTGATCGCCTCTACTATTTTAGAATCATAAACTAAGTCAATATCTGGTCTATTTAACCCGGTAAAAGCCCTTATTTTAATTTGTTCTGCCCGATGACTAAATTCCGTATTTGAAACGAGTAATTTTGATAATTTATTTTCACCGTACTCTGAAGAAATAACTCCCATATTGTTAAGAAAAATAGTGATATCTGAGCATTTTTAGTTCAAAAGTCCCCATTGGCTAGGGAGATCATCTTTAAGTACGCATGAGTTAAGAAAAAAACATTAAAACTACAAGAGCACTTAATTTCATACTCATAATCCTAACGCCCGCTTATGAAGTGGAGCAAACTAGACCTATTTTTGCGTTGTTGTCCTTTGCAAAAAGTCGGCTCATTTGCAGAGTCTGACTTTATGCGCTTGTTATGTTGAAGGTTATCCACTGTTTTCCAATACTGGACTATAAACGCCCCAAATTGCGAACGGCACTAATAATAATGACAACACAAATAACCAAATTAATAATTTCATAGACCTGCTGCTTTTACCTTTACTAACTTTATAAAGAATAAAAGCTGAAAATAAGCTCAATATTCCCCAGTAGCGATAAGAGGCAATTAAAATAGAAGTTTGGATGGGTAACTCAATTTCAAAAGAATCAAAGATTTTTTCGAAATCTTGAATTATGAGAAAAGCTCCATACGCAAATAAACCAAAGTAAAGCGTTGAAACTGTGGCGGCTATGATTTGAAAATGACTCTTGACCTGATCCATCGACTTCCTCTCCTTTTGTAACATAAAAGTATATTAACCAGAAGTCGGGTTAGATACATTTGGCGTTGTCAAAGTAGTATCGACATTCTAATAAGTTATGCAAAGACTTTCATAAAATTAATATTAGTACCCATGTCAACAACATGTTTAGTCTGTGTAAAACCCCTTGACACGATAAACGGTTCCATTTCGATAGTTAAGTCGTCAATAAGGGCATCAATGCATTTTTTTAACCAGCCACTTAAGCAGTGAAATGACTTTAGGAATTGAGGTGCGATGATATTTTATATTGGTATTAAAGAATTATTCCAGATACTTCGTGATACATGGTTAATGAAGCATCTCTCAGAGTTGAAATTAGCATTGAGGTGTTTGTTTTTATCTAAAGTGAGCGAGTAGTTCGGCGCCAATTAAAACTCGATAACAGTGCTCAGTTAAGTTCTTTGATTAAAAAATGCTTTGATGCCCTGCGCTTATGCACAGGAAATTTATTATCCATGTCAGTACTTTGAATTATAGTAGGTAACTATTATTAATTCTAAGCTGTAAGCATGTGTCCTTTTCGAAAGTGACTAAACATTTACATCATTGCTAATTTTGAAATAATCACCGGTAATAATCTGCGATATCTTTTTAACAAAAAAAAGTTATAAAAGCTATTCGGCGAAGTCCTAAATATCCATTGCGTATCATTGATAAAGCATGGGCTACTATGGATACGTGCAGACTTTGCTTTGACAATCTAGTTAAGATATCTAGATGACTTGCTTATAACTTTTAAAGAAGTTAGCTATGCCTTCAAGTGCTAATTTTAGCACGTCCACATGAGGTAAAAATACTAATCTAAAATAACAGCCTTCTTTGATATTAAACGCAGAACCGTGTACCAATAATATTTTTTCTGCTCGTAACAAATCAAATATCATTTGTTCGTCGTCGGTAATATTGAATTTTTCGGCATCTACTTTAACAAAACAATACATGGCACCTTTTGGTAAAATACATTCAAGGCCGTCTATGGCATTCAACATGTCAAATGCCATGTCTCTTTGAATCTTAAGTCTACCGTCGTTACCGATAAGTTCGTTAATGCTTTGGTATCCACCTAAGGCTGTTTGTATTGCGTGTTGGCTTGGTACATTTGCACACATTCGCATCGATGATAAAATGTTCAGTCCTTCTATATAACTTTGGGCAATTAATTTGTTACCACTGACCACCAACCATCCAGCTCGAAATCCAGCTATGCGATAGTTTTTCGATAATCCTCCCATAGTGATAAAGAAAATATCTGTCGCCATTGATGCAATACAGTGATGTTTTGCATCATCATATAAAATTTTGTCATAGATTTCGTCGCTGATCACAACCAGTGAAAACTCACGGGCAAGTTCGATGATCTGCTTTAATAATTCTGGGCTGTATACTGCCCCAGTAGGGTTGTTAGGATTAATCAAAACGATAGCTTTGGTTTTGATGGTAATTTTACTTCTAATGTCTTGTATATCGGGTTGCCAACCGTTGGAATCATCACAGCGATAGTGAATCGGTACACCAGATGCAAGACTCACCGCTGCTGTCCATAAAGGGTAATCTGGTGCGGGGATCAATACCTCGTCATCGTTATTTACTAACCCTTGCATAGCCATAACGATAAGTTCACTGACACCGTTACCAATGTAGACGTCTTCTACATTGACATTTTTTACATTTTTCTGTTGATAATATTGCATGACTGCCACACGCGCAGAATAAATGCCGTTTGAGTCTGAATAACCTTGAGATTTTGGTAGGTTATGGATCACATCTTTTAATATATCGTCAGGTGCTTCAAAGCCAAATGGGGCAGGGTTGCCTATATTAAGTTTTAATATTCGATGACCTTCATCTTCCATTTTTTTTGCTTCGGTTAAAATGGGCCCACGTATTTCGTAACACACGTCTTCTAATTTTTTAGATTTATTAATTTTTTTCATTTGTTCTAAATAATTTCCTACAAGGTGTGACAGATTAAACCAACAAGGGTGAGGCTGTTAAGTGTTTAATTAACTATGGTATATAAAAAGCCAGATGAGTGCTCTTATTAAACGCAGTCTTATCCAATTACATACGTAATTGGTTATTTTGTATCTTTTAATATTAGATTTAGAATAGTTTGCAACGGTGCAAAATCAGATGCCTATTACATTATTGTGGTTCGATGTTGGCCATAGCACTTTTAGCGAGGGCTAAATATACAGTTGCTGAAAGGTGTGATGAATCTATTCATCGTTTACCAGATCAGACAAACAATACAGAGGACCCCATTAATAGAGCTATTGTGTTTTGTGGCGTATACGGTGTATCTGATATATTTAAGTATACTAAAATCTGGGTAAACGATGATATTCCAGAACTAAAAGATGGTGGCCTTGTAATATGTGTATCCCCGAGTAGGTTGTTTACAACAAGGAAGCGGTGATTAAATTTATATAGCTTGTGATGATAAACATAATTCTTTGATACATGCAGGTGCAGCTGACAGAGTTATCTCTCAGCTTTCTAGTTATGCTAAATATGATGTTATCAATAATAATTGCCACAAATTTGTATGGCATTGCATTTCAGTAGAAAACATCTCACTGACTCAGTTTTCTTTGTTAAACCAGAAGTTAGCTGAACATTTTGCGACAATAATTCATTGGTATCCACTTAATTAATGATCGTATTTGGTCATTCTTCACGTAATATATATGTCGAATACTCCATAAATTATCGACAATCGCCTTCTAATGCATTGAAAATTTAGATTTTCTATAGCTGAATGCCTGTATACTTTTATGTTGTTGGAGTAAAATTAAGCCTAAGTGTAATTATTAAATAATCAAACATTAAAACGTTTCGATTTTTATGGAGTAAATTAATGTCAGATCACTTCAAAATAACCCCTCAGAATGCGATCTCCGAAAGTGACATTGCACGAGTTATTCCTTGTAAAAAATTGTCAATGAGTGATCCGTTTAAGTGGCTAACACTGGCCATTAAAGATGCGAGTCAGGAACCTGGAATAACACTTTTTTTTGGTCTGATATTTGCGGCTATACCCTGGCTCATCATCGAGTTAGTTCAATTAACAGGTTGGCACTTAGTAATAATGCCAGCACTTGTTTGCTTTATGTTGATTGGTCCATTTATAGCGGGATGTATGTACGATGTCAGTTGGGAATTAGCAAAAAAACGTGAACCAACATTACGTCATTGTGTAATAACACTAAAACGCAATGCCATTAATGGGTGGGGCTTAGGATTTTTATTAATGATATTAATGGTTTTTTGGCTACGTGTAGCTTCATTAATCCACGCATTATACCCGCCATATCTTGATGAAAATTTTATCAATCTTTTACCATTTTTAGCGGTTGGTACGGTAGTCGGCGCAATATTCACAGTTTTAGTTTTTTTTCTTATGGCGTTTACACAACCAATATTGATGGAAAGAAAAGTTGATTTAGCCACCGCTTTGTTAACCAATATGAATGCTATATGGACTAACAAAGGCCCCATGATGTTATGGGCATTCATCATATTAATAGCTGTACTTATTGGTTTTGCCACATGGTTTGTGGGTTTTATCTTTTTAATGCCACTTATCGGCTATGCTACTTGGCATGGTTATATAGGCACAATAGAAACCAAAAGAGAACGACACTTCGAATAGTCATCTGCTCGACTAATATTCATGCAAAAAAGCCTCATGATATATATCGTGAGGCTTTTTTATGACGGTGATACTTATCGAGGTAGTTTAGACTGCCTACTAGTTTCTAGAATTTTATGAGTCCAGAATGCTTTGACTGAAAAGTCTGATTTTTTGACTTTCTTTTTAACAGCTGATTTGGAAGTTTCTGTGACAGTAACAGGTTTTTTCTTTGTGACTTTTTTAGGTTTATCAACAACGGCATTTGCTTCTTTAGATGGGGCTGTTGAACCTAACTCAGTTATCATCGCGTCCAGCTCTGCCAAACGTATATTTTTGCCACCATCAACACTATACCAGCCGCTCTTGGCTTCAATGGAGGGGGCTTTACCATTTACTGCTGTATAAGCTTCACTGAAAGCAGCTATTACTTGATCTTTATCCAATTTACTCATAATCAGGACTTTGCCTTTTATATGTTTGTTTTCATAATATGGAGAGGCTTTATACCTTTTTTTAATTATAATGTCTAATTTACGTACATTAGTAATGTATTGAAATCAATAGGAAGATCGATGTCAGTATCAAATAATCAATTATTACAATTTCTTAATGTGTTACTAAAGCCAGAAAAAACAAAGGATTATTGCCCCAATGGTTTGCAAGTTCAGGGTAAAAATAATATTACTAAACTAGTAACAGGCGTGACTGCCTCACAAGCATTAATTGATCGGGCTGTATCTATCAATGCCGACGCTATTATTGTTCATCACGGATATTTTTGGAAAGGTGAGAAACAATGTATAACAGGCATGAAAAAAAATCGAATACGCTCGCTATTGCAGCATGATATCAATCTTTATGCTTATCATTTACCATTGGATATTCACCCAACTCTGGGTAATAACGCTCAATTAGCCAAATTATTAGGAATTGAAGATGTATCACCGTTAGAACAACATAATCCCCAGTCTGTGGTTATGCAAGGTAGGTTCGATGGTGGTATTTATCCAACTGACTTGACTAACTTGTTAACTAATATGTTGACTAAAACACCGTTACACGAGCCAGCGAAAAAAGCTAAAATTGAAACAGTTGCTTGGTGCACAGGAGGTGGGCAAGGTTACATCGAAATGGTAGCCGAGCAAGGTATCGATGCATACATTACCGGTGAGGTATCAGAACAAACTATACATACAGCACGTGAAATGGACATTCATTTTTACGCCGCTGGACATCATGCAACTGAGCGTTATGGTGTTAAAGCTTTGGGTGAGTATATTCAACAGGAATTAGGAATTGAGGCTGTGTTTATTGATATCGATAATCCAGCTTGAGGTATATTCGGTAAATGGAAAACAAAAAACAAGACCAAAATTTTGATAAATTTGCAGATAAATTCGAAAAAAATATTTATGGTTCAACAAAAGGTAGATTGCGCCATGAGTTGATAGTACATCACCTGCACGATTGTTTGCCTTTGACTGAGGTGTCGTTACAAAAAAGCATGCCATTGCAAATTTTGGATGCAGGCGGTGGCACGGGGATCATGACTGAGGTTATGCTTAGTTTAGGCCATGAGGTAACGTTATCTGACTTATCTTCTGTGATATTATCTCTGGCAAAAAACAAGTTAGGTACACATCCTAATTTACATAT
>NZ_CAJXPA010000177.1 GCF_913058035.1 uncultured Paraglaciecola sp. | reverse complement strand
ATCTAATATTTTTTGCAAATTAAAATCACCTCATACTCTTCTCGCTTTTAAAAAATAAATTTTATAATCAGCAACTCATAGCAATCCAAATACAAATTCTAGTTTTTACAATTTAACATTGATCTAACATTTTTTTATTTGCGTAGAAATTCGGCAATCTAGACCTATCACTTATAAATTACTTCAAAGGAACAAGTATGAACAGTTTTGGAAAAATTTTAGCAGCTTCTGTATTTTCGATTTCACTGGTCGCATGTAATGATGACGACGATGTTGTTGAGATTGATGTCATACCAACATTAACAGCAGACCTCCGCATTATTCATGCTGTACCTGATGCACCAACAGTTAATGTGTTTGCAGGCGCAGCGGTATTAGCCGGTCTAGAGAACGTTGACTACCAAGTTTCTTCACCATGGATTACAGTTGATGAAGGCACATATGGGGTTCGTGTTGAAGCAAATGTACCAGGTGGTACTGCTGATGTAATAACAGCATCGCTCACATTAGACGGTGAAAAATCTTATAATGTGTTGGCAGTAGGTTCGACAACTGATGGCACTATTGAGCCTCTTGTAGTATCAGTCGACAGGTCCGCTGTCACCTCGGGTAACGTCAGAGTTCAAATAGTACATGCAGCGCCTGCCGCACCGATGGTAGATATCTATGTTACTGCACCTGGGGATGATATCGAAGTGGCACAGCCTCTAGCAACAGCGTCATTTAAAGACAGTACTGGTCAGGTAGAAGTGGCTGGTGGCGATTACCAAATCAGGATCACGCCAGCAGGTTCAAAAACAGTTATATTTGACTCAGGTACCGTAGCGCTTCCTGCAGACACAGATTTACTGGTTGCTGCAACACAAAATACTGGCACAGGGCCCTCTCCCGTTACCTTGCTTGTTGCAGACGGAACCTCATCATTTAAAATTTGGGACGTAGACTCAAAAGCAAATATTCGTGTTGTACATGCTGTATCTGATGCGCCCGCTGTTGATGTTATTGCCAATAATGCGCTAACCTTGTTTGACGGTATTAGTTACCCAGACGTAACATCTTACATTGCAGTTGATGCCGGAGATTATAGTGTCGATGTAGCAGTAGACGGGGCGGAAAGTACGGTAGTGATTGATGATGCAGCCATCACAGTTGAAAGTGGACTATTTTATACTGCTTTTGCAAACAGTGATTTAGCTTCTATTGGATTAGATTTTGTTGTCGATATGCCCCGCCCTGTTGCTACCGCAGCAAAAGTCAGAATATTTCATGCATCACCGGATGCAAGTGCAGTGGATATATACGTGACTGCTGATGGCGATATCAGTTATGCAACACCTAATTTTGCTGGCGTGACCTTTACAACACCTAATTTAACAGAAACAGGTTATGTAGAATTGCCTGCTGGCGATTATGTAGTAACCGTGACCGTTGCTGGTTCTAAAGATACAGCAATAGAAACAGGTGTATTAAGCTTAGAAGTTAACAAAGTTTATACAGCAATTGCCATTGATGGTTTGTTGGAAGGTGACGGCCCCACTTTAATCACCGCAGATGATCTAGCACCAAGCTTTACTGCTTCAAAAACGTTCAATGTTTCCCTAGGAGGCAATCAAGAAGTACCTATGGTAAACACTATGTCTTCGGCGACCGCAATAGTTGAGATAGACCAGTCGTTACCAGCTTTTAAGGTGGTATTAGACGCAAGCATGGTGACAGGGGCTACTGCTGCTCATGTGCACGATGGCGACATTGGTACTAACGGTGGTGTGGCTTTCGGTTTAACTGATATGGGTGATGGTACGTTCGAACTAAGTCAGACTGACCTCACAGCAGGTTTGCTTAACGACCTACTAAGCGGTGAATGGTATCTGAACGTGCACACTCCGAGTAATTCAAGTGGTGAAGTGCGTGGACAAATTGTTCCAGATACGACTGTTGTTGTGACTTTTCCTTTAAGTGGTCTACAAGAAATACCACAAGTTATGAGTGATGCAATGGGTGGTGGTTATGCTTTATTTGATACAACTGACAACGGCGTAACCTTAGCAGTAGTTACCACAGGCGTTGCAGATGCAACTATGGCTCATATCCATACAGGTTTTGCTGGCGTTAATGGTACTGTTTTAGTCGCATTGGCTCAAGATACAGCTGATGTAAATCTATGGACATCAGGTGGTGAACTTAATTTAGACCAAGCAACCGCCAATCTATTGTTGTCAGGTGGGCATTACGTCAACGTGCATACTCCTGCTAATACAAGCGGTGAATTAAGAGGTCAAATCACACCAGCAAACATCGAAGTGTATGGCGTAGTACCGTCAGGTGAGCAGGAGGTACCGGCTGTTACAACTGACGCAAGTGGAACTGGCGCTATTACATTAAATACTTCAACAGGGTTAATAATTGGCACAATTAATGTGTTTGATATTTCCCCCACTATGGCACATATCCATGTTGGTGAAGCGGGTGTAAACGGCGGTGTAGTTTTAGCCCTAACAGATACAGGAGATGGTGTTTTCACTGTTCCGGCAGATACTCTTTTGGATATGACTCAAATGGATCTGATGCAAGCTGCAGGTTTATACACAAACTTTCATACTACAACCAATCCTAGTGGCGAAATTCGTGGCCAGATTACCTTAGGTTTTTAATATTAACGCTCTGAATAAATTCAAAAAACGGGCACTTTAGCCCGTTTTTTTTTGTATTCTAGGTTCTGATACGATGATTAAATATAAACGCAAATGTGTTCCTAAATGGCGCTTAAATAAGCTATCAAAACATCTCAAAATAGTTTCACATTATCGTTATGCAAAAAAGGTTTAAATGCATTGACTGTAGCTTGGTGCTTTTCTTCGTAAGGTACATAACCCAAGTTACGAGAGCTCATTAGCTAACTATTTTATATTGCTCAATTAAAACGATGACCAACGCTCATAGGCGTTAACCTAGCTATGTCATTTTGGATGAGTAAAGTCAGTTGGGTTGTTACACTCACCCTATTGGCAATAGGTCATGCTTGAGTGTCAGCAAAACCCTTAGCTAAGGCTTCACAACTACCTTCTCTGGTAGTTAATTCAAAGTATCTGTCACGTTAATATCCAGAAATTTATTGCAACGACAAACTGGTGCCATGTAACAGTGTAATCGGTTAGCGAGCACCCCTCGGTCTTTCATTTCAGAATATGTATCCGTACAAAATTTTCAAAAGTTGAGATAGTAATTCAGCCCGTCGCTCTTTTACTATGCAACTGGTCGATCAGGGACTGTGTAGGTAAAATACAAATACTCATAAAAAGTAAAAAAACACTATAAACAAATATTATAGGCTGAATAAATTCTTTACTAAGCTTGCTGATGCACGCAATCCGTAAATAGTCATATTTATGGGAAACAGAATATGTAAACGAGAGATAAAAAAGAGCCAAATAAATAGTGAAATTAGTCGCTAACCCTTAGCATCCTGTCACTTTTGACCTGCTGTTGTTAATCACCTGTTAAATAAACGTATATTTTTTAGCTTGTATAAATTATGATAATTATAAATGACCGACCGTCGGTCATTTATAATTATCATACAGTTTGTGGATAAAAATGGCGATTAAAGTAGATAAAGACAAAAAAAGAAGAGATATAGCAGTTGCTTGTACCGAACTTTTATTGGAGAAAGGAATAAAAGACTTAACCATTACCGAGATTGCTAAGACTGCAGGTATTGGAAAAGGAACTGTCTATGATTATTTCAGTAATAAAGAAGAAATAGTTTTTGAAATAATCCGAAATTTTATTGAAGAACACCATCGCTATTTGTTGAGTCAAAGTGACAAAAGAACCTCGACTAAGCAGAAAATATTTTATCTATTTGATTTTTTCTTATCTGAGTATAAGTCTTACGAAAAACACTTAGTCGTTTACAGAGAATATTTAAGTGTCACTTTATCTTCAAAATTTAGCCCCATGCTTGAATTCAACAAAGAATGTTCAGGGTTTATAAGAAATATCCTAGAAGACATTATTGAGGAAGGAATTAAAAAAGCAGAAATCAAAGACGTTTCTAGAAACCTAATTGATGGAATTATGAAAGCAGAAAGAGGCTATATGGTTATTGCTTGGGCAGAAGGCAGGGACTTGAGAAAAGACTTTAAGGAATACATAAACACATTATTTGATTTAATAGAGATAAAAAAATGAAAAAGATTGTAGTTTTAGCTCTAATACTTTGCCTTTCGAACGTACAGGCAAAAGATATATATGCAACATTTACAGTACATGCAAAACAGGGAGCCAATTTGGCGTTCAATTTCAGCGGTATTGTTAAAGAACTTCATGTTGACATTATGAGTGTGGTTAAGAAAAATGAGATACTTGCCACTCTTGACAGTGACGAACTGGTCGCCACAAACAATGCGTCTAAGGTGACATTAAAATACGCACATGTAGATTATGAAAGACACAAGGATTTATATAAAAAGAAGCTCATTGATAAGTCCTTACTAGACAAATATGCCATGGCATATGAGGCCATTAAAGCGCATATTGAAATAGAAAAAACACTCTATGCTAAAACAATTTTAAGGGCACCATTCGATGGGGTCATTACAAAAAGAATGATTGAATTAGGAGATGTAGTGAGTGGTCAAACGTTAAAAACTGCCTTTAATATTCAAAGTGAACATGCCCGAATATTAGTTGTTGAATTTGACCAAAAATATAATAACGATGTCAAAATTGGCGACGCCTTTTTGTATAAAGTGGATGGTGATGACAAACAATACACGGGTAAAGTTTATAGGATATATCCAGAGGCAAGGAGTGATAATAGGAAAATTGCTTTACAAGTTATTGCCCAAGACTTAAAAGTTGGACTATTTGGTGAAGGTAAACTAATTACACCAGATAATAGAAATAGTCCCGTAAAAGATAGTCAAGAGTAGCATTATGTATAAATTTGCAATCAATCGTCCTATCACCATACTCATGGCAGTAATGGCGTTAATAATATTCGGGATCAAGTCATACACCTCGATGCCTTTAGCACTTTACCCTAATGTAGATTTCCCGATAGTCACTATTCAGACGATTTACCCCGGTGCTGATGCTAAAACAGTGGAATCTAAAATCACCGATAAAATTGAAGAAGCTGTTTCGGGGATCAACGGTATAGATAAGTTAGACTCAACCAGCTATGAAGGTTTGAGTGTAGTGGTTGTAAAATTTGACTTGAAAATGGACATCAATGAGGCGGCTAACGATGTAAGGGATAAAATTGGTGGAGTCATCTTACCCGATAATGCACGGGCTCCTTTAGTGCAAAAAATCAGTACTTCAGGCGAGGCTATCAGTGTATTTGTGGTCAGTAAAACAGGTGATATGTCAGCGCTTATGCAGTTAGTCGATGAAAAGATTAAACCGAAGTTACAACGTATTCCAAATGTAGGGGATGTTGATATTGACGGCTATCAAGACCGAGAAATTCGCATATTAGTCGATCCCTACCTGCTCAATAAATACAAAATATCAGCGATTGAGTTGCAAAATAAAATTAGCAATGAAAATTTCAAATCCAGCTCTGGTAAAAGCATTAACAATAAACAAGAACTCATTATTAAATTCAACGGTGATGCCAAGGATATCGAATCCTTAGCCAATATAGAAATAAAACCAGGTTTACGTTTGAAAGATGTTGCCAAAGTTTTTGATGGATTAAGCGATGTAAAAAGTTATTCGTCTTATAACGGACAAGTTGGTGTGATACTGAATATTATGAAAATCTCAGGTACCAATGTCATTGGCATCATTGATAAGGCTAAACAGCTGTTGCCTGAAATAAAAGCCATGGCAGGAGATGATTACCAAATAAGTTTAATCAAAGACCAATCAGACAAAATTATTCAGAGTGTCGAGCAGGTCAAATTTGATTTAGTGTTTGGTGCCATATTAGCAATAGTCATTGTTTTCATATTTTTACGAAATTTTACCGCAACGATCGTTTCTGCACTAGCCATCCCAACCTCGATCATCGGTACCTTTGCGATTATCGACTTTATGGGTTATGACCTAAATAAACTGACCTTAATTGGGTTAACCCTAGCCATAGGTATTTTCATTGACGATGCAATCGTAGTCGTTGAAAACATCACAAAAAAAATGGAAACAGGCATGGAAGCCTTTCAAGCTACTTATGAAGGCGTACACGAAATTGCTTTTTCGTTACTGGCAATATCGGCGATGTTGTTGGCTGTTTTTATACCTGTCGCATTCATGGACGGACTAGTAGGCAAATTTTTTAATGCATTCGCTATGACAGTTGCATCCGGTATTGTGCTGTCTTACTTTGTGGCTATTATGTTTATTCCAACTATCGGCGCACGTGTATTAAGACATAAAGAAACTAAATTCCACATTAAAACAGAGCCTATGTTCAGAGCATTAGATAACGGCTATGTCAAAGTTCTAAAGCCCTTGATTAAGTTCAAATATGTAACGGTATTAGTGACGTTTGGATTCCTTGTCTTATCCAGCAAAATATTCACAAATGTCGGAATGGATTTTGTTCCAGCAGAAGATAATAGTGAATTTCAAATCACAGCTAAAGCACAGGTAGGTACATCCATTACCGAAATGAAAAAAAGAATGGAGCCTATTATGGATGCTATCAAAAACGATAATATGGTCGATTATTATGCCCTTAGCATTGGCTACACCACAGCTAACGAGTCACATAAAGCCATGGTCTATGTAAAATTAAAGGCCATCGGGGAGCGAGAACTAGGTCAGGCAGAAGTAATAGAGAATTACCGAGAACAGTTTAAATCGATACAATCAATTACTTTGGCTGTTGAAAAACTACCTGTTATTAATACCGGTGGTAGTAATGCACCCGTGCAAATTGTAGTCACTGGTGACAGTTTGGAAAAGCTTAGTGAAATATCTCAACAAGTTTCCCAGATGTTAGGGGGATTTGAAGGCGCGGTAGATATTGACACTGATTATCAAGATGGAAAGCCTGAAATTACCATATCCATCATTAGACTGAACACAGCAAGATTAGGTATTACCGCGACACAAATTGCAGCGCTATTAAATTCAAATTATTCTAGTGATAGCAAAATCAGTGACTTTGAACAAAAAGGTAGAGAATACGATATTACTCTACGATTTGATGATAATAGTCGTGCCAATATAGACAATATTAAAAAATTACAGATCCGCGCAAATAACGGTGAATATGTATTTTTAGATGGCTTAATTAATTTTGAACAAAGTAGTTCAATCGCAACAATAAATAGATTTGATCGTGAACGAAAAGTCATGATCAGTAGTAATGTGTCCAATGTGCCACTAGATTCGATCGTTGATCAAGTTGATGCGAATATTGCCAAACTATTGCCCGCGGGTTACCACTATACATTTGCAGGTGAAGTTGAACAAATGCAAGAAACTGCCGTTTCGTTTGGCGCAGCTGTTGGACTTGCTGTGGTATTAATATATCTTATCCTAGCAGCCCTTTATGAGTCATTGATACAGCCTATTATCATCATGGTAACCATGCCACTGGCTTTCACGGGCGTGATAACTGCATTAGGGCTCAGTGGCAATAATTTTTCGTTATTTGTAATGATAGGCATCATATTATTACTAGGAATGGTGGGGAAAAATGCCATATTGGTAGTCGATTTTGCCAACAGAGCGATTAAACAAGGCGCGTCTGTTGATGACGCACTTATTCAGGCAGGCGAAAAACGATTACGTCCAATTCTAATGACTACGTTTGCAATGGTTGGCGCTATGATGCCTTTAGCCTTTAGCAGTGGTGCAGGCCATGAAATGAATTCACCTATGGCTTTATCGGTAATAGGGGGGCTGATCAGTTCTACCATTTTGGCATTGTTGGTTGTGCCGGCGTTTTACAAAATCCTATATCCCGTCGATAGTTGGCTTAGAAAATGGTACGAGGTGGGTAAAGTCTAACCACCTTTGTTTATTGCCAGTTAGTAGGAATAACGAGTGGATATATGCTCGACATCAATCTGGGAATACAGTCGTTTATAACCATCAAACTATATTCAGCATGACAAGTTCACGCAGACAACAATTGTCATTCCATCAAATACTTAATTTTATTTGGCAATATTGTCATTGGTGTCTTGTTAAAGACTAAATCAGAAATATATTTATGTATCTGCTTTGAGCTAATTGAAATTTAACAGCCAAAGCTGTCTTGTTTCTTTAGGCTAAAATTAAAAATATAAAGTAACAAAATATAAAATGACTAATTTGTACTATAGACGATTAGTAAGCGAGGAGAGAAAAATAGACACTTGGACCACCAGTTCTAAAAATATTAGAACACTTAATTAATATCTAAAAATGGCATTGCTCCACCAAACCTGAACACAACGTAACAATGCATTACTATTAAACAACACTAAACTATAATTAAAAATGATGTCTATTATACACAACAGAAGTTGCCGATG
>NZ_CAJXPA010000176.1 GCF_913058035.1 uncultured Paraglaciecola sp. | reverse complement strand
TTTGTCGTCATTTGCGTAAATTATTGCCGTGTGGTGTTACTATGGTGGTTGTAATTAATTATTGTATCTCGAAAACAGAAAACGAAAGACGAGCAATCATCGAGTACAGCAATGATTTAGGTGTGGAGGCGTGTGTCTGTAAACATTGGGCCGAGGGCTCAAAAGGCGCCCAAGAACTAGCACATAAAGTTGTCGAGTTAGTGGAGTCTGGAAGTGCAAAATTTTCAACCCTTTATCCTGACAACATGTCTTTACTCGACAAGATCCGTCATATTGCGCGCACACTTTATGGGGCTAGGGATATCTTTGCTGATGACGCTGTTCGCAATACACTTGCCAGCTGGGAGCAAGAGTACGGGCACTTCCCAGTATGTATAGCCAAAACACAATATAGTTTTTCGACTGAGCCTAATTTGTTAGGTGCGCCATCAAATCACATTATTTCAATCAGAGAGGTTAGGCTTGCAGCAGGTGCCGAATTTATTGTTGTAGTTTGCGGAGCAATCATGACCATGCCAGGCCTACCAAGATTTCCCGCGGCAAATTACATCAACTTAAATGACGAAGGTTTGATTGAAGGATTATTTTAAATAATTATCTTAAAAATAATCAAGAACGTCAGTATGTTGATTGACAAAAGCCTGTAATAGGAACAAAAAATCGAGTTCAACTTCAGACTTTGACAGTCGGATAACTCAGTAAACTTGCCGCATCAGTCGTTGTAATTGACAACACGCGCTGACTGTCCATTGTTCGCTCGAGGCCACCTGTAACCTGTGTGTCAAAACTAGTCAGTGGGGCTCACCCCAATTGAACTAACCAGTTTTACTAACCAGTTTTACTAAATTGTTACTCTATTTAGTAACCATAACAATATTGAGCACGCCTGTACGTAATAGGTAGTTGATAGCTGGCAGTTAATAGTTGGCAGTTAATAGTTGGCAGTTGGCAGTTGGCATATTTATTCTATGCTAAAACCTGCCAATCAAAAAACTGGCTTTTTCTAGGTTTTTACTGCGTGCTCATGGCTCCATGATTACTACAGATTGGATTGGATCAGTCCGTAAGCCAGCATAGGTGTATTGAGCTATGCACAAACTCGATAAATTCTGTCAGATCCAAATGAACAAGATTTAGCTTCTTTCGCCATACGACTAGCCTGCCCCTGTTGCCTTCCTTTAAAATTTTTCCTGTAAGGTCATCAACCTCTTCAACAAATCGTTCACTTCCTACAACTAAAACCTTATTCGCCGTTTGACGCATATCGTTCCGTATTGAGCAGGCAAACGACAAACTTATCCGATACATGGACGTCGACTGACTTAAACAATAATGGTAAGTAAGGTACCCCACCCTTGATGTCCGCGACGGTTTAAACTTGATTTATTACCATCAAAATGATCAGCAGGCGTTCAATGAAGTAATACAAATTGGTGTTTCAACCGTGGCGGGTTGATTAGATACTGGCGACTTTAATGGCGATGGAAAAAATGACATTTTGCTAAATGGTCATGATGCTATTGAACTGTTTCTTCAGTCAAAGTCGGGCTTTGACGATACCATTAGGTATACTATTGAAGACGCTGTAAGTAAGGCGTATAGGGCCAACTTTGGTGAAAGTAGCTCCGGTGATTTTGACGGTGTTGGGAACCTTGATACTGGCGTTACAACTGTTCGTTATGACGATGACACCCAAACAGTGCACATTCTTCGCGTTCAAAATAATCAGCTTGAGCTCGTTGAACAGTTTAGGTTTCGATTTGGAAACACTCGCCACTTTTCAGGCTTGACTATTGCTGACTATGAACAGGACGGTGATGAGTTACTGGCGATTCAGGTTATGGCTTTACCCCTAAAATGTTAGGGCAAGCTGATGCATGTTTAGCTCAAGATATAAGCAAAGATAAAGTGTTAGATGGGTTTTGAACACCAGCCAGTATTTTGGCTCTAAACTAATCTCCCCTTAGAAAATAATGTTGGTTTAACCTTTGCACTGATCGAATAGTGATTGAAAAAAGATTGAAAAAAAGATTGAAAAATCATTATTCTGATGTTTCGTCAATCGATTCTTCTAGTACTTTAGTCTAAGAGTCCTATCCAACCAACATCTCAATTATCCTTTTAACACACTGTTTTTGGTATGGTTTTTCAAAATTTAACAGGTAACCCTTCACTTTCACTTAGAATAAAAACTATTGATTTTATCTCTTCTTATTTCGTAGAATTATAAGAAAATTATCTTCATTAGGATAAATATGAAACTTTGGTTATCTAGATACCTATCTGTGTTAACGCTTGTTCCTGCTGCCGTTTTAATTATATTTATCACAGCAGATATTTTTCGCGCCTATTATGCCCTCGACCAAGCAAACGAAACCATTGCTGATGTCAGGTTAGTCACTGTCACCAACAAGCTTGTGCACGAATTGCAAAAAGAACGAGGCATGTCTGCGGGGTATATAGGTTCAAAAGGTACCATGTTTACCTCTGGACTTAAGAATCAAAGAGCAATAACTGACAAAGAAGTTAACAACCTTAAAACGTTTATGGTCGATACCAATTATCACGAACATACCAACAAAACGACTCAGCAACTGTTCAATGGTTTGGGACAATTACAAACCATCCGTCAACAAGTTGATTCTTTGAATATCGCCCTGCCAGATGCACTTAGTTATTACACAGGTAATAATCTGCTTATTTTAGATTTAAATGGCCATTTAGCATCTGAGCTAGAAGAAGCAAGTTCATCAGAAAGATTTCTCACCCTTTACAATATCGCTTATGCTAAAGAGCAAGCAGGTATCGAACGTGCCGTTCTTAACAATGTGTTTGCTAGCGGAACATTCACCTCAGCATTATTTTCTCGCTACATTGAATTAGTCACAAAGCAGGAAACCTACATTAAATCTGCTTACACTGTTGCCACATTAGATTATAGAGAAGTATTGGATCTGTTTGTTCGATCTAAAGAGAGTCTTGATGTACAGCGTTTTAGAGATATTGCAGAAAACACAGAGAATGAATTTAACGTGGAAGCAAATGACTGGTTTAGTGCCGCAACGGCGCGTATCGACAAGTTGAAATCCACAGAACAAACACTATTGGATGAAACAGTTTTGTATGCGCTAGATAATGTCAGCTCTAAATTAAGGATCATTATATTTGAATCGATAGTGTTGATCTTGATGTTAGCAATAGCATATGCAGTATTCAGTACTATCAAACTGAGATCGTCACAATCTTTCGAAATCAATAGGTTTATGAAAAATGTGGATTCAGAAAAAGATCTCACTGATACAGTCGAAATAATCACCGAAGACGAGCTTGGTGTCATAGCGAAATTAATGAATATAACCTTTGCAAATATCCGAGCTGACTTCATTAATTTTCAAGAAAACGCTTATCAAATGGGAGAAGCGACAGAGCAAACTGCCAGCGCGACACAACAAAGCAAAGCAAATCTTACGCAACTACAAGCAGACATTTCTAGCATAGCCAGTGCCACGGAGGAAATGAGTGTTAGCATAAAATCAGTGACGGAAAATATGTTAGTTGCATCCGATGGTGCAGAACGCGCAGCGAAACAAACAATAAACGGCGAAGAAGCAGTCAAAATATCAATGCAAGGCATCTCTCAAACAGCGACAGAAGTAGCCAAAGTAGGTGAAACCATCACAGAATTGAACAGCCGAGTTAACGATATCTTAGGCATGGTAGACGTGATTAAATCTGTAGCGGATCAAACTAATCTGCTTGCATTAAACGCTGCTATAGAAGCCGCCAGAGCAGGTGAACAAGGTAGAGGTTTTGCAGTAGTTGCAGACGAAGTTCGCACACTAGCGAAACGTACACAACAATCCACCCAAGAAATTTCAGATGTCGTAGACGTATTGAAAACTAGTTCACAAAAAGCATTTTCTAGTATTGAAAGTGGAAACCACCAAGCTAGAGAAGCCGTTACAAATGCACAACAAATATCTGTCATATTGGCAAAGATCGTCGAGAGTATTAAGTCTGTGGACGATGTTACTGGCGTGATAGCTACATCAACAAGAGAACAAAGTTCGGTCATCCAAAGCATTAATAGTAACGTCGCAAGTATCGATACCCAAGCCAGAGAAACAGTGGTGGGTGCTGAACAGTTATCTGCTTCTAGCATGCAGCTGTCACAAATAGCCCATGATATGGAAAAACGGATCCAAACTTATAAGGTTTAACGGCTAACAGAATTGTCTTCAAATCGTTGCAAGATAAACTTGTTGTATAAAAAGTTATACTGCAAAGAATGACATCGGCGACCAATCCTTTTTCGAGTTTAGAGTAGTATTCACGCACTATTCCTAGTGATTTAGTCAAACCGCACATGACTTGACAGTCAAAGCCCTAGCGTGGCTTACAAATATAGCAGTATGCAAAAAAATGCATTTTCTGAAGCAACAACAATCGTACTCAGTCACCTAAAGACCAAAAATAATGGGATGGCACTCTACTTTGTCACCCACAAAATAAAGTACTGCTTCAGATGAGTCTGTTTTAATAAATACTCGTTCATCATCATAAAAAAACCAATCTTCAGAGCGACCTGCATAATAGCGGGAGCCGCTTGTTTTGAGCTTTAACTTTTTGAAACAGTTAAATAATAAACGAGAAATCGCCGACGTTCGCTCCTTCAAGGATTTAAAATAAATGTAAATATGGAGAATATGAGGCAATATGTATTCTAGTTTTATGAAAAAAATGACAGTTTATTTTTCTAAGACTCAAAATATTTTTACTCTTAAAATATAGGAAGCTCAATGAAAGAACTAAAAGGAAAGTGGGCGTTAGTGACGGGAGCCAGCAGTGGGATCGGGGCAGATTTGGCCCGCCTCTATGCAAAAGCAGGCTGTAACCTAATTATCACTGCTCGAAGGGAGCAGCGACTGGCTGAATTAAAAAAAGAGCTTTCTCAACAAAACGATATACGAATTGAAATCATTCAGAATGATTTATCAACCGAGACAGGACCGCAGGAATTGTTCGATACCATTGAAGACAGAAAAATACAGGTTTCCATTTTAATCAATAATGCAGGGATTGCACTGAGTGGTAAATTTAACGATATTCCACTAGACAAAAAATTAGGCATCATTCAACTAAACTTAGTTTCTTTGACAAAGCTCACCCATTTATTTTTGCACGGTATGATTAGTCGTAAAGAGGGTTGGATTATGCAGGTCGCTTCTGTCTATGGATTCCAGCCAGGTCCAAATATGGCGACCTATGCCGCGACAAAAGCTTATGTTATCAGCTTATCCGAAGCCTTAAATTTCGAACTCAAAGGAACGGGAGTCAAACACTCCGTATTATGCCCAGGACCAACTCGTACAGAAATATTTGATACCGCAGGACATACAACTAACATTCTTATGGATAACCTATCGATGGATTCAATGGATGTAGCTAAAGAGGGATTTAAAGGACTATTGAATGGTAAGTCTGTAATTGTGCCTGGTGCAATTAATAAAGCTTTGGTTTCCAGTAATCGATTTTCCCCGCGATCACTAACAGTTTTTGGTGCATCTCTATTCGGAAAAGAAGGAACATCGCGAAAATAAATTGTCTTCTAATTTGAGGTAGCGCTCTACTTTGTGGGGGTATTAATTTGACGATTTCGTCATTTTTGTATTCAGGTGACTCAGTGTTTTTTGGATTATAGACAGATGTTCATTAGACATTTCCCCGTGTCTAAACCAGAGGGGTAGCATTCGTTGTGCAAATTGGTTTGCCTACAAATTTGTCGATGCTCGCTATAACCTTAATAGCACCGATGCATTGCTCACAAGCTTCTATTTCAAGAACTCGCTTAAGTATTTGCACCCAGAGCATCGATTAGTGTTTTTATGCCCTCGTTTTTCCTGCCCTACCGGCAATGCTTGTTTAGCTTTATTTCGTTTTGCCGGCGTTATTGTCATGCAGTGCCGATTGTTTGATGAAGGCTGCACCGCGGAGGGCCGCCCTTCGAGGGCCGCACCACACAAACACACCATGATTAATTCATAGAGAATGAATTTACTGATGACATCTATGTAATTCACCCTTCGGGCCAGCACAGCTGCTGCTGGTTATTCCAGATAAACAGGCTGGACAACCAAAGGTGCCCTAAGGGTGAGAAACAAGGATGTCTCTCATCTAAACGTGTAAGGTTTACGCGGGCTTTGGGCACCAAGGCCGCTAAACAGGCAATAAAACCCCGCGGCTAAAGACCATATGACTATGCTGGTCAACCAGGATGTCGTTTCGCGATTGGGTTTTAAGTGGGGTGCGCACTTTGCCATAAGTTGTTATGCCAACCTTTTTTCTGATACCCCAGAGCGGGACTCTCTTCAAAATAAGTAACGGCACAACCTTTCGAGTTGACACCTGCATGGAGACCGCAACCTGCTACATTTGATGCACAATCTGCCGCAAGCCCATGCTGTTTGCCTGTAGCGATGCGATAAGTCATGGAATACCTATGAATTTGTCACATCGGGGGGGGGCCAGAATACCCAAAGCTAGGTTGTCGTTGTCATCATCGGTTACTAATCAGCCCTTGTGCTCACGAAAACCAGCCACACGCTGGCTAAGGCGGTGAGTAAGATTATTCAATTCATTTTTTGTCGCGGCTTTTATCAGGTAACCCATTCATCGGGAGTGAATTGATAAAGGCTTAAGAGCGTTTTCATTCAATAACGAAATATATATGTTCATTCACGGTCTTATGTGGGTAATAGATTTTTATCAATTAATTTAATATCGTAAATAGAGGTGTATATGCAAAGACCAAACATGGTCATGCTAACAGGACTGCTTGGCTTACTAGCTGCAATATTAGTCGGGGCCGGTGAATTTTTGCTACATTTTGATCCGCTTGCGAGATATTCAGAGACGCATTACCGCTTTATGCTAGCTACCTCTGATCAACAACAAACACTTGGACATTTTTTGGGAGCATTTGCAGCACCACTTTATGTAGTAGGCAGTTGGCATATTTATCTTATGCTGAAACCGGCCAATCAAAAAATAGCTTTTTTCGGATTTTTACTGTGTGCTTACGGCTTCATGATTGGTGCAGACTGGATCAGTTCGCGAGCCAGCATAGGTGCATTGATCCATGCCCAAAATCTGGGTGCAAATGTCGACCATCTCATCACATTGTATCAATTACGATATGAAAATCTGTTGACGGTTGTTCGTATCACCACATTGGCGACCTCAGTCATTTTTATCTATTTAGCGGCAACGGGGCGTTCTCATTATCAAAAGTGGCAAGCACTGCTTAGCCCGGTAGTGTTGTTGCTGCTGTCCTTTTTAACTTACTTTGCCATCCCGACTGTAGGAAAATATATGATGCCAATTGCGCTTAATATCGGATTTGGTTTGTTTTTTATTATGTCTTTAATTCAAGCAAAAAAACTAACTGCGCCAGTGTAGCGCTCTGAAGGAACTATGAAAAAACTATTGTTAATACCGGTATTTCTGATTACGGCTTTAGTCGTTATTGTACTTATCAAATTCACCATGGACAAAAATATTGATTATGATGTTTCTACACAAGGGGTAATCATCCCTACATTTGACTCTTATTTTCTAGATTTCGATCAAAAAATAAATAATGCAGAGTCATTACCGTTTACTGCTAGTGCCATCATAGATATTGACAATGATGGCACAGAAGAACTGTTTATCGGTGGCGGTCCTAATCAAAAAGATGCACTTTTTGCATATAAAGAAGGCAGATTACAACCCCTCAATAGTGACATTGTTGGTAAACCTGAATTGCAGGACGCCACCTTTGCCGCTGCGGTATTAGATGTGGATAATAATGGTTACTCTGATCTCATTATTACCCGCACGACTGGCGTTTGGTTACATCTCAATGAAGGCGGGAGTTTCACTGCCCAAAAACTTGATTTACCAATTAAAACTGACACCACACCCATGTCTGTAGCGTTAAGCGATATCAATCGTGATGGTCATTTTGATATGTACATATCCGGTTATATTAATAAAGAGCTGGTTGAAGGTCAGAATATCTTCAACAAAAAAGGTTACGGCGGTAGCAGCTTGATGGTATTAAATAATGGTGATAATACCTTCACCGACATCACTGATTCGTCCGGTTTGAGATACAAGCACAATACTTTTATGGGTATTTTTGTAGATATGGACAATGATGGTCTAGAAGACTTAGTTGTTGCCCACGACACTGGCCACGTAAAAACTTGGAAAAATAAGGGTAACAATACCTTTGTCGACATTGCTAATCCAAGTAGTGATGAATACAGTTATCCGATGGGTATAGCTGTCACCGACCTAGATGACGACGGCTTAGTTGACTTCTTCTTCTCTAATGTGGGAACTACACCACCCTGTCTTTTATACACACCTCTGCGCCCACGAGATCGTACTAGATCTCGTATGTCGTCTTCTGCTCGAAAAAATAAATGCATTCAAACTTGATACCAACTAATATCTATCACCTTCACCAACTTCTTTTTTTACACATATCTGATTATATACATTTCACTCTTTTACGATCTCCACTCATTTTATATCATCACCATAACGTATTTTCTAT
>NZ_CAJXPA010000175.1 GCF_913058035.1 uncultured Paraglaciecola sp. | reverse complement strand
GTATTGATCCCTCCAATACGGAGCGTATATTTTGAGGTAAGAGGAACGCCGCCTGAGCAAATTGAAGTAGGCATTCGGGCAAGCCATCATTCACCACTATTCACCATTATTCAAAACGAGCATCTAACGTTAATAAAAAATGGCGTTAAAGCCGTGACACTCGCAGCCAAAATTTGGCAAAGTAACTCAAACACTAAGAAAGGTTATCCACTG
This sequence comes from uncultured Paraglaciecola sp., assembly GCF_913058035.1. GTDB lineage: Bacteria > Pseudomonadota > Gammaproteobacteria > Enterobacterales > Alteromonadaceae > Paraglaciecola. The sequence continues at coordinate 8,445 of NZ_CAJXPA010000175.1, read as the reverse complement.
TATTAGTAATAAAGTTTACGAAGGTAATAAACAAAAATATCTATCGTAAATATCCTAAAATGAAGCAAGGTATTTGATGTGGTAATAATAAATACCGGTGTAATTTGGCCTTGGGGTTTGCTGGCCGCTTGCCCCAAAACTGTCATTAGTTAGCCGCTTTATACCCCTTCATTGCATCAGCAATAAAAGGAATGGCCTGTGCATTTTTAAGATACTGAGGCTCTAGCCTACGCAATGAATGTTGTTCGTACGCATAAGCGTAAGTCAGTATTTCAGCATCAGCATTTTCACCACCAATAAATGAAAGACTCACCGAAATCCCATGGATCCCCCCCATAGGTACTGATACATGGGGATACCCAGCCCGCGCAGCATGACTGCCATACCCTGGCCAGCTATTAGGCCAAACGTCGCCATTGATAGGATCCACTATTGGAACTGTTGGACCCGAAGGAGCCAGCAGTACTTGCACATTGTGTTCTTGTAATAATCTGTCAATCCCTTCTTGCCGGGTTGATGTTTGGACTATTTGAATTGCTGTTTGATACTCTTCACTTTCAAGCGAATCCATTGCTTGCGAAGCGACAAAAATACTTTGGTCAAACAAAGCTAATTCAATTTCTTTATGTGCCTCGTTAAAATCAATCAGTTGTTGTAAATTGCGGGTCGATACCTGTGCAGGTGATGTGGAGGCCAGATAAGTATTTAAACCATCTTTAAATTCGTACTTAAGAATATCGTAGCTCATGCCACCAAAATTATTAGGAGTCTCTGGGCGTTCGTCAATGTCAACCAGAATGGCTCCTGCATCCTTAAGATCAGACAAGGCAGTTTTGAAATGTTCTAATATTGGCGCTGAATCTCCCTTGGCAAAATTTAATACACCCACTCGCACACCTTTTAAGGCGTCTTTTGTCAAGCCAGCGCTGTAGTCTGTATTGGGTGTGGTAGTGGCCATGGCGTTCATCATCAATGCGGCGCCCATTACCGTTTTAGTCATCGTACCCGCAGTATCCTGAGACACAGAAATAGGAATAATATACTGCTGAGGCACAATACCCACTGTGGGTTTAAATCCTACAATCCCATTAGCATTTGATGGACATATAACCGAACCGTTGGTTTCAGTCCCTACTGAAGCCGCTGCAAGCGAGGCCGCAGTAGCGGCACCTGAACCCGAACTAGAACCACACGGATTGCGGTCTAACATGTGCGGATTCTTGACCTGACCGCCTAATGCACTCCAGCCACTCATTGAGCCTTCTGAGCGAAAATTAGCCCATTGACTGAGGTTAGTTTTCCCCAGTATTATCGCCCCTTGGGCACGCAAGCCAGCAACTAGAGGGCTATCACGTCCAGTTATATTATCCTTAAGTGCTAATGCTCCAGCTGTGGTGGCAATACGGTCTTTTGTCTCAATATTATCTTTCAGTAAAACAGGTACGCCATGTAAAGGCCCTATGATTTCACCTGCGGCACGTTGCTTATCAAGCTTTTGTGCTATGGCCAATACGTCTGGATTAAGTGCTAAAATAGACTGCAGCTTAGGTCCGTTTTTATCAATTTTTTCAATTCGCTCAATATATAATTTTACCAAAGCTTGTGAACTTATCTTACCAGTATTAAGTGCATTTATTACCTCAGGCAAAGAGCCAGCAATAATACCTTTGGCACGAAAATCAGTTTCAGCTAATTCAGGTTGTAAAATATTAGACTGTGGTGTCATAACAGAAGATTCTGTTGATGGTGAACAACCAGAAATAGAAATACCTGCCGCTACGGCACACACTAGTAAGTGCTTCATTGAATGTCTTTTAAAATGATTATGCGTTATCTGAAACTAATGAAACTGAATGGTTAATGCAAGCAATACTACTCATTATAAATGTGGCATTGATTAGTAAGTGAGTAAAAAGCCGTTTGCGAGTGGCCTAACGACTCAATAAGAATACTGAATGGTTAAGTCGTTACGGGAATGCATGATCAAGGGTATAGATTTGGCTAGACAGAAAATGAAAATGTGTTTACGTTTTTATATCTTCTTGCCTTGATTACACTTTTTTATCATTCACAAATTTCAAATACAAAAACGTGGCACCAAGCTAAATATACTGAACCAATGCTCGGATTATGATGCCGTTATATCGTGTAACACTTATTGAATAATAATAGCGATGCGTATTTTAAAAGTTGATGTGTAAATACGCAAAAAAACTAAAACACTACTGCAGAACATAGGTGTGTGTGCAAATACCCTCCCCCGCGTTAACTCAACTATCAATACCAAAAAATCACACCTTTATAGCGGTGCTTAAAATCTAATTCGAAGCGCAATAGCCACTCACCAAACATATTAATAAGTCTGGTTTTTAAAGGCAATCAAACGGATAGAAATGATATTGAACCAACCTTTTTTATCCTTGTTTATCTATAACAGGGCGTAAGAAACGATCGTTCTTTTACAGCGATTAGTTTGATATTCAATGCATTGATAGTTAATGATTCATCGTTATGCGTGGTGGTTTAGGTAAAACTTGATTGTAATACCTTTTTGAAAATGTGGAGTATATTGAGTGACAACCGATTTTATTGATGTAGAAATACCAGAGCCTGGTCAATGGCAGCAAGTTTCACCTGGTATTTTGTGGTTACGTATGCCATTGCCATTTGAGCTTGATCATATCAATTTATATCTAATAGAAGATTATGATTCTGTCACTCAAACAGAAGGTTACGCTCTCATAGACACTGGCTTTGGTGTTCGTAAGACCCAAGAGATATGGGATAGCCTGTTAGCAAAGCTTGATAAACCTCTGACAAAAGTCATTGTCACACACATGCACCCTGATCATATCGGTATGGCTGGCTATTTGGTCGACAAATATCGCGTACCCTTTTATATGAGTCATTCTGAATACTTTGTTGCCAGAGCGATGTGCGCCGGAAGCAGAGGCGCATCAGACTGGCAAGACGATGAATACTTAGTGCGCTGTGGAATGTCAGAGGACTATGTTGCCAACGCCAGCGAAAAGCGCAAAGAAAGTAAAGGTTTAGGGCAAGTCATCATGCCGATTCCTTTGCAACATGAACGCTTGCAAGAAGGTGATGTAATAAAAATTGGTACGCTTGGCAACATTGACTCCGTTGAAACTGATCAATGGCAAGTCATAATTGGCAGAGGGCATTCGCCAGAACATGTGTGTTTATATAATCAACACACTAAAGTGTTGATATCCGGTGATCACGTGTTACCCATCATCACACCTAACATAGGTGTATACAGCACAGAGCCAAATGCCAATGCGTTAAAGATGTATTTAGATACGTTACCGCAGTTCAAAAATTTACCAGAAGATACCTTGGTATTGCCCTCACACAAACAACCTTTTATAGGCCTACATAGCCGCGTTGATGCCTTAATTGCTCACCATCACAAACATTTACAGAGCTTAAAAGAGTTTTGTAAAGAAGGTAGAACCATCAAACAATGTTTGCCTGTTTTGTTCAAACGAGAGCTGAATGAGCACAATATGTTTTTTGCTATTGCAGAAGCGTTTTCACACCTAAACTATTTGTATTTTGAGCAAACATTTACTCGTGATATTAACGAAAAAAACCAGTATATATTTACCCTAAAGAGCGACCTTTTAAGTGATTAGACGGAAGAATTTTGGCTTATTAACAAGCTTTATCTGAGCAATGAGTACCCTAAAGTGAATGATGAGTATTTGCTTGATGTTCACTGCACACATAAAGCTGCAAGCGCCTTAGTAGTTTAATAGTGCTTAACGTTTGATTAATAAAAGTTCGAGTCGATTAGTCATCAGCAATAAAAACATCGTTATGAATACCGAACCCGGCCATTGTTAATATCAGAAAAAAACAGGCAGGCTGTGGGTTAGTTTTACTTATTAAAACACCTAACCGTATTGCTAATTTTTTTGGGTAGTTTACAAAACTATGATGTATTAAGATTATTTATTAAGGAGCCATTCACAGCTTTTCACCCAAAGTAATCGTTACATAATCTATTGTGGTTAGCTTATGCAGATTACCCTTGGTAACTTGATTGAATACAAAGCGGTATCAATAATTACCCACTCCCACCGTATTTCAAGTGGATACTACGAACAAGTAAAACCATTAATATATTGATATTTCATAAACTCTCGGTTTTTATCAAACAATTTAAGCAGACGACTATTTTGTCGTTCAAATAAATTGCGCAAATGTATTAATAAATAAGGCAATTATTTTTAAGAAACTTACAATAAATCTATCAATAAAAGCTAACAATAAAAGCTTTCAATAAAAGCTAACAATAAAAAGGTGGTTTTATGATGAAACGTATCCTCTTATTGTAAGTAACCAAGCATCAAGCTGTTTATATATATCCCCTAATTTTTTGGCGCTGATTTTTTGATTGACTAATAGTTGAGCGTTTTACATTTTACTGCCGTTAAGGAAATATTGATGGCACAAACTGAAGTCAATTTTCACTAACTCCAAGATTCTCTCCGCATGTTTTATCAGGAGTGATATAAAATTACAATCAATCAAAAAGCGATATTCATATATGAGTTTTTCTTCTTTAGCGTTAGACAAATCCCTTACTGATGCAATCAAGGCATTAGGTTACGAGAACCCAACACCTATACAACAACAAGCTATCCCTGCTGTACTTGCAGGTAAAGATATTATGGCAGGTGCCCAGACTGGTACTGGCAAAACAGCGGCTTTTGCATTACCCATTTTACAACAGTTAATGAAAGCCACTGATGCTTCGCGACCTATTAGTGCATTGGTACTAACCCCCACTCGAGAACTTGCACAGCAAGTGTATAAAAGTTTCTTGAGTTATGCCCAGAACACTCAATTAAACGTTGCGGTTGCATATGGCGGTGTCAGCATTAACAACCAAATAGCCGCGCTTGAGAAAGGCGCAGATATCTTAATTGCAACACCTGGGCGACTGTTAGACCATCTCACCAAAGAAAACGTCAATTTAAGCCAACTTCAAACCATCGTTTTTGACGAAGCTGATCGTATGTTAGACATGGGTTTTAAAGATGAAATTGATCAAATTTTAAGTCGGTTACCAAGCAAACGACAGACCTTACTATTTTCGGCAACATTTGATGATGCTATTTTTAAGTTAAGTAAAACCTTACTCAACAACCCTTTACTCATCGAAGTTAATCAACGCAATGCCGCCGCCACAGAGGTCGAACAACTGGTGTATACGGTTGATAGTGATCGTAAGCGAGAGCTGACGTCTTTTCTTATTGGCTCAAAAAATTGGCATCAAGTACTCATTTTTACTCGAACCAAACAAATGGCTGATGACCTAGCCAAAGAAATGTGTAAAGACGGTATACAGACTCAATCTATTCATGGTGATAAATCACAAGGTGCTAGAGAAAGAGTCCTAGCAGAATTTAAACAAGGTAAAACCAGAGCCCTTGTTGCAACTGATGTAGCAGCCAGAGGAATCGACATCATTGATTTGCAATACGTTATCAACTACGAATTACCCTACGTTGCTGAAGATTATATTCATCGTATTGGCAGAACAGGGCGAGCCGGGAATGCCGGATTAGCAATATCGCTCATGAGTCCAAGTGAAGAATGGTTGCTAGAGGCTGTTGAAAAAGTACTCGACAGCACATTGCTAAAACAATGGCTACCGGGTTATGAACCCGACTTGTCTAAACAAGATCAACCAGTCAAAAGAAGCAATAAAAGTAAACAAAAAAAACACGCAAGAAACAAAGCACTTGGGATCAAAACAACAAAAAAACGTAGGTAGTGGTAATGACTTTTTTTCAAACAGGCTCATTATTTAAATAAATAGAAATCAGGGGGCATGAAATTAAATTAAGGATATGTATGAGCTTTGAGTGAACTCATCAATGATTAAGCTTAGCGTCTATCAAATTTTGTTATGCCCTACAAATTCACAGTGAAAAACACCAATAAATTTTGAAGAGCTTGGGGTGCTCATAACAAGATTAGACAAGATAAAGCTTTACACTGACCCTAGATTCCCCTCAGCGCGTAATCAACCTGTACTTTCTTATCCAAACACTTAAAACAGGTAAAATATGGACTTTGACTCATTAATAGCAATTGCCCGCACACAACACCAACAGCCCGAAATGCTAATCAGCGTTCCTAAAGACTGGTCGCAAGGCCGGACCGTTTTTGGTGGCCTGTCGGCAGCAATGCTCTACAGTGCTGCAAGAGAGTATATTGAAGAAGATCGACCGCTACGCTCGATGACTACGAATTTTGTCGGTCCACTTCTCTTTGATACCCCGTTCCAGATCAATGTTGAAATTGTGCGTGAAGGAAAAAATGTGTCTCAAGTGCTTGCTCGCATAATACAAGAAGACAAAAATTGTGTGCTCACACAATTTTGCTTTGCCAAAGCAAGGAAATCAAAAACAGCCGTTAAAAATAATGACCAGCACAATATGGCAGTACCCCAAAAAGCTAACTTTATTCCTAACATACCCAAAGTTACCCCAAATTTTTTACGCCACTATGAGCTTTCAATTGATGATGGCGGTCTACCCTTTACTGGCAAAAAGAGCAGCCATTATTACGGTTGGATGCGTTTTAAAGAATCACCTCAGACAATAACCGAAGCGCATATCATCAGTATGATTGATGCATGGCCTCCTACCCTAATACAACAACTGCGCTGGCCAGCACCTGCGAGCACAGTTAGCTGGAATCTTGAATTTATTTATCCTCATAGGCCCTTTGCACCTTCCGATTGGTTAGCTTATAAAGAAGATACCCGCCAAGCGGCAGATGGCTATGGTCATACTGAAGCAACAATATGGGATATACATGGAGAGGTCATTGCACTATCGCGGCAAACCACTGCTGTATTTGATTAGCCGTGTTTAATAGCGTTAATAAAACACTCATCATAATTTATTGATAAATTATCACGGCTGTCCTTTTAAAATTTTCTCTTGAAATTGTTAAAAAAATTCACCAAGGGTAATCTACTCAATAAGCCACCGACGGCCGTTTGGTTTCAAATAGATTAAGAGCTGAGTTGGTTATAAAAAAGTGACTCGTCCCCCTGTTTCCGTGTTTAAAGTGTCCGTCTAACTATGGCAACTTAAACCTGACCACGCAGGTTGTTTCTGAAACTTTAGATGCGGAAAATGCAGGGGCTGCGCCACCAAAGAAAATTCAATGGCTAAAGCCATTGCGATGGCAGTTTTACAATTTTAATCAGCCAAAAACAGTAAACTTAGTGAAAAATAATATATTTCAACGAACCTGAACCCGCAGGTTTTCAGTGATTATTTGTATCTGATTGTCTTAAGTCAATTTTATTTTCACCCGCTGTATTTATCCAGACCTAAAAGTTTGGATAAGTACATGGCTTGGTTTGATCATAAAATATCAAATCTAGATTAGCCTTTTAAAAAGGCTAAGTTTATGGAATGCTCAACAAAATCAACCGGATTGTAGAGGTAAGTATGAAAGTAGCGCTTTTATCTAACTCGACTTCCGCCTAATTCACTTTATGTTGAGCAGGAAAAGTATGAAGAATTATTCATGGATTTATGATCAATCCGATATTAATTGGAATCAATTGTCAGATTTATACCGAATTGCACCTTTGGGTGATAAAGCGGCTAATGACTTAGAACTTGTATTTTCTAACAGTAAGTTTAAATGTTTCGTTTTCGATAACGCTACACTTATTGGTGTCGGTCGCGCTTTAGCTGACGGACTAGATTGCTCATACATCTGTGATGTTGCTATACACCCAGAATATCAAGGATTTGGTTTAGGGCGGAATATTATTAATCAATTGATTAAGTTATCTTTCGGTCACAAAAAAATAATATTGTATGCTAGCCCTGGTAAAGAAGGTTTTTATAAAAAGCTTGGTTTTAAGCAAATGAATACTGCTATGGCTATTTTCAGTAATGAACAAAGGGCAATTGAAGTTGGGTTACTAAGTTCAACATAACAACAAACTTAGACTAGACACCCAAAATAATATTGGCTCGGATCGGGTTTAAGTCAACATAAGTTATACACGCTAACACCGCACTTTCATCCCTCCTTGCCGTAAAAGCAGGCTTGAGATTTGAATCGTCCTTTCCACTAAATTTATTGGGAATAAATGAGAACTGCCTCAGCTGGCCCGAAGGGTGAGCGCCAAGGATGGCGGCGAGTAAAATCTGCCTGTGCATTTATCTTCTTTATTCGCTTTACGGGCGATGTACTCATTGAGATTGCGCATGAGCCAATTAATATCACATAAACGCTGACGGTAAATTGTCACTGTTTCATCTAGGCTGATACATTCACCTTTACTGAGCTTATCCCCTCTTTGATACTTTTGACTTAATAATGTGCCTTGGTACATTTGGTGCCAGCGCTTTATCACTTCTTCCATCGACCAGT
>NZ_CAJXPA010000174.1 GCF_913058035.1 uncultured Paraglaciecola sp. | reverse complement strand
GTATAGAGACAGCTTACATAGCCAGACATCTTAGGTGTCATCTTAATTAAAAACTGCAACATAAAAAAATTTGGGTTACTTGTAAAAAACATAAACACAACTCATCTAGCCAATGCTAACTAAAGATTTTAATAACCTATCTAGCATGGAAAACGACACACTTATGCAACAATAAATCACTCGTTAAAATTAGCTCAGCGTATCAATATATTCTTGTAACTTAGCATCCGCCTCATCACCGAATAATATTTCACAAGCTTCTTTCAAGCCCGGTGCAGATAAAATATCTTCTTGCCTGACAACCAGAGATATTTTTGAGCGGCGACGTAAAAAGTCCTCTAGTTTGGTGATCATTTCACGTTCTGCGGCATGTTCGACTTCGACCCGTAAGTACTCAGAAGTTTCGATTAATAATTCTGCTTTCTCTGGGTTTTCACGGATTTTCTCCAACATATTAATAGCATTACGACCGTATCGTCGCCAGAACCTTTTGGTAAGAGGTTCAGAGGACGTAGCAGGGGTGAGTCCATCAAAGTCCATCAGTCTAGCACGATGAAAAAACTCATCACGCACAGTGTCGTCAGGTTCGCCATACCATTTAAAATCAGCATATGGCAACATAACCCCCAACTCTTTGACCAAACCAGCCACCTCATCACCCACGTTGATGCAATCTGTAAGTTTGCCACCGAAAATTGATAGATACTTGTCGACTTTATTGGTGTCTACAGCATGTTTGCGCGACAATTGAACCCAATCAGCTACTCCACCTTTACCCTTTATGGCAAGAGGACGCACACCACAGCGTTCTGCGATGATATCCGCTTGAGTCAAATCCTTGGGTAAGTCTAAAAGTTTATTCACGTTATCTAAAATAAACTGCCTGTCTTCAGCTGTAACTGTTGCATGAGGATTTTCGACCTGGGTATCAGTTGTTCCAATACATGTCTTGGGGCCCATAGGTATAACAAAAAACAATCGCCCATCATCGGCAAAAAAAGTGAGGACTTTATTACTGTTAGTAATTTTATCAACAATCAGATGAACACCTTTTGAAAACAAGTGATGATGCTCTGTTGTTTGATGATTCACTTGATTCATTGGGTCTACAAAAGGACCCGCTGAGTTGATGATTATTTTTGAACGTATCTCGAACTCTTCACCACTGATGACGTCTTTAGCTTTAGTGTTCCATTCACCATCAATTTTTTCAGAGCCATTTGCTTGAACATAATTAGCGGCAATACAGCCATAACTCATGCTTGAACGAATGAAATTAAACACAAAACGAGCATCGTTATCGTGCAAAAACGCATCTGAGTATTCAAAACCACCGTTTAAGTTGTCAGCTTTAACCACTTTTTCAAGAGACTTTATTTTGTTAGCCGTTAAATAATGTGGCATTTGTGTAAAAAAACGTCCCATCAACCAATAAACAATGGTGCCCATAAAAACAAACAGAGGCGGAAAACGAAAACCTTTTTGAATACTGGTAAAGAATCGAATTTCTTTAACAGTAGACGGGTAACTGCGCATCAGATGATTACGACTTTTACACAGTTTATTGACCAAACCATACTCGTGGCTTTCGAGATATTTGATACCACCCCAAGCCAAATTTGACGAGTTAGAACTAGTAAATCCAGCAAAGTCACCTTTATCAATCAACGCTACTTTAGCTCCTTTTGCCGCAAGAGCAGCCGCCGATACTGCACCATTAATACCTCCTCCAATGATTAGCACATCGAAGGTTTTCTGTGGCAATTTTTGTATATTACTTTTTCTAAGATTATTCACACTGTTCCTATTATTTACGACTCTTGAATTAATCCGTCGTCGCTGCCCCATGCGAGTTCAGCATTTTGTCTGAAGAACACTTTATTAATTATCAGCGCTGTACTCACACAGGATATCAAAGTAATAAACATCAAGTGGATATAGTGCAAACCAAAGGGAGCATGAAAAGGTGAAAACTCGAATGACAGTGCGCCATACAAAAACACCCCAAATATGACCGCAATGATACCCGCATTAGCGTGCACGTTTCTAAACACTAAACCGACTATAAATATTGATAAAATCGGCATGCTAAATAAACCCCATAACTGTTGCAATAGATTAATGATGCTGTCTGCTTGAGCATAAACAGGCACCAATAACAAAGCTATGACGGTTAACGAAGCCGTGATCCAAGCACTTAACTTGGCCACATTTTTGGGGTGACCAACATAAGGTTCGTGAAGATCACAGACATAAAGTGCAGTAGCCGAGTTCAAGTTACTGTTAAATGTTGATAATACTGCTGCTGCCATCGCAGCAGCAAATATGCCTGATAACCATGTAGGTAATAAATCACCCACTATTTTTCCATATGCAGCATCGCCAATGTCGCCATATAACTGAAAGGAAACGATACCTGGAATAACCACAATGGCAGGTACAATTAGTAGACGTATTCCAACCGCTGCAAATACACCTTTTTGCGCTTCTTTCAAAGAAGGCGCAGCCATAGCGCGTTGCGTGATAACCTGATTAGTCCCCCAGTAAAACATTTGAATAAATATCATACCTGTTAGCAAAGTGTGCCAAGGAATAGGTGATTCGTTATCACCAATTAGGGTGAGCCTGTCCGCTGGAATAGCTGAAAAATCGTAATCAATGGCATTAAGTGCCAAAAACACAATGGCAATAGCCATTGTTAATAACAATACCCCTGAATAGGTGTCTGATACAGCTACAGCGCGCAAACCACCAAAAATCGCATACATCGCACCAAGAACTGCAAATGCAACAGCGACGTACATCAGAGGAATATCAAGGTCAAACATGGTTATCATAAACAAAGAGCCAGAATAAATGACCGCAGGGCAAAATATCAAAGCACTACTCAAGAAAAACAACGCACCAATCACGGCTCGAATATTTTTGTTTTGATAACGTTTTTCTAATAATTCTGTGGTTGTAGTGCACTGATATTTGTAATAAAGAGGCAAAAACACTTTGGCTAAGATTATCAGGCCTAACAACGCGGCAAATTCCCACCATGCCAGTAGCGCCATTTGCGTGCCGTTGGTACCAACCAATTGGTCTGTGCTCAAATTGGTCAAAGTAATTGAACCCGCTATGAAATACCATTTCAAACCACCACCAGCTAGAAACAATTCCTTATTTTGTTGTCCCTCGGTCGCATTCTGCATGCGACCTTTGCCTCTACATTGCATGTACGTGAGCAAGGCAATCAGTGCTGTAACCGCAACAAACACTGTGATTTGAATATTCTGTCCAGACACTATTCTTCTCCTGAGTCGATGCGCATTTGCACACCAGCTATTTTTTGTTCTTCAGAACCATTGTGTAACTTGATGAGTCGGTTGACCTGTCCAAGTGAGGCCAGCATTGCATGAACAGCAGTTAAGTAGTCTTTTTTATTAAAATCGATGACTAAATCGTCGCTGAGCAACCGCAATTCAGACTGATTAATGGTATAAATACCTTTGATCTTCATGCTGCTGTTATTTTCATATTGAATCACAAGTTCAATCTCTGTTAGCAAATTGTATTTTAATAATTGAGCAACGAATTTTTGTGTCTCAATTTCATCCCTAAAATAGTCTGCAAACACTTTTTGAACTTGCAACAAACTTTGAGTTTGATTTTCACCATCAAACAACGCTTGCCCTTCACTTTCACTAAGATACTGACTATCCTCGTCAACATACAAAGCGAGGGTTTTGTCATTTTGCAAGTCTGGTCCCAGTTCAAAAGGCGCTCGTAATATTGAAGCCGGCACATGAGTACCTAACCAGTCATTTTGTGTAAAGTGTAGATTTTTTCCCGCAATGAAACCTAGTAGTGCAGTGGCATGTAATTTTCCTTCTTGAGGATCCTTCATAAATACCACAGGAAAACTTGTGCTTGCTTGAACAAACTCGTTTATCGTCAGCGATGCATGATGTTGTTGGGATGAATGATTAAAATTTGTGTGAGGAAGAATTCTCTTTTTTTGGTGTTTAACGGCATCTAATAAAACATAATTTGGCATCAATATTCTCAATCTTACTTTAAATTAAATAGCTGAAAAGCCTACTCGGTTGACTTTTTCTAATAGTTCTCTGTGACGCGGTAACGAGAACTTAAGTTGCTCTAATCGTTGGCGATTTAACATAATTTGTTTTGTAGCTAATGCTGATTTTTCATACAAATAAGCATTGCTAGAAAAATCAGTCTTAAAACCTGCGCCATACAAAATATATTGATAACTGGCGGCACTAAAAGCTTCCATATTATCAGTAAAATCATACTCAGATGGCGAGCGAAAACGCCACAGTTCTAATAATTCTTTTAATGTGTCGGGAACTGAACTTGGCTCACGATTTTTCACCCAAAACGGTGTATCTCTTTTACTCAATACATAATGTAACTTCAGGAAGTCAATCACCCCTCGCCATTTCATTAACATACTGGCATTAAATCTTTTTGCTGCCATCTGCATCTGTTCAGTGTTAGCGGGTAATTGCTCGGCAATTAAATTGGCAGAAGTTTCCACCAACATTAAAGCAGACGCTTCTAAAGGCTCTAAAAATCCAGCAGATAGTCCTACTGCAACACAGTTGTTTTTCCAAAAAAGTTCTCGATGTCCTGGAGTAAATTTAATGGTCTTTACTTTATCAATCTTGTATTTATCGCCCAAATATTGAGACAAGGTGTCGTAAGCCTGCTCTTGGGTACAAAACTGACTAGAATACACATATCCCACACCTCTTCGGTGCTGCAATCCTATATCCCATATCCATCCAGCATCCTGAGCGGTAGATATGGTACAGCTCGAGATGGGTGTGTCGATGTCTGGATATGGAACTTGTGTCGCAATGGCAGTGTCAGAAAAAAAGATATCATCACATGGCACAAAGGGTACGTTTAGGCTTTTTCCTAATAACTCGCTTCTCATGCCACTACAGTCTACGAACAGCTCAGCGCTCAAGTTACCGTTATTCTTGGTTGCCAATGACCCAATATTACCATTTTCGGCCATCAAAACATGTTCAACTGTGTCACTAAACAACTCTACCTTTAATTCTGTAGTGCAGTGTTCTCTCAATAACTCAATGAATTTCCCAGCATCTAAATGGTATCCATAATTAGCTACTGCTTCGTACTGCTTATTAGCAATAGTTTTTGGTGCTAAACCATTTTCACATAAATAATGTTGAAAAGTAGCTGCCTGAGAAAATGTGCCTTCTCCTTGAGTTGCCTCACGCCAATAAGGGGATAAGTCTACTTTGTTAAACCCTTGTGGTTCACTAAACGGATGATAATACGCATCATCATTTGGATTAATCCAATTAACAAACTTACTGGCTTGTTTGAATGTTGCACTACACTTTTGAATAAACGTAGTTTCAGATATGCCTAACTTAGCCAGCGTTTGACGCATTGTTGGCCACGTACCTTCCCCGACACCTACGGTAGAAATATCTGGCGACTCTATGAGTGACACTTTCACGCCAGCAGCATGTTTTTTGGCTAGCAGACCAGCAGTAATCCACCCAGCAGCTCCTCCACCTAGGACGATGATCCGTTTAATTTCTGAAGACAAGCGTATCTACCTTTGTAAATATATTAAGAATTAATTGCGTGCTATTAATATCCAAGTCACCTAACGATATATTTTTAATAAGTGCTTTTGCAAGTAACTTGGGTATTAATACATCAAAGGGGTTACCCCCTTTCATGTATTAAACTAACAATCTAATCAATGATTAAAATGAGCCTCTTACACCAACAGCGTAACGAGAACCCGATCTCACTTGCTCAGTGAAATGAGCAGGAATCGCTCCGAATTTTTCAACATATTCGTCAGTAACGTTAATACCTTCAAATATAACAGTAAGATGCTCATTTATATCATAACTAGCACTCACATCCCATTGACCGTAAGTCGCAACATTTTCTGGCTGTCCTGTATCACCATTTGCAATGGTTTGTAAGAAAGCCTCACGGTTATTGAAAGCAATACGCGCTTGGAAAGCGTCTTTTTCATAGAAACCAATCACGTTTTGAGAGTCGCCTAAACCTTCCAATGTAGTACCATCACTCGCACTGTTGACTATAGTGGCATTCATTTGTATGCCAAAACCACTTTCCAAGGTGTGAGTCCAGGCCAATTCCAATCCATCTACTTGAGCAGTCTCACCGTTACGTGGACGAGTAACACTAAACTCATAACTACCACTGGCTAAAGAAAACTCTTCTGGAGAAGGAGCTTGAGTAATAAAACCCTCCACTTCTTTACTGAATAGACCGATTGATACTGCGCTAGCATCATCGTAATACCATTCGTAAGACACATCCCAGTTAGTTGACAAAAATGGCGTTAAATTTGGATTACCACCACTGGCTAACAGTAAGTCAGGCCTAGTTGAACCAATGTTAGTAACAGGTCGCATACTAGCCATGGTTGGGCGAGTAAGAGTTTCAGAATAACCAAAACGCAGTAACATATCTTCTTCAACTTCAAGCTTAACGTTCAGGCTAGGCAACAAGTTCGTGTATGTGTTGCTGATAGAAATAGGAACCGATAAGCGCTGTCCTGACGCGTCTTCAAGATATATCTGGTCTAGAATTGTACCATCTAGAGGATTTTGTTGGATATCTAACAAAGTCGCTTGATTACCTGAAGCAGTAGTTTTGGTTTCACTGTATCTAAAGCCAACGTTGACGGTCCAAGGCATATCACCTAAATCACCTTGAAACACAAAATCCGCATAGGCTGATAAGATCTCTTCATCGATTTCAAAACTGGTACCGAGTTCCACAGGTGTGTAACCATTTAATGATGCAAAGGCAGCAATATTTGTTGCTGGATCTTCACCTCTATTAACCGACTGGGCTGTGATAGCTGCGTCTGATTCTAAAAATGACAGATATTTATCTACGTCATATCCAAAGAAAGAACCTGGTATACCATCAAACCAGCCATTTGGTGATATTAACTGTGCTAATTCATCTGGTGCATCTAAACCGTAGCCGCAATAAAAGCAGTTTGGTAAACTAGGAGACTGAAATACTTTTGCTGACTTAGTTCTATCTTGTGTATAAAGACCAAACTTTAACTGGGTAAAAGTCTCGCTATTAGGCGTGTATGTAAAATCTGCACGCATTTCAGTGATTTCATCTTCACGTTCATCACCACCTCGCTCTACATAGTGAGCACGCAATTTACTTGCATCAGATTCAGTGAATGGCCCAGATATACCATCTGATGAAAATGCTGGAAGAGCACCACCTCCAGTGAAATCGTAGGTGTATCCATTCGCATAACCCATTACCGTAAAGACACGGCTTTGGTCTCCACTTAAATCTTCAGCAGAAGAGTTAGAAATATCGATATTAACATTAAACTGTTCACTCAATTCCCAATCTGCGTTAAATCCAAAACCTTTAATTTCAACATTACGATCCAGACCTTGTTGAACAAAGTCAGTTGCTCCAGAACCACCGCCAGTTGGGTCATTAAAGGCATTATGTGACCAAAAATTGACTGTTTCTGTTGCCGCATCCACTTCAAAATCACGGAAATTGCCCGGAGTAAACCAGTTAGCATAGTTATTGACTTGAGACTCAACTTCAAACTTCGAATATAAACCGTCAAACGTCAGTGTAATATCTTCGCTAGGTGCATATTGTACAACCAATGTGCCACTAGTACGTGTTCGATCTTCTGAATTAGAAGTTAAATCAAGATTTCGAGGCACCCATACATTAAACGCTTCTTTACCCGTCCCTGTAGTGGCATCAAAATCATTTGTAGCGATCCGTGGTACTCGATAATAACCACGAGTATCTGCTTGGTTGATCTGTGCTTGGCGTTCTTGAACGGATAGGGATAACAACACACCCAAAGTACCATCATTAAATGTGTTACTTACTAAACCCGAAAAAGCAGGGTCAGTCTCTTCAGATAGACTGTCGTAAGTGCCTTTAACACTTCCCACAGCGGTGAAACCGTCCATATCAAAAGGCTTGGCTGTTTTTAAGTTGATATATGAACCTATTCCACCGTCCTGATTCGCTGCATTAGATGTTTTGTACACATCTGCACCTGCTATCAACTCAGATGCAAGGGTATCAAAACTGAATTCGCGACCAGCACGTTCTGATGCCATTTGGCGACCGTCAACTGTGACTAAGTTAAACTGTGGGCCAAAACCACGTACAGAGATTAATTGACCTTCACCACCGCTGCGATCTATCGACACACCAGTAATACGTTGAAGTGATTCAGCTACGTTTTGATCTGGAAATTTACCTATATCTTCAGCTGAAATACCGTCAGAAACAATAAGGGCTTCTTTTTTATCTGAAAATGAACGTTTAAGACTACTAATTAAACCACGTACTTCGATGACTTCTATACTGTCATCTGCAAAGGGAGTGGGAGCCGTCTGTGCATTAGCTGCAGATATTGTCAAACTTGCAGCAGGTATTATTAGGGCGGCCTTTACTGCCGTCCAAAGATAGTTTTTTTTCATGTGATGTGTCCTGTTTGTCTAGTTAATTATTATTTATGGATGTGATAGTTATTTATTTTTGCCTAAAAAAGTGGGTAATCAATAGACCGAAAATAAACAAATTATCAACATATTCACAACATACAAAGATAGCACTTTGCATTCTTGTTAATATTTACAGTCAAAGCTCTACGTCATATTTCTATTCGCAACTAAGATTAATCTTATCAATCCATACGGGGGCAAGCTTAACAGCAATAAAACTACACTTATATAAGATAGAAGAG
>NZ_CAJXPA010000173.1 GCF_913058035.1 uncultured Paraglaciecola sp. | reverse complement strand
CCTATATATTCTGCTCTCGCAGCTTCAAGGGTTTTCATAAAATCCCACTCAGGGTTTATCGTAACTCTCAAAATTTATTTACTCCTATAGAAAGGCAACTAAAGTGTATTAGGCAGAAGTCGGATTAGATACAAACATTACTATCATGCTTACCTCGACAATCCGTTTAATTTTCTACAGAATTCCATAAAATTAGCCTTTTGAAAAGGCTAATCTAGATTTGATATTTTATGATCAGACCAAGCCATGTAAATAAACAGTTTTTTTAAGTTAGAAGTTCTGCTTTTGACACATTTGCGACGATCAGCGAATGGGTCCAAGAGCGAATACCGGACATTGGACTTTTCGAGCTTACAGGTTATTCTAGTTTGCAAAGAACCCGACCTCACAAGGTCAAATTAGTCATAATCTTATCATTCATTAGAGTAATTTTCGTATGGACTGGAAGCAGTATGAAACAGAAATATATAGCCATTTCCGGCAACAATACACTGACGCAGAGATTACTCTAGATGCAAATAAAATTGGACTTTATTCTAAAGTAAGCAGACAGATAGATATTCTAATTGAGCAATACGTAGCAGGTAATCGTTTCACTCTTGTAATTGATGGAAAATACTTCAATAAAAAGATTGATGTTAAAGCTGTCGAAAGCTTTATTGGAATGTTGGAAGACTTAGGAGCCCATAAAGGATTACTTATTTCTAATCAGGGATTTAGCGAGGCGGCATACAATCGTGCACATTTCGGGCCGTCTGAAGTGGAACTTGATATTCTTAATTTTGATGACCTACATAAATTTAAGAGGGACTTATAGTATATCGAATTCACTAATTATAAAGTGTCTACAAAGTCAGGGGAAGATCACCAACCTATTAAAGATTAATAAGTGAAAAACTAGACTGAGCTATCTGATTTATAACAACTGTTACTAATGTAAATCTTTTTGATGTCATCAGATAATGAAAATAAATAAACAAGATAAAGTTCTGAATTAATTTCAATTTCAAGTGAAGGTACGACGGAAGTATTATTGAGGAACTCTTCAAATACCCCATTACTGGAAATGATAATATTTCCAGTAAGTTTTACCTTTGTATTTTCACTAAACGGACTTACAGAAAATTGATTTTGACTTGGCTTAAGATAACCTAAAATCTTAGTATTTGAAAAATATTTCATTGAACTAGGATCGTAAAAATGCTCTATTAGAGGGAGGTTCCAGTTATGGGGTGGTATGCCAGTTTGTTCTTTTTTAGTCCAAAGTGGTTTTTTGGGATACTTAAAAAGTGCTGGTAAGGCAATTGTCTTAGGTTCGAAACATTTATGCATACTCTCCCTAGTATGTGACCATTGGATCCCAAATATTACGTACGCCAAAATACACACCATAATTCCTTTAGATAAGTGATTTTGCATGTTAATTCCTTACTAACTTTGACTACAAAATTCATTAATCGCCCACATAATAAATTCAAGTAGCTAATAAATAAATGAATTAAGTCTAGTTCATTAGACGAACAAAAAATATATGCTCTTTATTTTCCTGTAAGCAAAAGTCTTTTAAATTATTGGTTAATATTAAATTTTAGTTCTTAACCTAACCATTAAGCCAAATAAACACAGCATCATCCATCCTAAACTACCACCGCCTGAAGAGTTTGATCTAACAGGTGTTATGGGCGTAGGAGGAGGTGTCACTACTGCTGGTGGAGTAAACACCAGATTACGAATAAAACCTTTGTCTTGGCCTTCTGAAGCGCGGGGATCTTTGTTGTAGGTCCAATTAATGATATTGGTACCTGCAGCTAAATCAATCGTTATTTCCGTGAAAGCCACTTCTCCAGATATGTATTCAATTAGCGCACCACTCATGTGATCTTTGAGCCTCTGGATTTTATTGCCCGTTTAGCGGCACTGGTGCCCAAACCCAGAGTTAATCTGACGCGCTTTCATGGTGTATTTGCACCAAACAGTCGGCACCGCGTGACAATAACGCCGTCCTTACGAAATAAGGCAAAAAAAGCATTACCGACAGGGCAGGAAAAAACACGGGCACAAAAACACCAATCGATGACCTGGGCGCAAAGACTTAAACGGGTTTTTGGGATAGAAATAGAAACGTGTGAGCAATGCGGTGGTGCGGTTAAGGTTATAGCGAGCATCGAAGACCCATTGGTGATCCAAAAGATACTTAGTCACCTGAATACAAAAAATGACGAAGTCGTCGATCTATTGCCCCCACAAAGTCGAGCACCGCCTCAGATAAGTCTGTTTGAATAAAAGCCGTTCATCATAATAAGCAATATTCAGAGCTGGTTTGCACAACAGCGGGAAGCGCTTGTTCTAAATTCTGAATTATGTGAAAACAGTTGATTAATAGACGAAAAATAGCCAACTTTCACTCCCTCAAGGATATAAAATAGATGTCAATATGGAAAACATGAGGCATCATGTATTTTGATTTTAGGAAAATGACGTTTTATTTTACCTATACTCTGAAGCCTAGGCGTTGCCACATTGTACTAAACAGGTTGTCGACTTGAATATCGGCGCGTGTGAGCAAATCTGTTGTTAAAAATAGAGGGGGTTGTGTCAGGGTTCATTTTATAGCCCTTGAGTGGTTTCGTGTTTTGTCTAGATAACGAACATTTTACCATAACAAGGCTATTTTTATTTATATTATTCAGTTAGTTATGCTGAATTTGGCGTTCAAGTTGAACTCCGAAACTTGAGTCTCTAATACAAATCCATTTGATACCCATACAGAAATCTAGTGTACCATACCATCATGTTGATAAACTCATCAGCTCCATGATGAAGACGATGAAGACGATGATTATGAAGACCATGATAGCACAACATCGCGTCGCTCGGCGGTGCTTCTCGACAGGCCGCGTGGCAGCGGCTTATGAACTCAAGGTGGACGCGGGGGAGGTGCGACGAGATGACGCGCAAGTCGCTCTGGCGGCAAAATTCGATGCCCTGCACGAGTCTCTTGCCTCGCTCCCACCAGTCCCCGTACGCACCGACGATCCGACAGAGATCAGCTGTACAAGCAGCAGTCCACTGTTACTGTTACTGGCGCGATCCCTGGCATCCGCCCAGTCCTTTCTTCGAAAGAAGTTCCATTTGTGGTCTTTTGGTCCACCACCGCGAGGCATGTACATTCATGGACCGGTCGGGGTCGGCAAGAGCTTTCTAATGGATCTCTTTTACGCGTCGGTTACTGTTCCTGATGATGATTCTTGCTGTAATAATGACAGCCACAGCCACAAACACGCAAAGATTACCAAACGCCGCGTCCACTTTCATGAATTCATGCTAGACGTCCATCATCGAATCTTTGTCTACAAACAGAAGCACCCACGAGGTGATGCGATTCCCATCATTGCGCAACAATTGGCACAAGAAGCCCAACTCCTCTGTTTCGATGAATTTCAAGTGACAGACATTGCCGATGCCATGATTTTGAAGCGACTGTTTTTACTATTATTATTGGATTGGAATGTCGTGGTGGTGGCCACCTCGAATCGACCCCCCGATGCCTTGTATGAGGGAGGCATTAACCGATCCCTCTTTTTGCCATTCATCGACATACTGAAACACACGTCCGACATTATTTCCATGGAGGATTCCCGCAAGGATTATCGACTCGAAACTCGAGCGGGTGGTCAATCCTATTTTTGGTCAAACAAGGATGTTCATGGCGATAATAATATTAATAACAACATGCAGGCGCAGTTGGAAGAAATATTTGGTGGCACTGCATCCGGAACTGAGGCCGAGAGCATTCCCGTCCTCTTTGGTCGCACCGTCCAGGTCGCCCGATTGAATGACCGGTGCGCCTGGTTTGACTTTTCCGAGTTGTGCTACCAACCGCTCGGGGCGGCCGATTATATTTCCCTCTGCTGCCGATTTCCGGTCCTCATCATGGACTGCGTCCCCCAACTGGACGCCAAACACCTCAACGAAGCGCGACAATTCGTGACCCTCATTGACGCGTGTTATGAATCTCGCACCCGCTTGGTGCTGGCGGCACAAGTCCCGCTCGACGAATTGTTTGTCGATTTTGAAGCGCAAGTCGAAAGCAGTGATGGAGATGAAGAATTGTTTGTCAGTGAGAAGGGGGGAAGCTCGAGTTCCTTTGCGACGACCATGATTCGCACCAAAGAGGGGGAATATTTGGAGTGGTCGGCGACGGGTCGAATTGGCGTGTCACTGGCACAATTATCGGCCACCAATGATCTCGCCTTTTCCTTTCGACGAGCCGCGTCTCGGTTGGTAGAAATGGGTGGAAAGGAATGGGGACGGCAATGACGAAAGTTCTTTACCTTGCAAAGCATTGCACCTATGGCAGAGCAAGGGCTTGCGTCAGGCTGTGCCGCAAAAGTGGCAGGCTTCAGTCTCCATGCAGGTGTCATGATGAGCAACGCACAGGATAGGGGTAAACTCGAAAGGCTGTGCCGTTATATTACCCGCTCTGGGGTATCAGAAAAAAGGTTGGCAATAACGACTTACGGTAAGGTGCCCTACCAACTAAAAAGTGCCTTACATCAGTTGCAGAGACATCATCCTAATTTGCTAAAACTTAGGCTTCTTGCTCCTGAATCGCTATGACCACGAACGTCTGCAATTGGCTCAGGTTGTGTAAAAACTTCAACAACCCAATTAATTACGCAATGCTACGTAAAATGTAAGTTTCCTTAGTTATGAAACTTGGTCAGATTTTAATGTAAGACACATATTTACATCTATTTTTGTTCAAATAATGGGCTGAAAATAGTTTTTACACAGCCTGGGCACGTGGCCGACGGATAGAGGAAGTTGATGTTGAAGGGTTTTAGCAGCAAAATACAGTAATATAATTCTTCGTTCGTATGTCTGCTATGTCGGAATTGCCGTCCTTAAGATGATTAACTTGTTTGTCTGCTTTTCACTCATTGCCGTCAGTCAAGTTTGATTAATCGCATAATGATTTTGCGCTCAATATAATCTGATAGTTTGAATTATCTTAAGTCCGCTATGGGTCGAAAACTACATTTTTCCACACTACCAGATAATTTTATGTGTGTCTGTTTTTCGCTCTTGGAGCCATTCGCTGAGCGTCGCAAATGATTTAGATTATCCATCATCTGTCCCAAGGCAGGTGAACTAACGATGCTCAGTGCGATCGACAGATAACTGATAATCTAAATCAAACCCACCTGTCAGTTTATTAGGCAAGTCTGAGTTTCAAACATTAATTCGTCGAATTTTTATAGAGTTTTAGCTTTGGTTTTTCCTAGTTACAAACATTAAGTAATTTGGGCAAAATCTAAGTACACAAAATCGCGGGTTTCAAGGAGTTTCAGTTTAAAACATTAATATGCTCGCACACCAAATGAACTATTAGCCCTAATGTACATTAAGGCATGTACAGTGAGGCCAAAGCCGACAATGGATTATTGAAGAACGGCTTAAAGCAAATATTGTCTAGGATTTATAGCCTAGAATGTCGTTGTGAAGCTACAATAAGATGCTTTGCCCTACGAATACCATATGTTCAAAAAGTAGGGCAGAGGTCAGCGTCACGTTGCTGATTTTTTTTTCAATAATACATTAAGATGACGGATGCTCCGTCAAGGGCTCGCTTTGAATGTTAGAATCCAAAACGAACCGCCCCTTAATCGCTAATCTTCTTCATCTAAGGTCATGAGTGACGTATTACCACCAGTAGCGGTGGTATTAATACTGATAGCTTTTTCTGTTAATAATCGTTGCATTAAATTATCAAAATATTTTGAACTGATCACCGGTAAAATTGCACCTTGACGTTCTGCTAATTTCTCACTGATATAATGTTTACGGTCACAATGATTATCAATAACTACACCTGATAATCCAGGTTGTGCCAGCAACGTTGTTAAATGGCATAACCGGGCAATTTGAAAAGTATTCTTATCTTCTCCTGTTGCAATAAATTCATCTCTAAAAGCGATTGCTTCATCATAAAATAAGTCAGAAACAACTGAGATCACGGTATTACCGGTTGCCAAAGCCGTTACGACAGAAAGCAACCAGAAGTGAAAAGTAACATTTTCGTCAGCAAAACAGATGATGTTGCCACGATTTTCTAAATATAGAGTATTAGACTCACCTGTTGGACCCGGTAAAACGGTTGGTTCCTTCAAGTGTTTTTCAATATCTATTAATTGTGAGCGCGCAGCTTGTAAAGTCTGCGTTAAATCGTCTGCTAAATTATCAATGATTTCGATATGCGCTATTTTTGCTAACACTTCGCTAACACAAGATATACGGGTATTTAACTTGGTCAGGCGCCATATTTTTTCTGCGGTACTCGCTCTGTCCATCAATAATACGGCTTGCGCATCCGTATCGTTGTTTGAGGCTTGTGCTTGCTGTGGTATTAAATTAAGTTTCTTGGCACCGGGCGTTGTTATTTCTTTCACTAAACGCGTTAAATAATAGGGGCCACCTGCTTTTGGCCCTGTACCTGAAAGACCACGGCCACCAAAAGGTTGCACACCCACAATAGCGCCAATTATATTGCGATTGATATACACGTTACCCGCTCGTGATAGCTTCGCCAAATTGATGGCTCGCTGTTCAATGCGGGTATGGATACCCATGGTTAAGCCAAAACCTGTGCCATTAATATCATCCATGACTTTTTCTATTTCATCGCCTTTAAAGCGAACAATATGGACACAGGGACCAAATACTTCCTGCTTCAGCGCGCTAATATTTTCTATTTCATAAAGTCGTGGTGCAAAAAAGAAATGTTCGTTATCTGCTATTTCATTTGTTATCTCATCAGAAATATCGCATTGGTATAATAGCTGACCATGGGTTTTCATATAGTCACTGTGAGCATTGAGTGAATCTAGCGCTTTTGATCTATGACAGGGCCTATGTCAGTCCTCAGTTTTTCTGGGTTACCTACATGTAATTCTGCTAATGCGCCTTTAAGCATGGTAATAACATTATCAGCAATATCTTCTTGTAAAAATAACACTCGAAGTGCAGAACAACGTTGACCTGCAGACTGAAACCCTGAAGAAATGACATCATCAACGACTTGTTCAGGTAGGGCGGTAGAGTCAACTAACATACAGTTTTGACCACCTGTCTCAGCAATAAAAGGCACTTGATCGCCGCCTCTATCCGCCAATGTTTGCGAAATGATAGTCGCTGTTTTAATAGAACCAGTAAAAATAACCGCTTGAACACGTGCATTAGGAATAATAACACTACCCACATTACTACCCTTTGCAATAACGGCTTGTACAACGCCATGTGGTAATCCAACAGATGTCATTAGTTCAATAGCGCGCAATGCAATTAAGCTTGTTTGCTCGGCTGGTTTTGCTAGCACCGTATTACCCGTCGCAATGGCAGCCGTCACTTGCCCTATAAATATAGCTAACGGGAAGTTCCAAGGGCTGATACATAACACCACACCACGGGCTTCTAAACGTTCATCTTCTGCAAGTTCAATCGCTTGTTGTGCATAATAGCGACAAAAATCCACCGCCTCTTTGACTTCATCAATACCATCTTGTGCAGTTTTCCCTGCTTCCTTGATGCATAAGGCAATGAACTCGTCCATATGATGTTCAAGCACATCGGCAACACGACATAATAAGGCGGCGCGTTCAGATACAGGCGTTTGTGACCATGAAGCAAATGCGTTTTGAGCGGTTTCGATCATCGCGAGCATTTCATCCTTGCAGTGATGTCGTTGAAAACCAATAATTTCACTCTGCTTTGCTGGGTTTCTAATAGCGACAGACCCCTCTGGCACATCATCTTCAGAGAATAAGTTATCCATAAGCCAGTTATCCAGTGATGTTTTTAAAGGGGTTACTGTATTGATATCTGTTAAATCTAGGCCCTTGGAATTATCTCGACCGACACCTTTTTTATCATGGTATAACGCGATGGGTTTGATTATCTGGCCGTTATATTTGTGTTTTAAGCGATGCATTTTATCAACGGGATCGACAAGCAAAGATTCGACCGGTTGTGACTCATCAATAATGGCATTAACAAAAGAAGAGTTAGCGCCATTTTCTAACAAACGACGCACTAAATAAGCGAGTAGATCTTTATGAGGTCCAACCGGTGCGTAGACGCGACATTGCACATTTTCATTGGTAACAACTTGATCATATAACGAGCCACCCATGCCATATAGACATTGAAACTCAAAACTTGTTTTGTCATCGCCCGCCAGTTCAAGAATAGTCGCGACAGTATAGGCATTATGCGTAGCAAACTGTGGGAAAATGGTATCTCTATATTCTAATAATTTTTTCGCACAGGCGAGATAAGATACATCAGTAGAAGCCTTGCGAGTGAATACCGGAAAATGCTGATAACCCCCTTTTTGGCTGTTTTTAATCTGAGTATCCCAATAGGCACCTTTTACTAAGCGCACCATCATTTTCCGGTCAACACGCATGGTGAGTTCTCGCAACCAGTCAACTATAAAAATGGCGCGTTTTTGATAAGCTTGCAGGGCCATCGAAAAGCCATTCCAACCTGCTAACTCATCATCACTAAATACCGCCTCAATAACATCGAGGGACATATCTAATCGCTCAGATTCTTCCGCATCAACAGTTAACCCAATATTGTAGCTTTTGGCTTGCAAACAAAGTGCTTTAAGTTTGGGAGCCGCTTCAGTCATTACCCGTTCTTTTTGTGCAAATTCGTAACGAGGATGGATAGCAGAAAGCTTAACTGAAATACCAGGCACTTTGCGAGGGTCGTTCTTACCCGACGCACGAGCCACTGCGCCAATGGCATCTATGGCAACTTGATAAGCTTTATAATACTTATCAGCATCACTCATGGTACGCGCGCCTTCACCTAGGATGTCGTAA
>NZ_CAJXPA010000172.1 GCF_913058035.1 uncultured Paraglaciecola sp. | reverse complement strand
AGGATAAAGCAGGTTATATAGAGCAACATCATAGCCCCATTTTAGCGCGCCTCGGCCTCGACTCAGAGCAATGGTTGACTCTCACTACCGAGTTCGAAAAACACTTCAGCACCGCCGTTGGCAGTGAGCATATGTTGCAACAATTCAAACATCACACAAACCATCAACGTATACGAGGTATGGCAAAGGCCAGAGCTTTACTTCAATCCGCTTGAGTTACATCCCCATAAATAGTCAAAGTCACTAACAAAAATATGTCGTTCCCTACTGTCTGCAATTTGAACTGAGCGACACATTTCACAGCATTCATCTTCATTAATTCCAAATAAGTCGTACTTGTCACTTCAAAACATAAATAGTGAGCTGATACCCAACAATTTGTGCTTGTTGATTACGTTGAAATAGGGTGCTTTTTTACTTTGGGTGTCTAGTTAAGTTTTTGGTTAGGGCAAGCCGGTTAAAAGTAATATTACTGATCCAGACAGCGCGAAGATGACCTCGTCAAAAGGCACTATCCAAGGGTACAACGGGATAGCGATAAACGATGATAAACACCAGATAATACTCCAAGCCCAGACATGGGGTTCAGTGGGAGAGCAACAAACACTGCAGCCAGCCATTGAACAACTTAACCAGCAACTCGATAAACTCAACGCTGCCAAAAATGATGATAAAAGCTTTGGAATGACTACGCGATTTACAGCCGATAGCGGCTTTAACAGTGAAGATAATTTAGCCTTCATGTCCAGTAGCGGCTTCGATACTTATATTGCTGATACCCAGTTTAGAAGCAGAAACCCTCTGTTTAAAGAAAGTGAAACCAACCACACAGAAAAAGAAAAGCGTTGTCTAAAATACGAAAAGGCAAATCAAGACTCTTTACCTCACAAAACTTTCATTACGATAAACACAATCAGACCTGCTGTTGCCCAGCCGGTAATCTCATGTGGTGCAGTGGTATCAATGTCAAGAGTAACAACAAAGAGTACACACGATTCGGCGGTTATTTAAAAGACTGTAAAAGCTGCCCCCTGCAAGAACAATGCATGCGTAAGCCCCCGACTGAAAGAGGACGACAAGTGCAGTTCTTAAACGACGCGTCACGAAAGCAGCTCAGTTATAGTGACAAGACGAAAATCAAAATAGACAGCCCGATGGGACGACGACAATATTCAAAACGGCTGGGATGCATAAAGCTTGTATTCGGAAACATCATGACGAATAAAGTCATGAACAAACTGACCTTACGCGCCAGGTCAAAGTGAATGCTCAGTGGCAACTGTATTGCCTTATTCATAATATAGAAAAGCTGCAAAATACGATGCATTAAGAACAGTGACCCCTTTGCACCCTCAATAAAGCCACTAAAACCTTGTCTAAACGCCCGTCAAAACAACACTAAATCACTATTCTTAATATTGAAGGTCAAATTAAGTAATCGATTGAATCGAGTTATGAACTCAGATATCTTTTGTGTATGACCTAGATGAATTTAAAACGAGTTAATTTACAGCCTCGTTATAGCGCAAAGGGCATATTTTGCATCTCGAGTATATTTTAGGACTAATTTCGTTTATTACTTCAGTAATTGCCGGAGTTATAGGCTTTGGTGGGGGAATGTTGTTAATAGCTGTACTTCCTCTATTTTTAAATCCTAGTTTAATCATCCCCATTCATGGTATTGCGCAACTAGCCAGCAACTCATCGCGCATGGTTTTTTCCTTAAAATATGTTCAATGGCCATTACTTCCAAAGTTTCTTGTCGGTTCGCTTATTGGTGTGTTTTTATTTGGATTTTTATTATTAAATATATCAACTGAGTATGTGCCCATTGGTATTGGGATGTATATTATCCTCAGTTTATGGAGTAAGCGCTTCACTAAATTAATTAAAAAATATGAAAGTTATTATGTTATTGGTCTACTTCAAACTGGTTTGGGTTTAATTGTTGGCGCGACAGGGCCGTTGTCACTTGCAGTTTTAACTAAGGAGCTAAGCTCAAAAGATGAAATCATAGCAACTAGCTCAATGTTCATGACTATTAGCCACTTAGCAAAGATTCCTGTGTTTATGGCTATAGGTGTATCGCTTTTGGAGCATTTTAACTTATTGATGTATATGGTTCTGGGTTCGATTTTTGGATCTTTTATTGGTACGCGGATAAGATTGCTTTCAAATAATGAAAAGTTAATTTTTGTTATTAAGGTTTTATTAAGCGTAATGGCACTCAGAATGTTGGTCACTGCAATTGTGCTGTAATAAGTCATTTAAAAGGACAAAAAACAGTTGGTTTTTGTTCCTTCGTCACTTATTTTAACCAACTATTTTTAGCCTCTTAATGAGGCGTTATACGAAAAATAGGAATTCACGATGAGCTATGACTTGATGGTATTTGAGGCTGCTGTTGCCCCAAAATCAAGAGAAGATTTTATGGTATGGTTTGGAGAGCAAACTGAATGGTCAGAAGATCATAGTTACCAAGATCACGCTGTCGCATCAGCACCTCTTCAGGCTTGGTTTAAAGAAATGGTTGATTTCTTTCCAGCTATGAACGGACCTCTAGCTTCAGATGATGTTGATGATCCTAAAGTTACTGACCATTGTGTCGGTAAAGACGTTATTTACTCAGCATTTGCGTGGTCTGTAGCTGGAGAGGCTTACCCAAAAATGAGGGAACTTGCCATTAAACATTCCGTTGGATTCTTCGATGTAAGTGCCAATGAAGGTGAAATTTTATTTCCAAGCCAAACAGGTTCACCTAATAAGCCATGGTGGAAATTTTGGTAATATCGTATAACAAGGCAATTACAAGGCGCCCACAAAAAGCGTGGGCTGGACTCACCAACGCTCGCCTTTTATTGCGACGTTATACACAACAGGATAAATCATGACTATGAAAACTACTGAAGATGTTGATGGTATAATTTATCTTCAGAAAAATGAAAGAATCGCCAAATTAGAGAGGAAAATCAAGAGA
The DNA here is from genome assembly GCF_913058035.1 of uncultured Paraglaciecola sp. Taxonomy (GTDB): domain Bacteria; phylum Pseudomonadota; class Gammaproteobacteria; order Enterobacterales; family Alteromonadaceae; genus Paraglaciecola. Next base: position 5,935 of record NZ_CAJXPA010000172.1, on the reverse strand, counting down.
CTTAGTTACATGCCTGCATTTTCTTTTTTTTGTATGCTTACCTATATCGGATTTGTTCACTTCAGTGGTGGTGATGTCTCTTGGGTATTAACGTCCATTTTTTTTGCTGGATTTATTGCGGGTATCAGTCAAGCCGCGATGAGTAAAGCTGACTTATTAAATGAACTGTCTGAATTGAAATTACGTGGCCGTTGAGTATAACAAACGTTTCAACCGGACAAAAATAAAGAGCCATTTTCGCCATTTAAGCGGATGTAGGCAAACTATCAGAGGTACGTATGCTGAATAGACAAAATTTACTCTTGGCTTTTCCAATATTGAGCCTAGTTTGGTTCGCTGGAACAATTATTGTTGCAGGCTTATATTATCCTGAATATAGCCATATAACTCAGTTTATCAGTGAATTAGGAGCAACAGGTTCACCACATGGTGAATATGTTAATTATTTAGGCTTCATCCCTACAGAGCTTTTTATACTTGCATTTGTATTTACTTCCTTTTTAGCGGTTCCTAAAACAAAGAAAAACATAACAGGACTTAGCTTTATTGTTGTTTATGCTGTGACTCTTGGTATTTCTGCTTTATATCCATGTGACTTTGAATGTAGGCCAGTTGAACCTACGATTTCCCATAACATTCATATGTTGTCAGCTTTTCCTGGTTATTTTTGCGGGATAATATCAATATTTATTTTGTCATCCGGTTCTTCATTCATTTCGCAATATAAAGTTTATAAATTTGTAAGCTTGACCATCGGAGTCACTTGCATTTACGCATTCTTAAATCTAGATCCTAATTCACTCGTTGTTGGTGTTTATCAACGCTCTCTAGATTTAATGATATATTTGTGGTTTATATATTTTGCTTATAGTGTGAATCAACATTTGCCTAACAAGCCACTAAAGCATGACTTTTAACAGTTGGTTAGGTTCCGCTTCGCTTCACATTTAACCAACAATTAAAAGCCTCTTAGTGGGGCGTTAGGTATACAAACAAGGATGTCATTTCAATGAAATATTTTTTATTATTATTAATTTTAGTTTTATCTGCATGTACTGCAACACCAGAGGTAACTTCAAAATCATCATCAACTGATGTTATGCGATTAATTGAAAAAACAGCAGTAAATGCCCCAAAAGGTGTAAAAAGTACTTTTCAATTTTCAATACAAGCCTCAGGTATAGAGAGAAAAGTTGTCTATTTAAACACTGAGTTAGATTACAGGGATAGAAGAAATATTACAGTTGCACTTCACCCTAAAACAATCGTAGCGTTTACCAAAAAATATGGCTCTTCACCTGAAGCCTACTTCATTAATAAAAATATTGAAGTTACTGGTGAAGCCAAACAAATAAAAATTTGGTTTGGCTTTAACGGTAAAAGAAGTCAAAAATATTATTTTCAAACTCACATAAGAGTTAAATCAATAAGCCAAATTAAAGTGTTGAACTAAATATATCTTACAAGCTGTTAAACAAGGACAAAAAACAGTTGGCTTTTGCTCCTTCGTCGCTATTTTAGCCAACAATTTTTTGCCTGTTAACAGGGCGTTAAGTGCTTTACTTACCAAATCAAAATATGGAGTAATAAATGGAATTTAGTCAAATTAAGCGTTTTCACGTTGCCTTGCTTTTAATATTGAGCATCTCATTTTCGTTCGAGAGTAGTGCGAATGACATGTATGAAGCCGCAGTTAATAATCCCGAAAGACTTAAAACAGACTTTGCTTTCGACGAAAAACGCAAACCATTAGATATTCTTCCTTTTACTCAAATTAAAGAAGGCGACAAAGTTCTTGAGCTTGGTGCAGGTGGAGGGTACACAACAGAATTGTTATCGTGGCTTGTTGGTAAATCAGGTAAAGTGTATGCGCACTTTCTTTATAAAAAAGAACGCCTTGAAAACAATAGACTTTCAAATGTTATTTCACTTAGAGAACACTCTTTAAATGAACATGCGCAAGTGCTTGCTGAAAACGAAATTCAATCCAATAAATTGGATGCAATCATCATATTTTTTGTTCTGCATGACATTTATTTAAATAAAGAAATGAGTGATGAATTATTGGCCAATTTAAAGGGTGCTTTAAAGTCAGGTGGCACTGTGATTATACTAGACAACGCAGCAAAGCCTGATTCAGGTTTGGCCAATATAGGCGATCTTCACCGGATCGGAGAGCATTACGTTAAATCAGAAATGGAGAAAGCGGGTTTTGTATATGATAGCCAAATATCTGTACTAAGAAACAGGCTTGATGATCATACTAAACCGTGGGGTGATTTTGGTGGTTTGCAAGATCGTTTTGCTTATAGATTTAAAAAGAGCAATCTATAATTTTAAAACGCACTTAACCAAAACATCATGGTGGGAATTTTACTCGCTGATAAAGCGTTCTCAAAATCCCCATACGTCAAGCGTTATACGCAACTTGTAGGCTAAGGAGATGACCGCTAATGAATAAAATCACTTTTCCCGTGAAGAAACGAGAGCTTAACAACCACCATTTTGATTCGACAATCTGGAATGAATTTGTATTCCGTGATGACGATATTGTTATTTCGACCTATGCCAAATCCGGGACGACTTGGATGCAGCAAATTGTGGCCCAGCTCCTGTTTTCAGGCGAGGAGGGCTTGGAAGTAGCTGAAATGTCGCCGTGGATGGATTTGCGAGTTCCTCCGAAAGAAGTTAAGTTGCCAGCGGTCGAGGAACAGACGCATCGTCGATTCGTAAAAACTCATTTGCCTGTGGATGCCTTGGTCTTTTCGGAAAAGGCAAAGTACATCTACATTGGTCGAGACGGGCGCGATGTTGTTTGGAGCCTTTACAATCATCATCTTAATGCCAACACAGCTTGGTACGATGCTCTTAACAATACGCCAGGCAGAATCGGCCCAGAGATAGAGTTACCATGCTCGTCGATTTCTCAGTATTTCGACGATTGGTTGGAAAAAGACGGCTTTCCATTTTGGTCGCTCTGGGACAATGCTCGCACTTGGTGGGAGATTCATAATTTGCCGAACGTGCACATGGTGCATTTTGCGAATTTGAAGTCAGACATGCCTGGAGAGATTCGCCGCATTGCAGAATTCATTGGCACACCCATCGAAGAATCGAAGTGGGAGAATATATTAAAGCATTGCAGTTTTGACTATATGAGGGCTAATGCCACAAAGAGTGTTCCTCTTGGAGGCGCGTTCTGGGATGGAGGCGCGCAAACCTTCATTCACAAAGGCACGAATGGTCGGTGGCTTGATGTGCTTTCTGCTAAACAGGTCTTGAATTATGAGCAACGTGCGGAATCAGAGCTTGGTCCCGATTGTGCACATTGGTTTGCCACTGGCGAGTTCAGATAATGTATTTTGTAAGTCTGGCCGGATTGTGCATAACAAGTCGTTGCACCAGACATTTGACCCGCTGCCCATTTTGTTTCCGCAAAAACAGGCATCATCTCAAATGCTGGTGAACTCAGGTGTTAAATAACATGGATAGTGAAATGAATGTTTTGAAATTAGCAATAGTATCGGTGGTTTTCGTAACAGGTTGTAGTGGAGATAATAAGGAAGTGTCAGAATGCCCAGAGATAACTTTGCCTGTGATTATTCCTATTGTAAATGTTAAGTTTTTCGATGCTAATGAAGAAGCGCTGAACGTATGTGATGCCATTTTGACTGTTGATAGTGCAAACGGAAATGAAACTATTTACGGGTCTGCACTGAATAACTGTTCGGAGACTTTTAGTATAAGAGGCGGGTATGATTTAATCGAGCATGATTTACTTGTTGAGAAAGCCGGATATGTCAGTCAAAGGTTTGAGTCCGTAATACCTATTTCTACAAAATGCGCTTACGAGACATTAGATTTAAGTGTTTATCTTGATAAAGATTAGTCAAATGCAGTGTATTTTATATAACAAAAACATCATGGTGGGAATTTTATTCGCTGAAAAAGCGCGCCTAAAATCCCCATATTTGTAGCGTTAATGATTCTATACAAAGGAAATATTAATGATTATATTATTCGCAACTATTAGGACTTATTGGATTGCGATTACGCTATTTATTCTTGCAGTTATCACTGTCTTATCTCTTTATCCACTACAAAGTTTGCCCTCTGTACCTGGTAGTGATAAAACTCATCACTTTATTGCTTATGGCGCATTGATGTTTCCTGTAGCGTTGCGAAGACCAAATTATTGGATGTTCATCGGTTTATTCTTTGTATTTTGGAGTGGTGGGGTTGAGTTGGTGCAACCCTACGTTAATCGCTATGGTGAGTGGCTTGATATGGTAGCAAATACTGCAGGATTATTTTTCGGTTTACTGGCAGCACAAGTTATAACTTGGTTTTGGCCTGTTAATCAAAACAAAAAAAGACAAAACTGAATAGTTTGAATCTCTCAGGGTTATATTCCCCGCCGATTGCGGAAAATAAAAGGATGCTAAACAATACGAAGCGAGTTAATTTCTTTAATTACCCCGTCCCTTTGAAAGAGGATGTTTATTATTTATTGTCAATTATAACAAATTGCCCTAAAGCAAAGCGTTATGTTGCCAAAATATCATCTGTCGACCAATTGTCGGGGTAATGTCGTAGCCGACAACACTATAAAGTTGCGATAGTTTCCTTGCAGAGGCATAAGGAAAGAATATGATTGTTAAAAAATTAAGAGATAGAAATGGCTGGACTCAGGAACAATTAGCAGAATGTTGTGCCTTAAATGTGAGGACTATTCAGCGCGTTGAGAGTGGGAAAAAAGCTAGTCTTGAAACATTGCAAAGCCTTGCCTCTGTATTTGAAGTAGATATTTCAAAATTAACAGAGGAAATTACTGTGATAGATAAAGAATCGGAAAATTGGAAAGTTTTACCTTGGTGGTTCCGAGCTAACATGTTCGGGATTTATAAAAAGCGCACTGTTGTTTTGGTCGAGTTAGTTATGCTGTTTGCTGGTTTTGTGTATTGGATCTTTTTACAAGATCCTTCAGTGGCAGCCATTATGTTTCTAGGAGCATATATTACAGGCTGGATTGTTAGATATGGTGACAAGAATCACGCTTGGTAAGGCAATATAACGAGAGACTATGGCGTCAATAGTTAATTTATAGCCTTTGGCGCTTCCCACATTACGCCGTCTCTCAGCATAGAATTTAAGATAACCACCATCTTTCTGATGCAGGTGATGATAGCCAATTCTTTAGGTTTACCCACTGCTACTAACCGTTGATAGGACTCCCTAAAAACAGGATTACTTTGAATAATAGACATAATGACCATGAACAAAACGGTTTTGACTTAATGTCTTCCACCTTGGATTTTTTGGTATCCTTTATATCGATCACTTTCTCGATCCATAGCCGCCACACCGACTAATACAGACGCTTGTTTGCTGCTGATATGACCTAACTCAGGTAAGTTACTGATGATGGAAGCCGAGGCTATTTTACTGATACCTTTCATGCTTTGCAGGATGATGTTTTTGCCTTGATAGTCTGGACAGCTTTCAATTAATGAGACTATTTTGTTTTCAATCTTCTCTATCTGATTTTTGAACACGGTTAAGACAGGTTTTATGGGCATCGTTAGGTTTTTTGGCAATATTTACATTCTGTTTTTCTCCATAGTTTGCATCACAAGGAGTTGATCCCGTCTAGCGACTAAGTCGCTCATAGACTGCATGATGTCCAGCTTTGAGGATGTTAACTTTGATTTAATCGCTTCGGCATAATGTACTAAAATCTGGGCGTCTAACTTGTCAGTGGAGTAAACCATGAAGTCTATATTTTTATTCGCATTATTTTCTGTCGTAGTATCTATAGTTAGTATTGGTATCGGTTTAACCGCTGGCGTCTCCGGAGCTGCAGGATCCAATGTCAGCCAATTGTATGCGGGTTCTATCGAGTTAAAAGCTATACATGCTTTAATCGATAAAAAGG
>NZ_CAJXPA010000171.1 GCF_913058035.1 uncultured Paraglaciecola sp. | reverse complement strand
GACATCTAGCCTGCCTAGCTATTATCTTCTAGTTATTCACGAACTGATACGTGTTTTTCTTGGTAATCAGGTAACTGTTAACCATGCATATTACGATGGCGGAAGTGACAATAACCAACTTTTCAAATAATTACATCATATGAATAGTATCGGCGGTTCGAGCCAATCCAAGGCAACAACAAAACCGATAAGGTTGAGCAGAAATCCGTTTGTTACTAACACAACACACCTTTTCTTTCTAACTCTCCCTAACCTTCCGGATACTTTCCAACTCAATTTTACCAAGTAATCGAACAATACAGCATTTTACATAAACCATAAAAACTAGGATGAAATTAATTTAGTTACGTATCCTGTGGAATTTTGCAACACCATCAGACGAGTACGCTCATGATAATCAGAGGTTAACTCATCAGCTACCACCAGCCATAAAATAGCAAAGTAGTAAAGACCAGATAAAAAATAACGAACCAGCAATAAAAAATAAAATGGAAGCTTTCTCTTTGACCTTGAGTTAATCGTCACATTAAGAAATAAATCACACCTACTGCTACACCACCGCGAAACATTTATGGTTTACGTCATCCCCATTTTAATTTAGCTTGACTTAACACAACTTGAAATACAGTCTGTCAAAGTGTTATGTCATCGGTCAATCAAGATAATAAGCTAAGTAATTCCAGCAACGCAGTTATGTAAATAAGCCACAGATTAACTTTTTGTAAGGTGTATTTTGTCTTAAGGGTTTATTTCAAAAATGTTGTTGTTCGTTCATTAAAACGCCCACTTTCATCCGTTAAGGAACGGATAAAAAAAGATGACTAGTAGAAAAATATTTCTATATATCTCGGCACTCACAACTGGATTCAAACCGACTCTACATAGAGAAAAGTAATCAACCATACAGAAACGATAAGTCGTTAAATTTTATAAGTTAAAGTGTGTTTTTACAAAATGGTTACATTTAAAACCTGTTTATCAACTGCTACTAAATACTCTATCCTACCTATCTCACATTGAGTCCATCCTAGCTTGTTTAGATTGTGTAAATTCTATAGTGAAATATTGTTAGCTCCATATTTAAACATTTTATTAACAAACAAACTGCTCAGCCAAAATCTTGGCAGCAACGGGTCTTTTAATGTCATCAAATTTGTCTATCGAAGCATCAAATCAAATCAATGAATGCGCCGAAACATCACCCTATCCAAGCATGTTAATCAACTTACAAGCGAGCATGACCACAGAAGAAAAAATTGGCCAAATGAGTCAGTTTTTTAGTCATGGTGAATATATTTCTGAACATCTGGCTGAATCGATTCGTCAGGGCCGAGTAGGCTCTGTTTTAAATGAAGTCAGATTACACACAGTTAATGAATTACAACGACTGGCAGTTGAAGAAAGTAGACTAGGTATTCCTTTGTTGGTTGGACGCGATGTGATTCATGGTTTTAACACTATATTTCCTATCCCATTAGGCCAAGCAGCCAGTTGGTGTTCTGAAACAGTTAAACAATGTGCTCGAATTAGCGCACTAGAAGCAGCTACTGTTGGAGTTAATTGGACTTTTGCACCGATGATCGACATTAGCCGAGATCCTCGTTGGGGAAGAATTGCAGAAAGCTTAGGCGAAGATCCTCATTTATGTTCGGTCTTAGGCGTTGCTATGGTCGAGGGTTTTCAAGGTGACGCCTTGCACAAAGATGGCAATATTGCTGCCTGCGCTAAACATTTTGCAGGATATGGCGCTGGTGAAAGTGGTCGTGATTACAGCACCGTTAATATCCCAGAAAATGAATTACGCAACGTCTATCTGCCACCTTTTAAAGCTGTTGCCGATGCGGGTGTCGCTACTTTTATGTCAGCTTTTAACGATCTTAACGGTGTACCTGCCTCAGGCAATAAATGGTTAATGACTGACATTTTGCGTCAAGAATGGAACTACCCCGGTTTTGTGGTCAGCGATTGGGAGTCAATTCAACAGTTAACAACGCATGGCTTCAGTAAAGATAATAAAGACGCCGCTTATGAGGCTGCAAATGCCGGTATTGACATGGAAATGGTCAGCACCACATATCTTGATCACTTACCTGACTTGCTAGCGCAAGGCCATATAAGCATTCAACAAGTTGATACTGCAGTCACAAAAATATTGCAACTGAAATGGCAACTGGGCTTATTTGATTCTCCTTATACTGATGCAAGTATGTTGCCTGTACCACTTAATCCAGAGCATTTACAGATTGCCAAAGACGCTGCAATAAAAAGCTGTGTACTCCTCAAAAATGAAAACAATATTCTTCCACTATCAGCAGAATCATTACACTCAATTGCTATAATTGGACCCTTAGCCGATGATCCATATGAGCAACTAGGTACTTGGATTTTTGACGGTGACTCCCAGTACAGTCAAACCTGCCTGCAAGCTATTGAACAGCTGTTATTGGGACAAGTTAGTATCAAACATGTCAAGGCTATGCAGACATCTCGGAGTTACAATCAAGCCGACTTCAAACAGGCAGTTGATTCAGCGTCTGCTGCAGATGTAGCCGTCTTAATCTTGGGAGAAGAGTCTATCTTGTCAGGAGAGGCCCATTGTCGAGCAGAGATTGGTTTACCCGGCTGCCAAGAACAGTTAATCGATGCTATTGCCCAAACAGGCACACCCATTGTGTTAGTAATCATGGCGGGTAGACCGTTAACGATCGAAGATATTTTACCAAAGGTTGATGCAGTTTTATTTGCATGGCATCCAGGTACGATGGGGGGGCCAGCCATTGCGGACTTATTATTTGGCAAAGCCTATCCTTCAGGAAAACTGCCTGTTACTTTCCCCAGAAAAGTAGGACAGGTGCCTATTTACTATGCACAAAAACACTCTGGTAAGCCCGCAACTGAAGCGACATATGTGCACATGGATGATATTCCCGTGCGATCACCACAAACCTCACTCGGCATGGCTGCTACTCATTTAGATACGCACTTTAGTCCTTTATTTCCTTTTGGTTTTGGCCTTTCTTACACTCAGTTTCACTATCAAAACCTTGAAATTAGTAGCAAAACATTACACTTAGGCGAAACATTAACGATTAAAGTATTGTTGACAAACACGGGCAAAATAGAAGGTGAAGAAGTAGTACAACTGTATATCCGTGATCTGGTGGGCAGTGTGACTCGTCCAGTCAAAGAATTAAAAGATTTTAAGCGTGTAAAACTCGCTGCGGGGGAAAGTGATTACATCACCTTTGACTTGTGCACTGATAAACTTGCCTTTTATGACAGAAATATGCAACTCAATATAGAGGCCGGTCAATTTCACCTTTGGGTAGGGGGTTGTTCACAAACTGGGCTGCGGGATGAGTTTGAGATAATAGATGATTAATAGACGCAAAGATAAATCGTTAGAAAATAAAGTACAGGCTTTATTAGACATAATGACACTCGAGCAAAAGGTGGGTCAAATGACCCAAGCTGAACGCACCACGTGTTCACCAGAACAAGCTAAAAAATTTCATATTGGCTCAATACTTAGTAGTGCTGGCTCTTGTCCAGGCAACAACCACCCTCAAGAATGGGTAGAAATGAATGACACCTATTGGGTGGCATCAACCTATAAAGATGAACATCATTTAGGTATTCCTATCTTATATGGATTAGATGCCGTTCATGGTAACAACAATGTCAAAGGGGCAACGGTGTTTCCACACAATATCGGTTTAGGTGCCGCTAATGATACCCACTTGATTAAAAAAATAGCCCAAGTCACAGCAAAAGAGGTGCTTGCCACAGGTGTTGATTGGACATTTGCTCCCAACTTAGCAGTGTCTCGTGACTATCACTGGGGTCGAAATTACGAAAGCTTTTCTGAGACTCCCGCTATAGTACACAGTTATGCCGCTAAGATAGTACAAGGGCTGCAAGGTGTGTTATCCGATGGAAATGTTATGGCTTGCGCAAAACATTTTATTGGTGATGGAGGTACTCATCACGGTATCGACCATGGTGACACCCAGTTAAACTTTGAAGAGCTAAAAGCTTTACATATTCGCCCCTTCCAAGCCGCTATAAAAGCTGGGGTATTGAGTGTGATGGTATCATTTAGTAGTTTGAACGGTGATAAATGTCATGGACATAAATTTTTATTAGTCGACACATTAAAAGAGAATATGGGGTTTGACGGGATATTGATCTCTGACATGCAAGGCATCGATTATCTAGAGGATGATTTTTATCTAGCTGTAGCAAGAGGTGTCAACGCTGGGATCGATATGTTCATGGTACCAAGAAACTGGCAGCTTTTTACTGAACATTTACTCAGTCATATTGAGCTAGGTACGGTGCCTATAACTCGGATTGATGATGCAGTTAAACGTATTTTATCTGCTAAGTTTACTTTTGGTTTATTTGATAAGCCCCGCCCAACACTTAGAAAATGGTCTAATCACGCTTCGTTTGGTAGCGATGAACATCGCCAAGTGGCGCGTAAAGCGGTCAGAAAATCCCTGGTGTTACTAAAAAATGCTCACAACATTCTTCCTCTCAATAAAAATGCTCGAATTTTAGTTACGGGTAAAAATGCCAATAATCTTGGCCATCAATGCGGTGGATTTACGGTTAATTGGCAAGGCGTATCTGGCAATGACGAAATTGTAGGTGGGACATCGATTTGGCAAGGCATTAAACAAGTCGCCGCAAGAGCGCAGCTAAGTCTGAGTGATGATGGCATGGATGCATCAACTGATATGCATGATGTAGCGATAGTGGTAATTGGCGAAACACCTTATGCTGAGGGTATGGGCGATATTAGAGTTGATGATAAAATCATCAACGAGGCAGGTTCGCAAATTAATGGCCAAATAAAAATACTGCAGGCTAGTGGCGTCTCTCTTGAACTTAATAAGTTATACCCGGAAGATTATCAAACCATTAAAAATATCATTAGCAAAGGTGTGCCCGTGATAGCTATTTTGGTCTCAGGTAGACCACTTATTATTGAACAAGAACTAGCGTTGTCGAGTGCTTTTATAGCAGCATGGCTTCCTGGTTCTGAAGGTCAAGGTATCAGTGATGTATTATTTGGCAGTCATAACTTTACAGGCAAATTATCTTTCAGTTGGCCACAATTGGCGCAACCTAAAGTCAATAAGGACGATAAAGACTACAATCCTCTATTTCCTTACGGGTTTGGCTTAACTTATCATTGAGATTGAAATTAATTTTAATAAGAGAATTTCAATGTGCACATTTCAAATCAATCATCAAAACCGAGCTTGATGATTGATCAACTAAACCTTTTAACAATTTAATCGGTAATCATTCTGACAATTAAAAGGCTAAAGAGTCAGGAGTAAATAGGTCCATTGGACATCTAAACTTTGCAACCGCAATATCTGAACAGCTATTTGACTCATGTCCAACAAGGGGTCATTTTAGCGTTTGAATAATAATCGTGAAACATTACTCAATATCAACTTATACAAATATTATATTACTCTCGTAAATAAACTCTTTTATGCTGATTTTCTCTACTATTTTCTGGCTGCGGTGGCGGAAGTAACGACATCGGCAGTCAGGGTCCTATAGAAATATTAATACCACCTATTGACAGTATTCAGGTTTTTGAACGCTCAGCCGACACCGAACACATGTGTAATGCACCATACGCACCTGCTGAGCTAGAAAATAATTTTGTATAAGTTGATGAACAAGTGGGGTTAGATTTTTTTATCAAATGGCAAACGGAGATTCGTGGTTCGCAAGATACAAAAAGAATTTTCAATAATCGTTTGGATCAAAATCAAGGCAATGAAGAGTCTATAGATGTCACCAATGCTGCCGGTGATAGAGAGGGGGCATTGGTGATGGGGCTCATGTCTTAATGATTTCAATAATGACGGTAATCTAGACCTTTTTCATGTTAATGGATTTTATAGCCAGTCAAATTTCCATCTCGTTGACCCATCTAGACTGTTTATGTCAAATGGTAATGGCAGCTTCACTGAACGCTCTGTTGAATTAGGAATTGATGACACCGACATGGGTCGAGGTATTGTCTTTTTTGACTATGATAGAGATGGTGACCAAGACATTTTTGTAGCAAATCATGACCAGCCCGCACGCTTGTACTGCAACGACGGAAATCAAAATACATTCGTAAGCATTAGGTTAGGGGCACAGTCTCCTAATGTACAAGCGTTGGGTGCTAGGATCTATGTGACAACTGGTGAGGTAGAGCAAATGCGAGAACTTAACGCAAACAGTAATGACGTATCGCAAACCCCGTTGAAGCACACTTTGGACTCGGAGCCGCCAACAATATTGATAAGATAACAGTGGTATGGCAGGTGGAATAGAATCCATAATTGAAGATGTTGCTGTTGATTAATTTTTAATCATTAAAAATTTAGTAAACATTTATCTGAATTAGAGCAAACGTCACTTCTTTTATGTCAAAACCTAGGTTAATACCTAACCTAGGTTCAAATAATAACATTGAAATATGAGTAACTTTACCAAAACGAATAGTTTCTAAAGCAGGCCTAACATACTAATGTTTTTATGAAGTAACTATAAACATGTTGGAAAATAACAAAAAAAAATTATCAGTGAATACTTAAATTATTTTAGGTGAATATGAGATATTGAGTTACTTTTAAAAAATTGGGAAGCGTAATCAGTGATAGTCTGTATTTTGGGCATGGTGGTTTTGCTTGGGGCAGAAGTTTTTGGCTTCATTGGTCTTTAAGGGAGCATGCACAACGAATAAGTATTTTCACTTTGCACCTTCATCTAATAAAGCTTCTGATTTAAAATGCTGCTTCCCAAAACATCCAATATAATCATCTTCTTTATTGGCTTCTCGGCGTATTTTCTCATCCAAATTGTACTTAATAAACTTTTTAAAAAAACCATCACCACGAAAACGAAAACGAAAACTCATAAAGTATTACCGTTTTTATAGATATACCCTTTTATTTTTAGCTGAATACAAACTAGGTATTAATTTATCCTCTGCTTTAGCATCAGTGGTGATATCGATAACGAGTCTATTGGCATCGATAGTACTGATAATCGATATTTATTCTGGTTACAATTAATGCCGCGATAGATATAAGACCCGTTCATTAAGGCACAGGTAATATGGTTGCGTTAACGAGAGGTACAGGTATAAGTGCTAAATCAGTAGGTAAAATCAATGTCATTTCAGCATAAAAAATTGAGATAAAAGTTATGGTTAATGTACTTATGTTCGGTATTTGTGAGATGTTTTTCTAGGCAATGGATGTTATCTGGTGGCAATGTTATAGCTTCAACTGTGATACGAACCCACTGTGTTATTTACAATGTTTTTGAGTTTAGAAAGCTTCAATGCAAACACATTAGCGAGCTAATTGGGCTTCAATTATTCAAATGCGAATAAATAACTCGTAAAGTATTATTCAATGAACGTTTCACCGTTGGCCATGAGATTGAAATATTATCGACTAACCCCTGACGACAATCCTCTTCTAACCTTGTCACAACGTCAGTCAGCGCATCAGAGTTCACCTTATTAGCCACAATTACAAGCTTGCGAGCACTTTGTAAAATAGAAGGAACGTTATCTGCAAGTACGGCTTTATTTGCTTCTTTGATGCCATTTTCCAACTCAACCATTAGCTCGTTCAAGGCAACGGGTAAAGGTTTAGTCACATTTTGAATTTGTAAATAAGGCAATAAGTCGAACCAAATGGCAGGATTACTTGGCATCACAATTTTTGAGATTTCAGATGGGACTTTATTTTCTTGTAACGGTTGATTCCCTATAGCTTGTTTAAGCTCTTCTTTATGTGCTGACAGTAGAGCATTCTCTTGTTCAACTAGCTTAGCGTGATTCGACTCCAATTCTTGTTTCGCTTCTTTAAGCGCACTTTCTTTATCATTTAACTGAGACTGACTGTTATGCAAATCTTGTTCTAGTTTATGTAACTGCCCAGCTAACTCAGTATGATTACTATGTTGGTCGCTCAAACTCACTTTACTGTTTGAGTATTCTTGTTGCACCGTTTGTAATTGCTGACTCAACTGCGCCTGTTTTTCTTCTAGACAATGAATACTCTGCTCACTACCGAACAAATTTTGCTGTTGTTGTTCGAGCTGCTCTTGGAGTTTGCGTTCATGCTCCTCTTGTTGTTGTATACGGCGTTGCAACTGCTCTGCTTGATCACGTGCTTGATTGAGTTCATGTTTTAGCTTTTGTTCGCCCGATTGTGTCGCTGATACTTGTGATTCAGCTTCTTGCAGTTGTTCTAAGTTATCTTCGAGCTTGTGTTGCATTTGACTATTTTGCTTTTCAGCTTCAACCAAAGCTTGTTGCAATTGCAATTTTTGTTGTTCAATTTCTGCATGATGTTTACGCCATTGTTCATCACTGCCTTCAATCATTTCTTTTTGTTTAACTGCACGGTTTTCTACATCGGTGAACTCAACAGTCAATTGTTCTAGTTTCTGTTGTTGGTCTAAATGAGCCAGTTTTTCAGCATCCGCTTGGCGCTTAATATGATCCAGATTACCTTGAGTATTTTGTAACTGTTGACGTTTAGCAGCAACATCATCTTTTAACTCTTGTTGTTGTTTTTGCCAATATTGATCACTTTGGGCTATTTTTTGTTGCTGTTGTTTGTTTTGTTGCTCCATTTCCGCTAGCTCATTTTGGAGTTTCTCAAACAGCGCTTGTTGGTGTGCTTTCTCGGCTCTTTCTGCTACTTTTTCTGCTTCTGTTTGCTGTTTAGTTTGTGACATCAATTGCTCTGTTTGTTGCAACTGTTGTTGTTTAACCATTAACTCTTGTTGCAATTTTTGCTGCTGCCACTGCCATTTTTCATCACTTATTGCCATCTGATGTTGCTGCTGAGCATTATGTGATTCCATTTCACTTAACTCATTTTGTAATTTTTCAAAC
>NZ_CAJXPA010000170.1 GCF_913058035.1 uncultured Paraglaciecola sp. | reverse complement strand
AGTACATACTGGTTATAAATATGAGCAGGGGTAAAAATAACTTCATTAAGACGAAACTTTTATTATTCTAATAGACTTTATTATATCCAGTTGCAAAACAATTTACTAATTTGTAGGCATAAAAAATGGCGCTTAAAAGCGCCATTTTTTGTTTAAGTAGGCTTTATGCGAAATAAGCTTCTAAATCGTCAGAACCACCAATTAGCTTGCCGCCAATAAATACTTGTGGCCAAGATTCGTTACCAGAAAGCGCCTTGAGGGCGGTGAAAGAAACTTCTTTACCCATAACCAATTCTTCATATTCAAAACCTTTTGCATCAAGCAATGCTTTAGCTTTCGTGCAAAAAGGGCAGCCCGACTTAGTAAGAACAACAGTAGCTACTGAAGCTTTTGCAGTTGGTGCAACATAGGCTAGCATAGTGTCAGCGTCTGATACTTCAAAAGGGTCGCCTGGTAAATCTGGCTCAATAAACATTTTGTCTACAACGCCATCTTTAACCAGCATAGAATAGCGCCAGCTACGCTTACCAAACCCGATTTCAGACTTATCAACTAGTAAGCCCATACCGTCAGTAAATTCACCGTTTCCATCAGGGATAAGTGTAATATTATCTGACTCTTGATGCTCTGCCCATGCATTCATTACAAATGTATCGTTAACAGACACACAGATTATCTCATCTACGCCGTTAGCTTTAAATGTTTTAGCCAACTCATTATAACGAGGAAGATGAGTAGAAGAACATGTGGGGGTAAATGCTCCAGGCAAAGAGAAAACAACAACCGTTTTTCCTTTAAACAATTCATCCGAAGTGAGTTTTACCCACTCGTCGTTAACACGCGCAGCAAATGTGCATTGTGGTACTGCTTGTCCAGATTTATCTTCAAAATTCGGGTTAGACATGTTTAATCTCCATTTAAGGTTAGTAAAGCTAATTTCGACCAATATACATTTTGATATTAATCATTTAAAATTATAATTATCGATTAAGTAAATCAATTTAATGAATCAACTATCTATTATTTAAAAAAATCTTCAGAATTTTCACGCAGCATGGCTTCAATATCTTCGATATCAAGTTCAGGCAATTGAATAGTTTCTTGATCTTTATTGGCACCACAGGGAATTGCCTTCTCCTCGTCAGCCCATTCACCTAAATCAATTAACTGACATGTCTTACTACAAAATGGGCGAAAAAGATTGCTTTGATCCCACTCGACTTGTTTTTTACAATTAGGACAATTGACTTTATTTGGCACAGAAATACCTCATCTCGAATAACTAAATTGAAACCTTTAACAACATGCCAGCTTAAAACTCACCTTGCTGTCTACAGATGAACTTCCATGCATAGTCAGGATAAATAAATTAAAACGAATTGCAAACCGATATTTATTACCTGACAGCATCGGATAATATCCTTCGTCAGTTGAACTTAACACTCGGATTAACTCATTTTTATCTTCAGCAATACCTTGGTAAAAACCTTTTTCCACTTCGATTATTCTGAAACGTCCCCTTTCCCTCAGAAACGATAGTGTAATCTCCATTGCTTGCTGAATAGGAGCCAATTCTTGCAGCCAACTATTTATATGCTGCTGTTTTTTTTCACTTGGTTGTTGTAGCCAATAATGTAAGTTGGGTAGATCAAAACTGCAGGTACCGCCTGGTATGGAAAAACGTTGTCTTATGGATGCTAAGAATCTATCTTCTTTAAGTTCTGCACCAACTTTTTTATTACTTTTTAATGACTCGCGAAGACGTAGAATTTTTTGCAGAGCGAACTGTAAAGCATCGTCGTCGATGTTTGGGTGTTGCGACCAAATTACCAAGTTTTTTTCATGCGACTCAATATCTTTGAGCACGTCATGGCGTAAATCGATACGTTCTGACAAATCAAGTAAAGTGAAAAGAGAGTCTAGAAAGTTAATATATTGCCAATCTTCAATCGCAATTTTACCCTGCTCAAGCTGCTTAAATAACTGCTCAAGCCTAAGGTAGGTTCGCACCTTTTCGTTGAGTGGAAACTCATATATTGCTTGCGACATAATGACCTGTTTATGTTGGTTAAACTGCAATACTTGCAGTGGGTAAACATTGTAAAGAATTTTTAGTCAAATCAATAGGCCAAAATCAATCTGTATTTAACACAACTATGCGCTGTGCATTGCAAGTTGTAGATAATATTGATGTAATTGAGCGACTTGTTTAAATAAAGCATCAATTCCACCATGGTTATCGATAACATCATCTGCCACTTCCAAGCGCTGCTGTCTAGTTGCTTGAGCACTCATAATCGCGCGGATTTGTTTCTCATTAGTTTTGTCGCGTAGCAGGGTTCTTTGTAGTTGAGTGGGTTCATCAACATCAACAATCACCACCCTATCGACTTGCTCATTTAATTTATTTTCAACCAACAGTGGCACGCTCAAAAGGCAATAATCCGATTTTGCTTGTTGTGTCTGTAATAACATTTGTCTCCTAATGGCAGGATGTAACAGTTGATTCAGCCAGTTTTTAACTTCAATATCATTAAAAACCAAGCGACGAAGTTTAGCTCTATCCAAGCTATCTGACTCGTCTAAAACAGACTGACCAAATTTATTAATAATAGCTTTTAAAGCCGGTGTTCCTGGCTCAACTACTTCTCTGGCAATCACATCGGCGTCAATCACTTCAATCGCATATTTAGCAAACAAATCTGTAACCGTGGTTTTGCCACTGCCAATGCCCCCAGTTATACCAACAACAAAATTACTCATGGCAACATCCATTGCCAATATTGCGTAACAATCCAATCACCATACAGCAAAGTTAGAAAACCAGCCGCGGCGAGATAAGGCCCAAATGGAATAGGCTGGCTTTTATCCTTCCCTTGAATGGTAAGCAAGCTCACACCCACAATCGCTCCGACAAATGAAGACAGTAATATCACCACAGGTAAATGTTGCCAACCTACCCAAGCGCCTATTGCAGCCAATAGTTTGAAATCGCCATATCCCATGCCCTCTTTGCCGGTCAGTAATTTAAACGACCAATACAAACTCCACAAACTTAAATAACCAACCGCAGCACCAATTAGCGCATCTTGACTAGACACAAAAGGACTTTCAATACTGATTAACAAACCTAACCATAACAACGATAAGGTTAGTTGATCTGGCAATAACATCGTGTCTAGGTCGATAAAAGTCATCGCAATCAATAGCCAAATGGCAACCACTGCCATAAAACCTGCTAAGCCAAAGCCAAAATGCCATGCAACCCATGTAGACAGAAGTCCCGTGGTCAATTCAACTAAGGGGTAACGAGCGGATATGGGATTTTTACATTGGCTGCATTTGCCTCTGAGCAGTAACCAACTAATTAACGGAATATTTTCCCATGCTCTTATTTTATGTTGACACTTAGGACAGGTTGAATCGGGTTTAACTAAGTTGAAGGGCGCTTTTTTTGAAGTGGGGAGATTGTCTGTGGCAGGTGGGGCTTGGGTTTGTGAGGCCGTATACTCATCTATATCTGCTTTCCAGGCGCGCTCCATCATAACGGGCAAACGATAAATAACCACATTTAAGAAACTGCCTACCATCAAACTGATGATAAACACAAAACCCATAAAAAATGCTGGAGAGTCAGCCATTAATTCAAATGATGCTTGCATAAAGTGACTTATAAATAATCAATAAGAAAAAGTAATGCCAATATTTTGCCAGAATTTTATCCGGCAAGCCATGACATAGACAATAGGAGACCAAAAAACTAAGAATAACTTAAACCACATTACCCATTTCAAATATGGGCAAATACATAGCGACAATTAATCCACCAATCACAACACCCAATACAGCCATAATCATCGGTTCTAATAAGCTTGTTAAGCCATCTACCATATCGTCTACTTCTGCTTCGTATATGGTGGCTACTTTACTCAGCATTTCGTCAACTGCGCCAGCTTCTTCACCAATAGCAATCATCTGCACCACCATTGGGGGAAATACACCCGTTGTGCGCATACCAACGTTCATGGGAATACCAGCTGATACTTCTTTTTTCACAAATAAAATGGCATCACGAAATACTGAATTACCCGCAGCCCCGGCAGCAGAATCTAATGCACCCATAAGGGGAACACCCGCTGCGAACGTGGTAGCCAAGGTACGAGTAAACCTAGCAACCGAAGCTTTTTTGAGGATCTCGCCAATCACTGGGATTTTCAGGGTCTTAGCATCGACCCAATCTCTAAGTTTCAGAGATTTTTTATGGGCTCTGGCAAATAATGTTCCAGCAGCAAATGCGATGCCGGCAACTACCAAACCATAATCTTGCATAAACCGAGATACTCCTAAAACAAACTGGGTGAACTCAGGGAGTTCAGCACCAAAGCTAGAAAATATTTCTTCAAACTGGGGGACCACAAAAATTAGAAGAATAGTGGTAACAATAAACGCCACTACTACTACCGCTATGGGGTAAAACATAGCTTTTTTAATTTTGGATTTAAGGGCTTCAGATTTTTCCTTGTAAATAGCAATTCTGTCGTAGATGGTTTCCAATGCCCCTGACTGTTCACCCGTTTCTACTAAGTCACAATATAAATCATCAAAATAATCTGGGTGTTTGCGCAACGTTGCCGAAAGGGGATTACCCGCGCTTACACTGGCACCTATTTCACCTAATAAGGTGCGCATTTTTTTATTGGTGTGCCCAGAAGCTACCATATCAATGGTTTGAATTAAGGTGACACCAGCACTGAGCATAGTGGCGATTTGCCTGGATAATAGCGCAATATCAACGGGTTTGATTTTTTCTCCACTACCAAAAAGCGGTTTAGCTAATTTTTTAACTCTTTTAGCAGAAATACCTTGCCTACGAAGTTGATTTTTAGCTTCAACAATAGACATGGCAGAAATTTCGCCTTTGACGACTTGCCCTCGACGGTTGGAGCCGTTGTAAACAAATATTGTAGGAGAAGATGCCATTAACGATACTCTTAAGTTTTAATTCAGCTAAGGTTCTAAAACCAAAAAGCCCAGAGAATTCTGGGCTTTTTGCATACTTTATACCAGTAACTAGATAATAATTAGCAAAGGTTCTTCGCTACGCAACCGCCAGTCTTAGTCCAAATAACGGCACCATTTGTAGGTACTCCCGTAAGGATATAATCGTCACCAGCTAAAATACCATTTATTGCAGCTGGTGTAGCGGTAATGGTATAACCAGTAGCATCACCACCGATGACCACTGATGTTACAGACGCACTTTCAGCAGAACCTGTAGTTGGAACAGCTGTACAGAGAGCAGGAACGCCAGTTTGTACACAAATTTCCACTCCTGTTTTAACTCCAGAAGTTGCATTTACTACTTCAGAAAAACGCGCCTTCTGTGTATATGTTTGATATGCAGGTAAAGCGATTGCTGCCAAAATACCGATAATAGCCACAACAATCATCAATTCGATTAAAGTGAAGCCACCTTGTTTTCTTGCATTATTTATTTGAGTCTTGTTCATGGTTTTCTCTCCGACACATATTGTGTCATATTTAGGTTTTAAAAAGATTTGCCAGTTGCCGGGTTAGGGCGTTGTTTTTTGAATCTGGAATGAGTATAGAACGAGTTGAGCATCTGACAAGTATGCAGATACATACTTAAGTCTTAGCTTTAAAAAAATCCCTGCAACATACGCATCTGTGTTTTTTCCAATACTCATTATTAAGCAAGTGATTAAAGCTTCAAAGAGCTGGTACTTATTACTCTTAACGACAAATCTATCGCTTGAACATGTTTAGTAAGCGCCCCTGAAGAGATAAAGTCCACCCCTAAAGCAGATAAATTATTTAAACTTTCGATAGTAATGTTGCCCGACACTTCTAATTTGCACTGCCCTTTGTTGACAATGACCGCCTGCTTAAGCATACCCAAACTAAAATTATCTAACATAACAATATCGGCTTTAGCCGCAATTGCTTGATGTAATTCTTGCATATTTTCGACTTCTACTTCCACCAATAGGTCTGCATGATGTTGCCTTGCTTTAGTCACCGCAGCCTGAATTGAGCCGCATGCTAGAATATGATTTTCTTTTATAAGGTAAGCATCGAATAGGCCAATACGGTGGTTTTTGCCACCGCCACAGGTCACCGCATATTTTTGCGCTAAACGCATACCAGGCAATGTTTTTCGTGTGTCTAATAGCTGTGTGTTAGAACCGGCTAACTCCTTAACACATTTCGCTACGATAGTGGCCGTACCTGAAAGGGTTTGTAGGAAGTTTAACGCGGTGCGTTCCCCAGTTAAAATTCGCCTAGCGTTTCCCGACACCCTAACGATTGGTTGATTAGCCTTTAGCGCGTCACCGTCTTTGACATACCAGTGCAATTGAATATTTTTATCAAGTTGAACAAAGGTTTCTGTGACCCAAGCAGCGCCGGCTATGACACAGTCTTCACGAGTGATGATATCGGCGGTAATGCTTTGCGTGGCAGGGATAAGATTTGCGGTTATATCGCCGTAGTCGACATCTTGTCCATTCAAATCTTCTGATAATGCGATTTCAACCGCTGATTTAATATCAATATCTTGCATAGTTTCTCTTTTAACAATGGGGTTTCGAGTGGGCTATAAATTTCTTAAAATCAGCCATTCACCTTTTTGGGTGAATTCTAGTTGTTTTAACGCACTCATTCCCAAAAGTATTTCGTTCTGTTTAAAACCAGGGTTTAAGTTAGCTCTAACATTATCTAATTGAATATCACCAATAGACAACCTTTGAATATTGGTTTGTGCTACCTGAACACGTCCATTCGCAGTTTGTACCCAAGAACTCCTGCCCATTTGCAAGTTAAGTTGTTCAGCCAAATGCATAGGCACTGATACATGTGTGGCACCAGTATCTAATAAAAACACCACCGGTTGACCATTTATAGCACCGCCACTGACGTAATGCCCAGCCCGATTTTGTTTGAGGCGCACCACTTGCACACCTTGACTAGATGAGGAGATAGGATCGGCATTAGGATTAAATTGTTTGGCAAGTTGATCGTCGAATAACAAAGTCAACATACCCAATCCAATGATCCAAGCAACAATCAACATGCTTTTACCCATTTTATTCTGTTGCATTGATTAATTCACTCTCCAAAAAATTTGTCAGCGTTGATTGATCCACTTTGTTATATCGATCCACTTTGCTATCATAACAACATCAGGCCTTTTATACCGCTAGAACCTTGATTAAAAACGCTATTTTAACACATGCAGAATATTGCCCTACCACGCATTGGGATGAACGCCCAGCTCAGACCATTATTTCACTTTTGGTCATACATAATATTTCGTTGCCCCCAAATAAGTTTGGAAGTGATGATATAAAATACTTTTTTACTGGCTGTTTAGATCCTAAGTTACATCCTTATTTTGCCAGCATTTATCAAATGCGCGTGTCTGCTCATTGCTTGATTAAACGCGATGGTCACATTGTGCAGTTTGTGCCGTTTGATAAAAAAGCATGGCATGCTGGCGTATCTAGTTTCCAAGGTGTTGGCAGATGTAATGATTATTCTATTGGGGTTGAGCTTGAAGGTGCTGACCACATTCCCTACACCCAAGCTCAATATCAAAGTTTAAGTGTTTTAACCAAAGAATTGATGCAAGATTATACTGCAATTACCCTAGGGCGTATTGTTGGCCATAATGACATTGCACCTGGTAGAAAAACTGACCCGGGTATTGCTTTTAATTGGTCGCAATATCGGCAGATGATATGATTAATCTGCCACAATCTAAATATTAACAAGAGATAACATCATGACACTAATCAGCTTATTGCTGGTATTACTAGTCGAACGCATCACCACTAAATCCCAGTATTGGCAGGCGGGATTTTACGCAGACAAGTATTTAGAAAATATCGAGTCTCGAGGCTGGTTTAATTCGTCATCTAAATCTTGGGTCTTAACACTGGTTATATTTGTGCCTGTGATGATTATTTATTTAATCGTACAAAAATTTGCTGGTGGATTAGTAGAGTTAGTTATAAGCACCGCCATACTTATGGTTTGTGTGGGTTGCCCAGCTATTCGCGCTACTTATAAATGTTTTTTACAAGCCGCAAATAAAGGAGATTCGCAAGCCTGTGATATGTATGAGGATCAAATTAGTGGCGATGACAAAGATACCGTCTCTTTTGGGCTAAACCTCGTTTGGCAAAACTACCGACATTATACCGCAGTTATTTTATGGTTCGCGGCTTGTGGTGCTGCAGGAGCGATTTTTTATATATTAGTTAGAGAAATGGGCTCAAAATTCTCAAACGATAATATACAAGTTGCCAATCAGGTAAAGCGCTTACTTAATATTGTTGACTGGATACCAGTACGTATTACTGCTTTAGGTTTTTTATTAGTTGGGCATTTTTCTCGCGCTTTTCCTACTTGGTTAAGTTATCTACCCGACCCTGCAGTACAGGCAAAAACACTGTTGTTAGATGTATCAAAACAAGCTGAAGAAATTGAACCAGATGAAAATGACTGTACCGAAGAACCGTGCACTTTGGTGCGCTTAGCTAAACGAAATGTGATGTTTTTGCTAGTCATAATTGCACTATTAACTTTATCTGGTTGGATTGACTAAGAGGTATGACCAGTTGCGTTCCCTTCTATTTAATTGTTTTTACTGAACTAATTTATTTTACTTTCGGTTTTACTAAGCATTTTTAATAATTAGCATGTTTTGGTACAGAAACGTAATATCAGCCCATCCGATGTTGGGCTTTTTGCCAATAGTTTTTCTGGTCTCACCAATGGTTTGATGTATTCTGTGGAAATCAGAGCCCAAAACAGCGCTGGGTTCTCTCCAATTGTAAGTACGTTCCTTACGCCTTTTAAAAATCTTGAATTTACTACCGAACCAACTCTTTCCGGAAAAACTATTTCATTTGGAATATCTCCTAATGGCAGACCTATTTCATCGTTTCATCTAGTTGGAATCGACGAGGACGGGAT
>NZ_CAJXPA010000169.1 GCF_913058035.1 uncultured Paraglaciecola sp. | reverse complement strand
CCACTAAGTTAACAGGGATTTCAAGGCCGTTGGTAAACCAGTTTTTTGCCCTGTTAGGCGATGAAGGAATATCGACAACATCACCCCAAGAAAGGCAATAAACTTTTTACTTATAAAACTTCAAACATGTAATTATTCCTTATCCTAACCACTTATTACATAAAGTTTGGTCAATGATTTCCAAGGCTATAGTGTCGTTTTGTGCTTCAACGGCAATAAAAGTCAGTTGCTTGAGTTTTTTATCACGTAAAACACTAAGTTGTACTGTTTGGCCAAGAGATAAAAAGTTAATCTGTGCTATTAAGTTTTCTTTACTGACTACCCATTTATTGATAGCTATCAAGATGTCACCGACTTGCAATCCAGACTCATAAGCCGCAGTGTTTTCTGTTACTTGAATGATTTGTACGCCTATTTCACGTGCTTTTATTTGCGCACCAAAGTCGATTTTAATAGACGATGTTGTTATTACACCGCCTTTGTCATCAAGATTTTCTCTAGGTAAAAAATGACATTTAACGCCAAACTTATTCAGTAGTTTGTTGAAGGGTAACTCTTTGGTGGAGTATAAAGCTGATTGGAAAAAATCATGTAAATCTAAGTTCAGCTGTGCTTTAACAATAGTTTGTACAACATCTATTGGGGTAGGAATATGGAGCTTGCCGTGTTGGTTCCACAAATATCGCATTACATCATCTAGACTATAGTCTCCGTTGCTTTTGTGTTTTATCAACAAATCCAGGCACATAGCTAATACAGCGCCTTTGTTATAGTAACTAACAATATTATTTACGGCGCTCTCATCTTGTTTGTAAAACTTTGTCCAAGCATCAAAACTCGACTCAGTGATGGTTTGTTTAAAGCGTCCTTTGTTACGTATAAGTCGGGTTAGGTTTTGACCTACGACTTTTAAATACTCTTGTTGAGAGATAACAGAGCAACGCAGTAAACTGAAATCGTCATAGTAGCTGGTAAATCCTTCATAAATCCATAATTGTTCTGTGTATTGTTCTTGGTCTAATGGTGCGTCAAACAGTTCTTGAGGCTTAATTCTTTTCACATGCCAAGTATGGAAAAACTCGTGACTGCACAAACTTAGAAATACTTGATAGCCATCAGTCATTTTGAGTGGATTAGATAAGTTGGGTAAATCGTTTCTGCTGAACATTAACGCGGTAGAACTTATGTGTTCTAAGCCCCCAAATGCATTATCTGTTAATAGGGTGATAAATTGATAGCACTTAACTGGAGGTTTATCGGCAAAAAATTCTACATGATGCTGGCATATTTTGGTTAAGTCTTTTGTAATACGTTTCACATCAGCTTGATGGCCACCTGCGAGTATTAGTTCAAAATCCACATCAGCGACGGAAAATGGCAAAATATCGAATTCACCTAGCAATACAGGATGATCAATCAATTCTTCATAGTGTTCGGCACAGTAGTCCCCAAATGTATGCTTATTTTGATTCTTGGTAGGCATAGAAGACGCCACTCTCCAATGGCATAATTCAGGTAGTGTTGGCTTTTCTAATGTTAATGTGCACGGTTGATCTGTTTGCCCAACCACGGCCAAAAACATATTGGTACCATTGAAAAATGCTATTTCATCGTTTATGTACGCACCTCTTACTGACAAATCAAACGCATATACCTGATACTTAATATTTAATGCAGTGTTAACAGCTTTTACCTTCCAAGTTTGCTTGTCGCTTTTTTGGACGTTAATTTCTAGCCCATTATCATCTTTAGCGCTAATAGTGACGATGTTTTTGGCGAAATCACGGATCATATAACTACCTGGGATCCACGCGGGTAATGTCAATATTTGTCCATTTGTATCAGGGTTTTCAATGCGTAAGCTCACATCAAATATATGCCCTGCAATAGATGAAACGTTAACGCAGTAATGAATGGGTGCTTGATGAGTATGCATGGTGTATCTCTATTTGATGATAAAACAACGATCTTGATGGCTTGGGCATATAAATATACCGTAACGAGTTATTGTTTATATAAACTTTATTTAAGGTTGTAGTCGCTTTTATATGGCTAATGATAACAACAAAGTTGAGTAAGGATTATTAATTAAATGGCAATTTTGCAGGAAAGATTGGGTTGACGAATGAAGACTAAAAAAATACGTTCTATGTGTCTAGGCAGGCCCATTAATTTATAATTAACTACTGCAACTATTGTCAAAAGTGTGAGGAATCGAATTTGTAGTTATGGACGGTACGCGTCGTATGATTTTTAGATACCTAGATAAAGTAATATAGGGCTCATTGAGTAACGGACTCTCTTAAGATAAGACAGTGGTCGCCATACATGTTATTGAAGATACAGGTGAGGTCATAGCTTTCAAGGTTATACTGATGAGCACAAAACCAAGTCATTTAATCCTCACTAGTTTTCTTTTTGCTATTCAAATACATAATTTACCTACGGATCCAAGGTGTAAACTTGGATCGCGATCCACATTTTTGATGTCAAAAGTAACTTCGTTATTTGCGACTCTGTGGTGCTGAATATTTCAATAAATGGTTGTTAAATAATTATAGATAGGAGCGTGATCTCCACAAAATCGAAACCTTACAAGCTGTGAAAATGTTTTTGCAGTATATAAAAATAAGAACGTTTTCCTAACGGGTACTATTATTAACTGCAAGTCTGATGGGGTTAGCCTATATAAGGGTGTCAAATTTGAATCACCAAAAAAAGCAGTTAATCAGTTAACGCTTGGTTTAATGTTGGTTAAGGGGTAATTCACATATTTGATTGGCAACCGAGTAGGTTTTAATTGATGCAAGTAAATTGAATTGTTAAAGTAACGTTAATAAAATGCTGATGAGGTTTATATGCGTCAAATAGAGTTTCTGTTAAATGAGTATGGCGAAAGTCACAAAAACAAAACAAATATTCTTATCCATGCAATAGCAGTTCCGGCAATATACTTTGTCACCCTAGCGCTTGTTTGGTCAATCCCTACGATTACTTTTATGGATTACTTTGATATTACGTGGGCGCATATAATTGTTATCCCGACGTTGTACTATTACTTTCGTTTGTCTGGACCAATTGGTGCCGCTATGACAGTACTATCCATATTGTCATTTTTTGGTATTAAATTATTGATAGCATTAGATATTTCTGTTTGGCAGTTCAGTATTGCATTGTTTGTTGTGATGTGGATTTTGCAATTTGTAGGACACAATATTGAAGGCAAAAAGCCAAGCTTTCTAAAAGACCTGCAGTTTTTATTGGTGGGGCCTGCATGGTGGTGGGTGCATTGGTTAAAACGTTTAAATATCCATTATTAATTTTATCTATTAAATTTCCATTTAGTTGCGTTAAAACGACGCTTATCTCAGACCAAGGAAACTATTTCTTGGTTTAATTTTTTGTATACTATCAACTTGTTTATCATTCAGGAATATACGTGCCTAATTGGGAAAAACTAGTCGATAGCCGGGAACGTTTGTTTTGGACACTTCATACAGCAGGTTGGAGTGGTTTCGCTATTGTCTATTATATTGCTTCATTTCTGAATGACATGCGCAGTGTTTGGTTGTTTGTTATTGTGCTAAATGCGTATGCTGGTTGGTTACTGACTATTCCTCTTCGTTATATTTATCGCAAAGCTAGAACCATGAGTCCACTTAGAATGTTGGCTGTGGTGGCAGCTAGTTTGTATGTTACTGCGCTTATTTGGGCTTTTGTAAAAAATGTGAATCTCTGGGAAATATACAAAAAAGGTTATCGACCAGATGAGTGGTATTGGTATTTTAAAGACACATTAAACTCTCTTATTATGATTGGATGCTGGACTGGTGGTTATTTTGGTATCAAAAATTACCAAATGCTGATGAAAGAAAAACAAAACGTTTTGAAAGCCTCATCTATGGCTCATCAAGCCCATATAAAAATGCTCAGATATCAACTTAACCCACATTTTTTATTCAACACACTGAATGCTATTTCGACACTTATTTTGATGAAAGAAAATAAGACAGCTGAGGCCATGGTTACCCGTCTTAGTGACTTTTTGCGATATTCTCTTGATAAAGACCCCATTCAGCGAGTACCTCTTATCCAAGAAATTCAAGCACTAGAGCTGTATTTAGATATTGAAGAAGTTAGATTTGAAGATCGTTTAACGGTAGTTTGGGATATAGAAGAAAAAACCCAAAGTGCCCTTGTGCCTAGTCTAATATTGCAGCCTATTATAGAAAACTCGATTAAGTTTGCTATTTCTAAACTAGAAGACGGCGGGTGTATCAATATTTCGGCTAAAACGTTTGGTCGTGATTTGATGTTAAATGTTAGTGACAATGGCCCTGGTGCTGAAATTAAAAACGGACAACTACCCATTAGTAAAAGTGGTGGTGTGGGTCTGCATAATATAAAGGAAAGGCTGGAAGCTTTGTATCTTAATAGGCACTCTTTTGTAATATCCCATAATTATCCAACGGGTATAAAAGTTAATATCCGTATACCATTTGAAATAAGTGAGAACTCAAGTGACAAAAAAAATGAGAATTAGTACTGTCATTGTCGACGACGAACCGCTTGCACGAAAAGGCTTATCCTTGCGTTTAGCTGAATTTGACAATATTGATATTGTTGGTGAGTGTAAAAATGGAATTGAAGCTGTGGCACTTATCCCTCTTGTTCGTCCCGACTTGGTGTTCCTAGATATTCAAATGCCAGGGCTGAATGGTTTCCAGGTCATCAATAAACTACAAGAGCTTAAACAGCCCATTCCTTTGATTGTATTTGTTACTGCCTTCGACTCTTATGCCATTAAAGCCTTCGATATACATGCTTTAGATTATGTTTTAAAACCTGTTGATGAAAGACGTCTGAATGACGCAATAGATAGAGTATTGTTTACATTAGAGCAAAAACAGCAAGACGTTAATAAGCAAAAACTTGCTAGGTTAGTTGCTGATTTTACTGGGGATGACTGTGAAGATATTTTGCGAAAATTAGCCAGTGGTGAAAGCATTACGAGTAATAAATATCCTGATATATTGGCAATAAAAGACGGTTCAGAAGTCACACGAGTAGCTATAAATGATATTCAGTGGATTGATGCAGCGGGCGATTATATGTGTGTTCATGCGACAGGTAAAACTCATATAATGCGGCGTACAATGAAAGAGCTGGAGCAAGAGCTTGATCCAAGAAAATTTGTTCGAACCCATCGCTCAGCTATTGTTAATATCACATATGTGCAAAAAATGATTAGTCATATTAGTGGCGAATACCATTTAATATTGACTAATGGAACAGAACTGAAAGTCAGTCGCAGTTATCGAGACCGAGTTAAAGATATGGTTAAATTATAAATTGAGTAGTTGTTGTTGCCAATTTATTTCAATCTGGAGAGTGACAAATTGATTATTTTATTCGCCCACCATGATGTACTTTGACCTGTTATTGCTCGTTCAACCCCATAAGCACCCAGTTTAGTCACCAAAATTCTGTTTTGACACACTGTTTAACTGCCCCTTCTTTAGTGTCCTAGGACAACAGGGCGACATTCAACTTGAGTTTTATCACAGGGCATTTGTGACAACGTTATTACACCACCAGATAACAAAATTTTACTTGTTACAATGATATAGCTAGTAATACATTATTGACTGTAAACCGCGTGCAGATGCTACAGCAGCATTCAGTTCTAAAAATCCTGCATATCTGCCCATTTCCTCAATTAAAAAAATACGCTCTAAAGCATCTACGTTACTTCGAACTATTATTAATAGGATCCAGTGCGGTCTCAATGGCAGCATAAAATCAAATAGTCGCATTTGTGGCATTAATATCATTGTCTATGGTGCCAGGTAAGCCAATAACTTGCCTTTTGATGAGCACCACGAAACGAGCCATCACCACCAATCACTTACAATATATCTATATGTAAATTGTGTAAGTTACTAACTGCAGCTATTCCGCCTAGCTTAGTATGAGAGTCTTCACAACGGCGAGTTTTAAATATGGTGCCACCCCGTTGAATGATATTTATCGCATCTGAAGGGACGAGTAGTTTGTATTCTTGTTCAATTAGTTCGTTATAGTCATGCTTATAAGCCATCACTTCGAGTTCATAGTGTTCGGCTGTAAGTTCAGTTGAACGAATACAAGCATTCATATTAAGGGCATCACCACCCGATGTTAAAACAACGACTTTTCATTACTTTCTATTTTGTGAGATTTGTATGAATGCCCTTAATCTAATGTAGAATATACATTGTAAACAAAAACTTATAATAATTAGCCAGTCAGCCGCGTTCGGTAGCGTTGTTTGAGATCAATAGTTAAGATTTATTTGGAGAAGCTATGAGGCTAACAAGCATAGAAGTAACAAAACACTGGTATGGTTTTTTTTTATCACTCACCACTGCTGTCTTGTGGGGGATATTACCGCCTTTTTTGATGCTGAGTTTGGAGGTAATGGATGCTGTAACCATCACCTTATACCGGTTTTTTGTGGCGGGGATATTTGTATTTTTATTGTTGTTAAAAAGAAAGTCTTTGCCGCGATTGTCCGCACTTAGCAGGAATAAAAGCATAGGGTTGTTGCTTGCCAGTTTGTTCTTGGTAATTAATTATGTTGCAAATGTAAAAGGTTTAGAATATCTAAACCCAGAAACCGTTCAAATAGTGATGCAAACTGCCCCTTTCATGCTGATGGTAGGGGGCGTGGTGTTTTATAAAGAACGTTTAAACCGGCTTGAAATCTTTGGTGCCTTAATGCTTTTTTTGGGCTTGATTTTATTTTTTAACGACAGACTAGCTAACTTGTTTTTATCTTTAAGTCAGTTTACCACGGGTGTATTAATTATTTTGTTTGCAGCTACCACTTGGGCCGCTTATGCATTAATGCAAAAACCTCTGCTAAAAGTACTCACGGCAAAACAATTAACCTTGTTAATTTATATTATTGGTTTTTGTGTATTGTTACCATTTTCTAACGTGCTTCAGCTGATGGATATGCAGCTGATCCATGTTTTAGCACTTTTGTTTTGTTGTGTGAATACCATAGTTGCATACGGTGCATTCACCGAGGCTCTAAATATATGGCAAGCTGCCAAGGTCAGTGCAGTTTTAGCTATGGCTCCCATTTTTACTTTTTTGAGCATGCTGGTGGCAGTGAATTGGCTACCACAGCATTTCACCACTAGCGACTTAGATTATTGGGCTTATATTGGTGCAGCTGTTGTTATCATTGGCTCTGCATTTACAGCTTTAGGCAGATCAAAGGTGTGAATTATACCTGGGATCGTAACACCGATAAAACTTAGTCACAGAGCATAGTGAACCGAAATTATTCCTTTATTCCACGTTTACACTCAATAATATCAATTTTACATCACGGTCTATTTAATGTTGTGGCAAAACTAATAAGACTTCTGAAGCGTATTATTGAGTGGAGCTGAATTTAGAAAACATTTAGACAAACTATTTCAGCTCAATTTTGTCACGTGTTAAAGTAATTTAGCGCTCAACTAGAGGTAAATGTTTTGTTTGATTTTTGTGTGGTTGGAGGGGGAATGGTAGGTTCGGCTATGGTTTTAGGCCTGGCAAAACTGGGCTTCAAAATCGCTGTCATTGAACCTTCTATGCCCGTGCCATTTGATTCTAAACAGCCACCGGATATGCGGGTTGCTGCCGTTAGTTTAACTTCGGAAGCTTTGCTGCATGACTTAGGAGCATGGACACATATCAAAAATATGCGGCTGTGCCCATACAAACGATTGTCGGTGTGGGATAAACCATCATGTCGCACAGACTTTGATTGTAAAGCCATCGACCAGCCTCACCTTGGGCATATTATTGAAAATCGACTAGTCCAACTAAGTTTACATGCTGCAATTGAAAAAAATCAAAATGTAGTTTTTTATGAGAACTTAAAAGTAACAGATATAACGTCTAGCGATACTTCTCAGATTACGTTAGAAGATGGTCAGATTATAAAAGCAAAACTGCTTATCGGTGCTGATGGCGGGAATTCCGTGGTTCGTGCCGCTGCCAACATAGGTGTTCAAGGTTGGCAATATTCTCAGCAGGCTCTAGGTATTCAAATAAAAACATATGATGTACAACAAGATATAACTTGGCAACAATTTACTCCTGATGGACCTATGGCTTTTTTACCTTTATATGACGGTTTTGCATCGCTCGTTTGGTACAATAGTGCAAATGAGATAAAACAATTAAAAAGCTTGTCTAAAGAAAAGTTAAAACAACATATAGTTCAACATTTTCCAGCTGATTTGACAGATTTTGAAATACTTGATGTCGCGAGTTTCCCGCTGACCCGCATGCATGCGAATCAATACTTTAAGGGGAGTACCGTGCTAATTGGTGATGCTGCGCATACCATCAACCCATTAGCCGGTCAGGGAGTGAACTTAGGCTTTAAGGACGTGGCTGTATTACTTGATATCATTCGTAAAGAACTTGCGATAAATGAACCTGCAGTCATTTTACAGCCAAATAATTACTGTGACTGGTTAAAAAAATATGAGGAAAGCCGTCGTCGAGATAATTTAATGATGATGAGTGCTATGGATTTGTTATATTCATTATTCAGTAATAGGAATACGCCATTCGAACTGTTACGTAACCTAGGTCTAAAGTTGGCAAACAACGCAGGCCCCATAAAAAATAATGTGATGAAATATGCAATGGGATTGGCATAAAATGGAAAAACGCATAGATGATACAAGCAGGCCCGACACAAAGGTAGGTGACAGGTGACAGTATTAATTATTTTAGCCATATTATTTGTTGCTCTAATTATAATTGTTCCATTAATTGAACGTTCTAAGTTCAGAATGTCGAGCGAGCAAATGGGTAAATTGGGTCGCTGGATATTACCCTTGTTAGTCATTATGGTGATCATTCAACTGGTTATGCATTTCACTAACTAAATCTTTCACCTTCCAAATGTTTCATATCATGTTTTATGATTAATTAAATAGGCAGACTAAATGGCAGTTCATTGGTATCCCGGGCATATGCATAAAGCTCAAAAAGAAAT
>NZ_CAJXPA010000168.1 GCF_913058035.1 uncultured Paraglaciecola sp. | reverse complement strand
TATAGCAACACAACTAAATTTTAATATTAATATTAAAATTAATACAAGAACTGCAACAAACGTTCCAAAAAAAAAATACATTTAATATTCAATCGCTTAAGGTATATAGTATTTTCTTAAATATTAAAAATGTAAAAATATCCGACACATTTACTAAAAAAATGGTGTTATCTGGTCAGTTTTTTTTTCGCATTCAGGAGAAAGTTTAAGGTGAACAATGACGGCAGAGATAACGGTTAAAAGATCAAGGTATAGAGCAGTGCAGGGAGCAGTTTATGGAGAAACTAGATTACCGCCCTATGAAAAACAACTCACAGTTCACCCACTATTCACCCACAATAAACAAATTAGCCCGAAACAGATAAATATGGGTTCCGATTACAGTAAGCTAACGTTTTATTGGCTGGGCGATGTAATCGTGTATCGTTTTGAGTGATGGCAGAATAAAAGACTCTTGATAGAAAAGCCGGTTGAGCCTGCCAAGTAAATTAACTGAGCGACTGGGGTCATGAGATTTACGCCTATGCATGCTGGCAACTTGTAAGAACTCCCAAGGTTTTAAATTCCACTGCAACACTTGTTCTGCAGGTATGTGTTGGCCTTGGATACAGCTAAGAATACGCTCCGTTTTACTTTCACTTGTAGCAATTGACACCTTGTCATAAATATCATTAACCGCTACTCCCACGGCTTCAATAGCATGGTTAATAGCAGACCAGATATGATCGTGATCAAAATCAGCACTTTTTGGGGCGTAATAACCCATCACTTCCCATTCAAGTTCAGCGTTACTCACTGCTATTGAACTGCCAACCACAGGAGAATAAGACAAATCTGGCATAGCACCAATGTTGTACGCGTCAACCGACAAGCCTATAATAATAGCGATATCACCCATGTTTTTCTTATCAACATATATAGCTTCAAATGCGGCGCGTTTAACCCCCATCCAACCATATACAACAGGCTCCAAACTAGCGAAATCACGCACGTCATCAGGTAAATCCTCACCATACTTATCAATAAATAACGGCGTGGGATCAAGTTGAACATGCTCATCAGGCACCCACACTTCGTATTCCTGTCTGTTGTCACCTTTACCACGACTTTTAATCCCAAAAGATAGGTTGCGCGGCCGGCAGATACTGCGATCTTCGTCTACTTTGTGAAAAAACTCCGAACGAAAACGTTTTATAAAGGGGGCGTCTTGACCCGCAATTGCGGCTGTGGGATAGCGAAACCCAATATCACTGTTATTAACAATATAAAAACCGGGAATGTCGCGCTGCAAAATATGCTTTACCCCCATAAAAGAGTGGTAGTCATGCACTATCACACTTCTCTCTGGCTCAATGGTCAGCCTGCGGCCATCAGCAGTAATAAATTTAGGAGTTTTGTGATATGCATAATCGTTAAGGCCAAGGCTCTGTGCGAAAGAATGCCTGGCCATCGCCAGCTCGCTAAAAAGCGTATCGTGGTTTCGGATATGTTTAAATAGCGGTCTTTGCTTGTGCATAAGTATTCTGATGCTTTTATGGGATGGTATGCGCTATTAATATTTATATTAGTTTACACAAAAATTTACAAGCAATGAATCCACCAACAATAAAAAGGTCCGGATTTACCCGACTTTTTTATTGTTGACCAAGGACTAAATAGCTTTAATGTGGAATTTTCCAACATCAACTTGTATGACTTCCACGCGGGTACCAGCAACCAAATTATCTGTGGTTATTAGTTTCCAATTGATACCTGAGTAGTGATATTTGGGCGTCAGTTTTGGAGTCACATCTTCAACTAAAATAAAACGATGACCTACCAAGTCACTTTTAACTTTGCTTGTGTCGACGTTAGTTTGCATACTTTTTAAAGGCTTCCATAACAAAAAAGCTGACAGAGCGGTTAATATGCCGGTACTAAACATTGCCGCTAACATCGTGTCTGGAATGATACCCACATATAATAATCCTGAAGTCGCCACAGCTGCACAACCCACAAAAAACAGTACAAAACTTGAAAAGCCTAGTACAACGATTTCTATCGCTAATAAAACAATACCAAGAATGAGCAAACTTTCTGTTAAATTATTGAGTACCCAGCCCATACATTATCCCTTATTTAACTGATTAATAATGGTCATTGCTTGTGCAACTACGCTGGCTGGCTCTGTACTACTGTCGGGCAATAACACTACCGATGACTCTTTGGCAATCGCTTGTTTTGCTTCAATTGCTTTAGTAGCTAAGTCCAACTGGATAGCTTTTTGCCCCTCTTCTGTAGCAGCCGCTGCACCCACTTGACGCAATGCTTCTGCTTGAGCACTAGCAACGGCAACTATGGCCTTAGCTTCACCTTCTGCGCGCAATACTTGTTCTTCTTTATCTGCCTCAGCAGCTAAAACTACTGATGCTTTTTCACCTTCGGCACGATTAATCGCTGCTTGCCTGTCGCCTTCTGATTCTAAGATTTGTGCCCGCTTTACCCGTTCAGCTTTCATCTGAGCTTCCATCGCTTCCATCACAGATTGTGGCGGCACAATATCTTTGATTTCATAACGAAGCACCTGAATACCCCAAGGACCCGCGGCATCATTGATTGCTGAAACTATACTAGTGTTTAACAAGTCCCTTTCTTCAAAGGTCTTATCCAACTCCATTTTACCTAACTCAGACCGCATGGTGGTTTGTGCAAGTTGTGTTACAGCAAATAAGTAATCATCTACACCGTATGTCGCTTTGTAAGGGTCGACCACACGAAAATACAAGACACCATCAACACCTAATGAAATATTGTCTTTGGTAATAGCGCTTTGTTGAGGCACATCGACCGCTTGTTCTTTAAGTGAACGATTAGCAGAGATTCGGTCTACAAAGGGCAAGATAAAATTAAGACCAGCTTCTTTGTTTGATTGGAATTTACCGAATCGTTCAATCACAAAAACACGGTTTTGTGGGACAAACTTAATTGACGTTTTCAGTAGAACCACCACAAACACCAAGATAAGGGTTTGCGCGGAAAAAATGTAATCGAGTAATACTTCCATAACTGACTTCCTTATTCGACACGGCTAGACTTGCCGTAGTTTATATATGTGGTCAATCCGTGACTTTTTCAAGTTATTCGTCAAGCACTATTACTGGAGACCTCGATAGCTTAATTTCACAAAAGAACAGAGAATTCCAGTAAACATTCAGCCATCTTTTTTGTACTCAGATCATTATTTTATTTACTGATTTTTATCTCAAGTAACTGAGATGACTCAACGACCAATCTTTGGATCACCAAGACGTTTGTGAATGATAATTACGATAAGTATTAGGAGATACACCCGTCCAATGTTTAAAAGCACGAGAAAACGTGGCTAGTTCAGTAAAACCTACCGCTAAACCTATTTCAGCTATGGTCAAGTCGGCCTGTTCAAAAAGATGAATAGCCTTGTCACGTCGAGTATTGTCTTTTAATTGCTGAAAACGATTGCCTTCGATGATTAATTTTCGGCGCAAGGTTCTTGATGTCATATTTAACTTTGTGGCCACGTTATCAAAATTAGATCCTTTACCCGACAAAGAGCTCTCTAAAATCCTTATCACCTGAGCACTGCAAGTATCGTTATAAGATTGTTTTTTAAACCATTGTAATGGGATCTGATTAGCGTATTTCACCCATTCTTGTGGAGTTTGTACCACAGGTAGGTCTAAATATTTGGCGTCAAACACCAGCATATTGTCTGTGCTTTGATAGATACAAGGGCAAGGAAACATCAATCTGTATTCCTCGTGGTGAGTCGGTTTTCCATGTTTCACATGAATTTGGCTTAGTGGGATGACTCTACCCACTAGCCAACTTGGAAAGCGATGACAAATTAACAACAATAATTCAGTCAACACACTATTCGATGAAGTTCTGTCACTGCTTGACTTAAAGTTAGCATTCACACTTACACATACTTGTGTACTTCGCCTCTCAACCTTAATTTGTAATTGGTCGCCTGTTAGGTTGTAAAAGACCACACTATAAGCCAATGCTTCTGTAAGGGTTTTACACCTAATTAAGCGTTCAGCCAATAAATTAAACATGCCTACTTTTACTTTTTGCTGAGTAAACCCCAATAATTCATCACCACTTATTCGCCAACAACTTTTTACAATACTGGATAACTGAGTAGCCAATATTCTTGATTTAGGATGCTTTAACTGCGCGTGAGTAAGACCTGCTAGAGCCAAAATTTGTTGTTCGTTTCCTCCCAAACAAACCCCGTTATGCAAATGTGCACCTGCGAAGTAACTGGCAATTGTGTGACGATTGGTAAGCTTATGTTCTGCTGGCATTTATGTCCGCTTTTATCAACTAAGTTGACTTTATAGGCTATTAACAGGCTAGCTTACAATATCTATGTCCGTATATGTTAAATTAATGACTGTATTCATCATTGCTTATGAACACTCATATGTTGATAATATTTATATACAGTTAATTTCAAGGGTCACCCATGTCCGCAACACAAGATAACAACAGCGAAGAAATACAGATGTTTCGCGATATGGTATTGCGCTTTTTAGAGCAAGAGGTTCTACCCCATTACAATACATGGGAAAAAAACCATAAAATGCCTCGAGAAATGTGGAATACCTTGGGTAGCGCGGGCATGTTGCTAGTCGACTTTCCAGAAAAGTACGGCGCTGCAGATGCCAGTTTTGAAGTGTGCCAAATGATACAAGAGGAAATGTGTCGTTTGGGATTTCATGGTTTAGCTACTGGTTATAACATTCATGCCAATATTGTGGCACCTTATGTATTAAATATTGGTACCAAAGAGCAACACGATCGTTGGTTGCCCGGCATGGTATCAGGAGAAGTGCTAACCGCATTAGCTATGACCGAACCAGGTGCCGGTAGTGATGTAGCTGGGATGCGCACCAGTGCAATAAAAGAAGGTGATGAATATGTACTAAACGGTTCAAAAACCTTTATCACTAATGGCAATGACGCCGATATGATTATTGTATGTGCCAAAACTGATATTCATGTTGGCTCAAAAGGTATCTCGTTGTTTTTAGTTGATACTAGCCTTCCTGGTTTTTCCACTGGCAAACCTATTGAAAAAATGGGTCAGCATTGTAGTGATACAGCCGAATTATTTTTTGAAAATATGCGGATACCAAGTAACGCGCTATTAGGCGAAGAGGGCAAGGGATTTGTTTATCTGATGCAAGAACTGCCTCGCGAACGACTAGGTTGTGCCGTACAAGCCATCGGTCATGCCCAAGGTGCACTAGATCTAACCTGCGATTATGTAAAGGATCGCAAAGCATTTGGCCAAACTGTGTCACAGTTTCAAAATACCCGATTTAAACTAGCGCAATGTCAAACAGAACTAGAGTTATGTCGTGCACTTTTAGAAAAACATATGGCTAAGTATAAAACGGGTGAAATGACAGTCACAGATGCCGCTATGTTAAAACTAGCTGCTACAGAAATGCAGCTCACTATGGTAAATGAGTGTCTACAACTGTTTGGTGGTTATGGTTACACAGATGAATATCCTATTTCCCGTTTTTATCGCGATGCACGTATTCAAACTATATATGCAGGCAGTTCAGAAATTATGAAAGAAGTGATCGCTCGCGGCATTTTAGGTCGATAAAAATACAAGTGAGCAAGGTTCCACCCAAATCACCATTGGAAACATTATGACTATTCCTGTTCAATTTAAGCATCGTTTGCGTTTACCTCTTATCGCTTCACCGATGTTTTTTGCTAGTGGTATCGAACTCGTTATGGAAAGCCGGAACAGTAGGTACCTTTCCCGCGCTTAACCAACGTACTAGCGAAGGTTTTGAGTCCTGGTTAATTGAGATCCAAACAGGTTTATCTAACTGGTAAAAACAAAGTGGTAAACAAGCTGTACCTTTTGATGCGAATTGATGCGAATTTTGATGCGAATTGATGCGAATTGATGCGAATTTTGATGCGAAATTTTGGAATGAATTTAATTTTGCATAAAAGTAACCCACGTTGGCAAGCCGATCTGGACATCTGTGTTAAACACAAAGTGCCTTTAGTCATCACTTCTTTAGGTGCAGTAGCAGGGTTAGTAGATGCTATTCATAGTTACGGCGGTATAGTTTTTCATGATGTGGTTAACGCCACCATGTTAAAAAGCCGCCGCTGCAGGGGTCAATGGCTTAATCGCTGTTTGCAATGGGGCTGGAGGACACGCAGGTTCCACCAACCCATTTGCAATGATCGCCGAGATTAGGCAGTTTTTTGATAAAACGGTCATTTTAGCAGGCAATTTATCTCATGGTAAAGATGTGGCTACAGCCGAAATAACGGGTGCTGATATGGCCTACATGGGAACACGATTTTTAGCTACCGTAGAAGCTAATATTGCTGACGACTATCAGGATATGATGATTAACAGTAGTGCCAGTGACATTTTATACACACCCAAAATATCAGGTGTGAATGCCAGTTTTATGCGTCAAAGTGTAGTGGATATAGGTATTGACCCAACAGATTTAACTCCTAAATCTAAAGTAGATTTTGGTGACGAATTAGAGCTTGGAAACCAAAATTTGAGTGAAAAAAAGGCATGGCAAGATATTTGGTCTACATTTTGCCAGCCTAGGAGATGCCAAAAGAGGTTATAAATTCAAAAAAGAGACTTGGTATTTTTTTCAAAATCACTTACCGGTGCGCACATTTTTTGTCTTTGATAGGGGTGAAATCAAAAACAATCACTAATAATATTCATTCGTCGATATGGTTCGTTGTTTTATATATCAATTTAGCCAAGCGTAACTAAATTTCATAAACACTGAACGTTCGTTTTTAGTCAATGATGTCAGCACATCATCTTGGTAAGCTGAGTCTGAATAACCTACAAAGAATTTGGTTAAGGGGTTTAGTTTGTAGGAATACAAGATTTGAGTACCTAAACCTTTGCTACTGGCATCGACGTCAAAAGTATAATTTTGTGGATTACGTTCAATATCAGAATAAACCAAGATAAGACGCAAAAACTGGCGCTGATTAAACTGATATGTGGCACGAAAATCAGACAATTTTGCAGTGAACAATTGCTGATTATCTACATCAAGATCCTGAAACGTATGGCGCAGTTTAAACTGCAAACTTTTACCTATACTCCAGTTTATTGTTGGCCGCACAAACCATTGTTTACCCAGGCGATTATTGTCGTAATCAATATGATCTCCATAACGCGCAAAAGTGCTTATGTACCACGATCGGCTTGGGCGCATTTCAAAATAAAAACTGCTCTGCTGTTCGGTGAACAAGGTGCTATTGTTAGTAATACTGAGCTGACTTGGGTCATCTCGAAGACCCACTTTATCCCGTTTTAGAAAGTTTATCTTAAAATAAGACTGCAGTTGTCCATTCATACTTAAAGACACTTCTGCTTCTTTTTCGATCAGTTCGCTATTATCGTTATGGCTGATATCCCAGTCACCGGATAACCTGATTTTATTCCACCAAGTGTTTTCGCTGAACCAGTTATAGCCCCCTCTTACGGCAGACTTTTGGCTGTCAGCCAATGAGCCAAAACCTAAATCTGTACGAATACCCGAGCTACGACTATTTTGATGCATAGAAACATTCCAATTACGCTCCTCATGGTCATAACTGATACGATAAGCACTTCCACTAAAAGCCTCAGGCTTTTTCAAGCGTAAGGCTGTTTCTGAATAGTTGTCATCTTGATCGCAATCATCGTCACAAAATTCTTTGTATAAATCTAATGGATATTGAGTATCAGAACGTAATAATTGTGCACGAAAAGTATCGTTATCTGTAAGTTGGTATTTGGCATCAATAGCGTTGACATAATTGTAATAACCTTCTGCATCGCGCAGCGTGCTTGTCCAACCAACCGACAACTGCTCGGATAAATCATAACGATAACGTAAAGCTAGATTGAGCGATTCCTGCTCAAAGCTAGCAATGCTAGAACCCAAGTTACCAGGTACTAAAAAAGTGGTGGACTCATCATTAGCAACAAAAAAACCAAAGGTGTGTTGATCAATTCGCCCAGTCACGTTAGCGCCATAATCAGGCGCCGCAACATTACGGGTGTACACCAGATTATAATTACTTGAAAAGTAATCTGAGTTTTCTAAAAAAAACGTGCGTTTTTCATCAAAAAAAAGCGCAAAGGTGTCGTTGATACTTAACTGAGCCACATCAGCTTCTACTTGTGAAAAGTCTGGATTAAGCGTAGCTTGTAAGGATATCTCTGGCGTAATTCCCCACTTCACATCTAAACTTATTGCTTGATTATCTGAGTCATTCCACTCTTCACTTTCTTCTAACTCACGGCTCTGACCTTTACCCAAAACTAAGGTAGGTACTAATGCCAGATTTTTTCCTTGTTTGGCTTGTTTAAAACCTCCGATAGAACCCATCTGACACAAACTGCATGAGTTGTTTCGATCGAGTGGCATATTTGAAATACGTAAACGATCCGCTCTTGGGTAATAACGAACTAGTTCCGCTCCCCAGATCTTATTTTCGTTACCCTCTTTAAAATTTAAAATACGCAGCGGAATAGCCATTTCGACCTGATAACCACCAGCAACAATTTTACCTGCCGACTGCCAAATACCATCCCAACTGTCACTTTCTCTGCCAGTCATTTCATTTTGTATTGCATCAGCTTGAATACCAAGAGGATTAACAAAAAACTGATAAGCCAAACGGCTGTCGTTAAAAGTATCCAGCTTAATCCCGACTAAGTCATCGCTCCATATGCCATCTCGGTCTCGATAAAAAGCACTGAGGTTCTCTACTTTGGGATCTTGTGCAATAAATGCGACGTACAAAGTGTCCCCATTTTCAAACATTTTGACTTGAGTGGTGACTGGTGGATGAGTATTTTCAAAAGGACGAGTCACATAATTAAGTTCAAGTTGTTTTGCTTGTTGCCAATAGATATCATCAAGCACCCCATCAACCTTAATTTCTCCAGCTATGTTGGGAATATCTAATATGGTAAATTCATTTGAAAAATCAGTTTTAGATATGTTTTGTTGTGCAAAAGTGGGACCTATGTTGGCCAAAAAAAGTAGTAAACATATAAAAAGTCGAGGCATGTCTAACGGTTCCGATTAACAAAACATTTACCCAATACAGATTTTTGGATAATTTGTAAAAGGGTAAACTAAATATGCTACAAA
>NZ_CAJXPA010000167.1 GCF_913058035.1 uncultured Paraglaciecola sp. | reverse complement strand
GTTTAAGGTTGTCATCAAACTCCAACACCCGTCCTAATCGGTCTTCAAACTGATAGTGCGAACCAATATCTTTTCCTGCAAAAATTGTATCGTTAATTAATGATACCCCTACTCCGAATTCCCATTTAAGCGGGTACTTATCGGCTGTGGTCGCAAATTGTTTTGACATGACCGGCGACAAAGCCAGTGCATAGTTGGTGTCATGCTGATTATCAGCGCCAAATTCCCAGAAATTAACACTGAGTTCCCAATATAGGTCGAATTCTCCCAACCACTGTATCTGGGTGATTTGACCATGATAGGGGCGATAAGCGAGTCGTATGCCGCTTAAGTCTCCTTCACCATGCAAATAATCTATGGCAATCGACTGATCGGCTGCATCAGCAGAAAAGTTAATAATGGCCAAAAACATTGCGATAGCCGCACTGAATACGTTTTTTTTTATTGTGTGATAACAAGATAAAATTGACACAATAATTCTTTTTACAGGCGGTATAACAATATAAGCAGACCGGATATAATTGACTAGTTGCAACATTTAACACCTCATTTGTAAATTGAATTACTGTGTTATTGCCAGAACTAAGCCAACTGTGGGGTCAGAGACGCTGATATATCGAATCGCGAACGTCCCTTATGGCAAAAACTTCACCGTCAGGTTTAACGCTCGACTGTCGACTAAGCACATAACCTTAATCATCATAATCGATGAATATCTATGGTTGAATGACTATATTAGGCTCATAGGAGCTAGTCGGTCACTAGCTAAGAAGCTAGCAAAAATATGACACTTTATTGTCGGCCTGTGCTTATTGTCGGCCTGTGCTAAAAGGGGCTAAAAGCGGCTAAAAAGAATCAGCTATTACCCAAGAAGCATTGGCTAATATGTTAGATACACAAATATAGCCATTTCTAAAATTAAAAGGTTGATAAATTGATATCAAAAAAAATACGGGAATTATTCGTTTCTCTAATGGAGGCCGCCAGCGGTAACAGCACATCATTGATTAAATTTGATCCTGAAACCGAGATTTATAGCGGCTCGTTTAACGTAACACTTCTTGATAAATTTATTCATGAAGGTGTGTTTGAAGTGGTAGATAGTGACGGAGATTTTACAAATTTATTGATGAATCATAGAGATGATTTTTTAAGTGGTTTTGCATCTGGCGTTAACGAAGCAAAATTGGGTCGGGATCAATATTACGCTGATTATAATGCCAACCCTTTTGCTTTTTCGGTAGGTTATGAACACTTTTTGTATATGAATAAAAAGCCCAAAAAACTTGAGGGTTATGATTGTCATGGGTTTTAAATAAAGATAAGCGAAATGCTATGAATACTGTGAATAACGAGTTGCGGCTTCTTATTTTTGAATAGTTACTGGTTTTAGTCTGGTACTTTTATTAGCTCTGAATTCAGTTGTTTAATATCGAAGGGCATATGTCCCATCGCATCAAGTGTTACATTGTGGAGAGCATTGGATATCAAACGGTTGACGATATTCCAATTTTCTTTTAATTCACAGGTACTTGCAATTTGACAATCACCTCCACCTGACTTGGCACACTCCGTTAGTGCTATTGGACCGTCAATCGCTTCAATCACCTCTGCAATAGATATTTGGCTGGAGCGATTACACAGTTTATAACCACCGTGAGAGCCCCTAACTGATTTGACTACATTGCTTTGGGTTAGAGCGCGCATCAATTTACGAATGGTCGGTTGAGGCAAATTAGTCAACTCACACAAGCGATTTAGCGTAATTAGCTCATCAAACCCTCGCATCTTGAATGTTACCAAAAGTGCATAGTCGGCCATACGACTAATTCTTATCATGAAATCTCCTCCTCTAAAAATATTCTTATCGTACCAGCATAAACATGTTGATTAGTATACCTCAATGGTATGACCAATTTCTCCCAATTCTCTCCCAAGAATTAAATATTAGTTGGCAAATTTATTCTATCTATCAACCATTGTAAATTTATTCTATTTACTAACCATTGTTTGAAGTCCTTCAAGTCAGTCATGATCTTAACCATAAACATAAACAATATATACTAATTTGGTATTGTATTGATTGTTAACTCCATACAGGCTAACATACATTACTAAATTGGTATCCTTTATGGTGCTTGAGTTTCACACAATACATTCGAGATCAAAAAGTGGCTATGTGACTCCACACTATTTACTTTGCAAATCTACAAAAAGAGAGTTAATCATTATGAGCGAAAGCAATGTTATTGATGAGCGTATTAATTCCAGCTATGAAGCGGGTTTTATTACCGATGTTGAAATGCAAACATTTGATCCTGGATTAAATGAAAATGTCATACGAAAAATATCAGCAAAAAAAAATGAACCAGAATACATGCTGAAATGGCGTTTAAAGGCCTACCAAAAATGGCTAGAGATGGAGCGTCCCAAATGGGCGCAAGTCAATTACCCAGAAATTGACTTTGATGCCATT
Source organism: uncultured Paraglaciecola sp. (assembly GCF_913058035.1). Lineage (GTDB taxonomy): Bacteria > Pseudomonadota > Gammaproteobacteria > Enterobacterales > Alteromonadaceae > Paraglaciecola. Next base: position 6,723 of record NZ_CAJXPA010000167.1, on the reverse strand, counting down.
GCCTACTACTCGAGCCCCAAAAGTCAGGATGATGCACCTAAAAGTTTGGCCGAGGTCGACCCAGAACTGCTGCGTACCTACGAAAAACTAGGTATTCCATTACATGAACAAGAAATGCTGGCTGGTGTGGCCGTTGATATAGTATTTGATAGTGTTTCTATTATCACCACCTTCAAGGAAAAGCTTGCTGAGTCAGGCGTGATTTTCTGTTCACTTTCAGAAGCGATAATCGAACATCCTGAATTAATCAAAAAATACTTGGGCTCAGTGGTCCCAGTAAGAGATAATTATTACGCCGCTTTAAACTGTGCAGTATTTAGTGACGGTTCGTTTGTTTATATACCTAAAGGGGTTAGGTGTCCGATGGAGTTGTCGACCTACTTCCGGATCAATGAGATGAATACGGGTCAATTTGAACGCACCCTCATTATTGCTGATGAGGGTAGCTATGTTAGCTATCTTGAAGGCTGTACCGCGCCATCGCGAGACGAAAATCAGCTGCACGGAGCAGTTGTCGAATTGGTTGCACTAAAAGGTGCACAAATTAAATATTCAACCGTTCAAAACTGGTACCCAGGCGATGAAAACGGCAAAGGGGGTATCTATAACTTTGTTACCAAACGCGGTATCTGCCATACCGACGCAAAAATATCATGGACTCAAGTAGAAACAGGCTCCGCCATCACATGGAAGTACCCAAGCGTAGTATTAATGGGTGATAATAGTGTAGGTGAATTTTATTCAGTTGCCTTAACCCGAAACGCACAACAAGCGGATACTGGGACCAAGATGATCCATCTGGGTCGTAATACTCGCAGTACCATTATCTCAAAAGGTATTTCAGCTGGTAAAGGAGCGAATACCTATCGAGGATTAGTCGATATGTCACCAAGAGCAGAAGGTGCACGTAATTTCACCCAATGTGATTCACTCTTAATTGGTGATAAATGTTCTGCCAATACCTTTCCATACATTGTTAGCAAAAATCCAAGTGCGATTGTCGAACATGAAGCGACAACATCAAAAGTCAGTGAAGATCAGTTATTCCTATGCCAACAACGCGGTATCGATCCTGAAAAAGCGGTATCCATGATTGTTAATGGTTTTTGTAAATCTGTTTTCAAGGAGCTACCAATGGAGTTTGCTGTTGAAGCTGGAAAATTATTAGAGATCAGCTTAGAAGGTGCGGTTGGGTAAAGTACTGCGAAAAATCAACAAAATTTCGTGATACAGACATCAGTCGTATTACCACACTGATAAAACTTGATTAAAAGATAATAAGGTCAATAGATGCTAAACGTTGCAAATTTAAGAGCCAAGATTGATGAAAAAGAGATCCTCAAAGGATTAAATATTGAGGTAAAACCTGGTGAGGTCCACGCCATTATGGGACCGAATGGGAGCGGAAAAAGTACGCTATCCAATGTATTAGCAGGTCGTGATAACTATGAAGCGACCGATGGAACCGTCATGTTTGAAGGCAAAGACTTGTTATCGCTTGTGCCTGAAGATCGTGCGCGGGAAGGCATTTTCCTGGCCTTTCAGTACCCAGTTGAAATACCTGGAGTCAGCAATCTTGAGTTTTTAAAAACATCTCTTGAATGTCTACATACTCATCAAAACAAGCCTCTTTTGAGTGCTGTTGAGTTTATGAAGCTGGCACGTGAGAAATGTCGACTGGTCGATTTAGATACTGACTTCCTGAAGCGTGGTGTGAATGAAGGTTTTTCAGGTGGCGAGAAAAAGCGTAATGAAATTATGCAGATGCTGATGCTAGAGCCAAAGCTATGCTTACTTGATGAGACTGATTCAGGTTTAGATATCGATGCACTTAAGGTGGTGGCTGATGGGATCAATCAGTTACGCAGTCCCGAGCGTTCCTTTATTTTAATCACACATTACCAACGATTGTTAGATTACGTGCAACCTGATTTTGTGCATGTATTGGCCGACGGGAAAATCGTTAAATCTGGTGGAAGTGAGCTGGCGTTAGAGTTAGAAGAAAAGGGCTACAGTTGGTTAGAAAGTGGAACTGAGCAATCAGCAAATCCACTTAAGGCTTAACCATGAATAATCTACAGCAAGTAACATCTGACTTTAGCAACAAGCAAACATTTCAAAAAAATCCGTGGTTACAAGGTATTCGTGATGCGGCAAGTGAACGCTTAAGAGTTCTGCAATTACCAACCCAAAAAACCGAAGATTGGAAATATCTTAAGCTTGAAAAATTGTTAGCAGATGATCAGCTCGACGCACAAAGCATGCAAGTACTCGATTCAAAAAGTGACAACGACATTGATGAATTACTTTCGCAGTCTTTAATAAAGGATCTTGACGCGTATCGTTTAGTTTTTGTCGATGGCGTGTTTGTGAGTGGATTATCACACCTTGATAGTAACCCTTACAGCACTTTATTCTCTGAAGCTAACACTGCTCAGCAGCAACTCATTATTGATCACTTAGATACCAGTCTTAACTACTACCACGACTACTTTTCAAGCCTAAACAGCGCACAACTTGAAGATGGTTTACTTATCCATATCCCAGAGCATTGTGAAGTCGACAAACCCTTTTACATCGTAAATCTGACAAAAGGTGATCTACCAAAAACAAATATAATGCGATTATTAATTATTGCTGAAACCGGCAGCAAAGCCACGGTGATAGAGCATGAAGACGCACCACTCAAACATACGGCAATGGTTAATACTGTGATTGAATGTTTTGTAAATGACAAGGCACATATCACCCATAGCCGGCTGCAACTTGATGAGAGTGTCACGAGCATATGCAGTCATCGTGTAAAACAAGGTCACCGTAGCACTTATCAACAACATCAAATTAGCCTTGCTTCTAAATTGAAACGTAATGACCTCACGGTGTCCTTGCAGGGAGAGTATGCGAATAATGATATTCGTGGCAGTTTCTACGGCCGCCATCAACAAACAATTGATAACCATATTTGTATGCAACATATTGCGCCAAACTGCAGCAGCAATGAGATCTTTCGAGGTTTAGTCGATGGCCAAGCCAATGCCGTATTCAATGGCCGTATTCATATTCATCCGAACGCCCAAAAAACATTGGCCGAGCTCAGTAACAAAAATTTATTACTATCGAGCACTGCCACCATCAATACTAAGCCTGAACTGGAAATTTATGCTGATGATGTGAGATGTTCACACGGTGCCACAGTAGGTCAGATTAATAGTGAGGCATTATTTTATTTACAATCTAGAGGCATTCCTAGGGTCGAAGCTAAACGTCTATTAAGCCTCGCTTTTATTGCCGAAATAGTCGAACAATTACCTTATAATAGTGTGCGAGAGTTTGTGACACAACGTTCATCTAGCTTACTTTCCTCATTACACCACGAAGGAGAAAGATAACGATGCCTCTCATAGCTGCAGTTGAACAAGACAACACGTTTAATATTGCAAAAGTTCGGCAAGATTTCCCCATATTAGATCAAAAGGTTAAAGGTAAACCTTTAATCTATTTGGATAACGCAGCAACCACTCAAAAGCCACAGATTGTCATCGATGCTATCAGTCAGTTTTATAGTACTACTAACGCTAATGTTCATCGAGGTGCCCACACTTTAAGTGACGATGCCACTGAGTTGTTTGAAAATGCACGCAACAGTGTGCAAGGTTTTATTAATGCAAAACATGCTCATGAAATAGTGTGGACAAGAGGCACAACTGAAGCGATTAATACGATTGCCAGTGGATTAGCGCAAAGCTTTTTAAAGCCAGGTGATGAAATTATTATTTCAGCAATGGAGCATCATGCCAACATTGTGCCTTGGCAAGTGGCAGCAAAGCGAAGCGGTGCCAAACTTGTGGTAGCTCCGATAAATGAAAAAGGTGAACTAAATTTTTCAATTTATAAGACGCTACTCAATAAAAATACCGCAGTTGTTGCTATGACACATGTGTCAAATACGCTTGGTACGATAAATCAGGTTAAAGAAATAGTGCAATCTGCACAGCAATTTAATGCCATAACAGTGATAGATGGCGCGCAAGCCATCGGTCATGGTTTTGTTGATGTTCAAGACCTGAATTGTGATTTTTACGTCTTCTCAGGGCATAAGTTATTTGGCCCTACGGGTATCGGTGTGTTGTATGGCAAAGAAGCCCGATTAGAGCAATTACCTCCGTTTCAAACAGGCGGAGAGATGATCAAAACGGTCACATTTCAGCAGGCAACTTGGAATGAGTTACCCTACAAATTTGAAGCCGGCACGCCGAATGTTGCAGGTGCAATAGGGCTCGCAACAGCCATCGGTTATGTAAACAGCATTGACCGTGTTGGTGCGTTGGCACACGAGCAGCGATTAATTAAATATTGTTCAGAATTAGCCAATAACATGGATGATATCCATATTATTGGCATGGCAGAAAATAAGACTTCTATTTTTTCTTTTCTCATGGGTGATGCGCATCCAAGTGATGTAGGTACTTTGCTCAATCAACAAGGTATTGCTGTGCGAACGGGCCATCACTGCACGATGCCGTTAATGAATGAGCTGGGCATTCCAGGCACGGTACGCGCATCGTTTTCTATGTATAACACCGAAGAAGAAGTGGCAATGTTATTTGCAGCTTTGACTAAAGTGAGAACATTCCTTTAACTAAAAATCACATTAAAGAGGGTAATATTATGACTGTAATGACTTTTGAACCAAGTAAGCCACGTGTGTCTTTAAGTGATAGTGCGCGTGCTTTTTTGACTCAAAAAATAAAAATTAAGCACGCGGTTGGATTGTGTTTTTCAGTAAAAAAAAGTGGCTGCAATGGTTTTAAATATGTGCTGGATTTTATTGATAAACCCAGCACAGAAGAACATTTAGTCATCATTAATGATGATGACTTAAAACTCTACATCACTCAAGAAGCCTTACCCTATGTTAATGGTACTGAAATTGATTGTGTCACTGAGGGATTGAACAAAGTGATTAAGTTTATTAATCCGAATAGCTCAGCAGAATGTGGTTGTGGTGAAAGCTTTTCAGTCTGATGGTTTAACTCAATATACTGGAAAAATGTTATGCAAAAGCAAATAATTGTTGTAAATAAAGATTGTCCAGCGCTACTTGTGCCAGACGGCATTCCTATCACCATTAAAAAAGATACATTTGTCACCCTGACACAATCATTAGGTGGAGCATATACCGTTCTTGTAAACGGTAATATGGCTCGGGTTGATGGAACTGATGCTGATGCACTTGGGTTTGAACCTATCGTCTTAGAGTTTGAGGATTCGGGTGATCAAACGGTCATTAAAAGTAATGTCTGGAAAGCGATATCTGCTGTTTACGATCCAGAGATGCCAGTCAGCATTGTTGATTTAGGTTTGATATATGACTGTAAAATTGAGGGTAATACTGTATTGATTTCCATGACGTTAACGGCTCCTGCTTGTGGTATGGGTCCAGTATTGGTGGATGATGTTAAATATAAAGTTGGGCTAGTGCCTAATGTAGATACCGTGAAGGTCGACCTTGTACTTGATCCGCCATGGAGTAGAGAAATGATGACCGAAGAAGCACAATTAGAGATGGGATTATTCTGATGAATAACCTGCCTACCACCCACTTATCAGACAGCCCTTTTGGTACTAAAATCAAGTCTGAAGACATCGCAGAGACTCTGTGTTTCTTCGATGATTGGGAAGATCGTTACCGTTATATAATAGACCTTGGTAAGGAACTTCCTACCCTACCCGTGTCATTTAGAACTGACGAAAATCTTATAATTGGCTGTCAAAGTCAAGTATGGTTGGTGTGCGAATATGATGAAACAAACAATCTTCTTTTAATGGCAGTCGACAGTGAAGCTCAAATTGTTAAAGGGCTAGCAGGTATCGTTCTAAGTGCTTTTAATAAAAAAGCACCTCAGGAGGTAGCTGACTTTAAAATAGAAACATTCTTTACCAACATTGATTTATTTAGTCATTTGAGTTCAATGCGAGGTAATGGTTTACGTGCCATGGTTAAAAAGATCTTATACGTCGCAAACCGTCATTGCTAAAGCACATTTCAATTAGCAATATGTTAATTAATGAAGCGCATATCAGCAATAATATTGTTGTCGTGTTTATGGAAGCTACCCCAAAACAACTTCGATGTGTGTTCTCTGTCATCGCAGTAAAAGCTTCAATTGCTTGCGATGAAAATTTTATTCTGTTGATGCTTTGGCCAATCCAGAGATTCTTGGGGTATCACCCGTCTTTGTGGCTGTCCAAGACTTCCAAACGTTTAGACAAATATCGTGTTGATTGGAGGTAGTGGTCGCGACCGCGTGCAAAAAAATCAATCGCTCAAGTCTTTAATCAATAGTCAAGTCGCATACATCCAATTAGGAATAATCACGTGAGTATCAATCAGACAATTCAAGATATAATTATAGAAAAAATTATTGACGCACAGGTTACAGTTAATAATACGGGACAAGGGCATTTCAGCCTAGTTGTCACCACTCCAGAATTTATTGAGAAAAACATGCTCGCTAGACACAAGTTAGTAATGTCCGCCATCGCGCCACTGATGTCTGGACCTAACGCTCCAGTCCATGCCATTGACAACTTAAAAACGATGTTACCTACCCCCTAATTAAGAGCATCACACTTTACCAATGTTAAAGACTAACCAGTTATTTCTTGGCCTCAAGACATGTCAAATCGGCCAAATTTAATAGTAATACACAGAGTATTAAT
>NZ_CAJXPA010000166.1 GCF_913058035.1 uncultured Paraglaciecola sp. | reverse complement strand
CTTGTAAGCAATAATAAAATGAGTGCATTGCTATTGAGTCAGCTACAAAGTAAAAACGAAATCGCTGGGAACTTTGGACCTATCAGGTACATATTTTATTGCTCAAATACCAAACCGCTTTAAATTTGTGAGTGTATGTCGCTAAATTGATAAACCATTTATTATTATTAAATTCGCTATGATCACTAATTTTTGTCACATATAATTCTGCTAGTTGATAGAAGTTTTTGAAAGTTGATAAATCAGTTTATACCCAACAACTTTAATATAATCAATACAATAATTAACATTTTGTAACATTTTCAATGATGAATGCTTACTATTATCAATAAAATACAATATAATTGCACAATATATTAGTGCTTTTACATTAGGGTAATTTGTAGTAGTGGTAAGTAATATCGGATAGATAATTAAGCAAGGACATGTCTCTCATCACCGAAGAACATTTGGCAACCAAGCTACGATATATCTTGAAAATGAACATTTAACTTAATTCTAAACATTAAAACCGTTTGGATATCCCACATAATTTTTTTATTTCAGCTTTGTTGAATTAGAGTATTTGGGTGTCTGTGGAGTAAGAAGCCTCGGTAATTATAGAACAGCGCTGACCTTATCTATAAATATCAATTTTTTAGAATCAGGTGTATTTCGACATCTAAAAGATAAATCTAACGTTAATCAATAATGACCGCCACTTACCTTAGTAATGCTTTGAATTAAAGAGCTTTGCTAGGTACTGCCTTGTAAACCAAATACCTCAAAATATTCAATCCAGAATTAACGGCTCCTTCAGCAACAGTGTGTTCTCGATTAAGCCAGTCTGACCCAACGTTGGTCGCTAACTGAGCACTATTTTTCTCACCGGTTAGCCTGATAAACACTATTTCGATAACCATACAATGCCTTTTGAGACATCTCAAACATCAACCAGCTCACCTAGTTGAACATCTATCTCACACATGAGTATTGAACTTAAGTCTTAACATTAACCCCTTCAGATACTTCTTATGGTATTTTTAATACAGTCGAACTCGATGCAAGAACCTCGTTGTCTGGGCAACTATTGATGACCCGGTTAGATACAGAAAAGTGCGGTTACCCATGCCTTTGTTGCAGCAGCTATTTCTGTTTTTCGTCAGCCTCAAGTTATTCGATTAGCAGGCTTTATAAGATGACTGTATGTTAAGTTCAGTCTGTTGCTCATTGCTTGGATTAGGGATAATGTTGTCTTTTACTTTACTTTTGCATACCAATGCTTGTTTTCACTATTAACAGCAACTACTAACAGCGACCAATAACGGCAACTAAGAATGGTATATAATAAAAAAGGATATTCATAGTCATGACATTACTATCAAAAGCATTTGCTTCATTCATGTTAACAGTTATAGCTACAACGATAATTTTAACCATATCTGCACGTTTATCCGCAGCGACTAGCAATGAAAAACTATTCAAACAAATCAATGATGAAGTACCAAAGCGCACCGAAGGTGAAGGTACTTACGACAGACTAGTGATACGTGGTGGGTATGTTGTTGATGGCACAGGGGCGCCACCCTATGGACCCACAGATATAGTGATAGAGCAAAATCGTATTACTCAAATAAAAGTGGTAGGTTTTCCCGGATTACCCATAGAGGATAACAACCGTCCTGAAAAAGGGTCGCGTGAGATTGATGCCCATGGTAAATACATACTACCTGGCTTTATTGATGCACATTCACATATCCATAATGTAAACGACGGACAAAAAGTATCGCCAGAATACATTTTTAAATTGTGGTTGGGTCACGGGATTACAACAGTACGTGAAGTGTATGACGACCGAGGGGAAGACCGAACCTTAGTACTAAAAGAATTAAGTCAGCGCAACGCAATCACCGCACCAAGAATCTCTGTGTTCCCCTTTTTTGGTGCGGTAAAAGACCCGATAACTACCCCAGAACAAGCGCGTAAACGTGTTGAGTCGCTTAAAAGTAAGGGTGCTGATGGTATTAAATTTATGGGCGCAAAAGAAGATATTATGGCCGCCGCTTTAGGTGAAGCTGAAAGATTAGGGTTAGACACAACCATGCATCATGCGCAATTAGATGTAGTACACGCTAATGTTCTTGATACATCTGCTATGGGGTTGGACTGCATGGAACACTGGTATGGTTTACCAGAAGCATTATTTGAAGATCAAGTTATCCAAAATTACCCCAGTAACTATATTTACAATAATGAACAAGATCGCTTTAGCCAAGCAGGGCGTTTATGGAAACAAGCAGCAAAACCTGGCAGCAAGCGCTGGAATTATGTAATGGATACCCTGCTTGAACGTGATTTCTGCTTAAGCCCAACGTTCACTATTTACCTGGCCAGTCGTGATTTAATGCGTGCTTACACCGCCGAGTGGCATTACCAATATACCATGCCAAATTTATGGCAATTCTATCGTGCTAATCGAGCAGAGCACGGTGCTTACTTCTTCAACTGGACAACAGAAGACGAAGTTGAATGGAAAAATAATTTCAAACTTTGGATGCAGTTTGTTAACGAATACAAAAATAAAGGCGGTACGGTAGTAGCAGGTAGTGATACCGGTTACATCTACAGCTTGTATGGGTTTGGCTATATTCAGGAGTTAGAACTACTTCAAGAAGCGGGCTTTCATCCCTTAGAAGTGATTAGAGCAGCCACTAAAGAAGGCTCAAAAGTGTTAAAAATGTCTGATGATATTGGTACCTTACATGTAGGAAAAAAAGCCGATATTATCATCGTAGATGAAAATCCCATTCATAATTTGAAATCGTTGTACGGCACAGGCGTTCCCAAGTTAAATGATAAAACTAACATCGTCGAACGAGTGGGTGGCGTGCGTTGGACAATTAAAGACGGTATTGTTTATGATGCAAAAAAATTGTTAGCTGAAGTGCGAGAAATGGTCCTTGAACAGAAAAAACAACAAGGCATAAGTCCAGACATTCCTATGACAGTGGAAACACCACAATACAATTCTCAATCCAAAACTATTGTAAAGAGTGATTAATAAAAAGGCTAAAATCAGAGTTATTAATTTTTTAGTCTTACCAGAACTTTAACAAGTCATATATGGCTTGTTAAAGTTCAAGACGACTTACTGATATCTATTCTAGTAGGCATAAAAACCTAATCTTAAAAGTCACTTTAATCCTTATCTTTCATCAGATTTTAGTTTTTGTCGTATTAATCTTAATATTCCCATGGGGTAACTGACCCTCGTTAATTTAGATAGGGCAACAGTTAAAATAATCCTAATATTTTATCTATTCAAGAAGTACTAATTTTGCTGGATTAATGGATGATGCACTCACTACTAAGAAAGATTAACGATATGTAAAGTTCAACTTTAAACCGCCTCGATATAGATAAAGCTGTGCTAATTTTTAACATTATGCACAACAAAAATATTGCCCCTAATTGATTGCCACAAAATTTTTAATTGGTTGTTGTGTAGATGTCATAGCATCAATGAGAGTTGTTTAATGTGAAAGTAGTTTTCTGTGACTCTTTCTTTATCCAATACTTATATTCAACACTTTTGTTAGTAAAGCAATAAGATGATCATTGATAAACAAGTTAACATTCGTTATTAAACGAAACCGATAATGATGCTGCCAATTCTTCTTAGCTGTGGGCAAAAATTGACTTTATTGACTCTCCCCTCGTAATTGCTGGCCTGATACTTGGAATCCAACCTACAGACCTACTGAAGCGTATCATCAGTAGATGACAAATCTATCTTTTACCCACAGTTTTAAATTAATTTGTGTCAACTTTGAGTTTTCAATACTTCATACGCATTACCTTAAGATATTCATATTTTATATAGATTGAAACTTATTCTCGGGCGTTACTTATTGCTGTATCAACAGATTTTATTAGTTTGTTACCAATTTAGGATTAAGCATACAGATAAGAACTGGCACAGGTAAAAAGTTGATTCGATTTAGTCAACAACATCCTTGCAGCACTATGTATGTTAATGTAAAGTAACAATATAAATGGTTCACATATTCCGCTATGCGAAATAAAGGTGGCCCTAGTGAGGTGCTAAAATAATGAACATAATTAGTAAGTTTTATAGGGTAGCAGCACTTACGACTATGACTTTGATTGCTATCCCTGCTGTCGCAGCAACGGTCCTCACTTATGGTGAACCAGGGCCAAACCGAGGGGCCCGTGCCGAAGCCACTAAATGGTTTGCGAAGGAAGTTGAGAAGCGTACTGGCGGTGATTTAAAAATTGATATTATGTGGGGCGGTGCTTTATTTAAGGCAAATGCATCGCGACAATCTATTGCTGCAGGAGTCGTCGACTTAGGCACTATTATTCCAGATTACTTTCTTAAAGAGATGGTTTCTTTTTCACTGACTAACTTACCCTTTGAAAATCTAGATCCTTGGGTGGGATTAAAAGCCAACTTTGACCACATGCAATCCCTTGAAGTATCAAGTAGTTTAGCGAAACAAAATTTAGTCTTTGTTACCTCATACATGCTGTCTAACGTCATTATGTTATGTAGTGGTGATGCAGTTCGTACACTTGATGACATAAAAGATAAAAAGGTACGTGGAGTAGGTACCTTCGGAAAGATATTTGGAGATTTAGGCGCAAATTTAGTTGGGATGAATATCTATAAAGCGTATCAGGGACTAGACAACGGATTGCTCGATTGCAGTCAGGGTTATATGAACGCATCACTCGCGCTGAAGCACCATGAAGTAGCAGACAGTTTAACTAAACTTAATTGGGGAATTTATACTGGCTTGGGCATGTTTATAAACCAAGATTCACTCACAAGATTAAGCGCGTCTCAAAGAAAGGTGCTTAACGAAGTAGGTGTCGATTTTATTGATTACCTTGGCCAAAATGTATTGAAATCTGACGACGCTGCAGAGCAACGATTTACGCAAGGGATTGATGGCCGTCAGTTAGAAATCATCAGTCTTTCTGCCGCAGATTCAAAAAAACTCTATTCAGCGAGTCAATATCATATTGGAAAATGGGAAAACGAAGCCAGAAAAAGTGGTTTTGATGGAAAAGCTATGGTCGAAAAATACAGAGCCTCCCTAACTAAATACAGCCAAGAACGAGATTTAGAAGGCTACCCATGGACGCGTTAATTTAACCTCATAGAGTTTATTATTATGTTGAAAAAGATTGAACAGGGGGCATTGATTGTTGCAGGAGTGTGTATTGTCACTCTCGGATTAATGATCACCCTAACCGTTCTTACACGAAACCTTTTTGGTTGGGGAGTCACCGACGATGTGGTTATTGTCAGAGAACTTATGGTAGGTGCTATTTTTTTACCATTAGCTTATGTCACAGCAGATTATAGTCACATTACCATCGAGTTCTTGTTTAAACGCTTGGGCAAACACGCCAAATTATGGATGTTAGCTATCGGTTCTCTCATCAGTCTATTGATACTGCTGCCACTGGTTTTTTCCGCATGGCAGGGGTTCTTTCATGCCGCCAGTAGCGGTGCCTATTTTTTTGGCGAGTTGGAACTGCCCGAATGGCCGGGTCGCTTTGCTTTTTTTGCAGGCGCGGCACTGTTTGTTATACGTTTATCGATAATTCTCGTTGCAGATATGCGAGCGGCTATCACTGGTAATACTGAATACCTCGTGCAGCGCACAGACGCTGAACACGACATAATAGAAGAAGGGTAAACTATGGACCCACTGATTCTTGGACTCATAGGGTTTGCCTGTGCGTTGCTTTTACTTGTATTTCGCGTGCCAATCGCATTTAGCTTAGCGGGTGTGTCGTCTACATTTATACTTTTATTTTTTGCCATGCGAAATGGTGGTTTTGACATGGTTAGTGCAGTAGCTCCCACCTTGTCGATGGTTTCATCTAACACCTTTGCTTTAGTACACTCTTATGACTTAAGTATGATCCCGCTATTCGTGCTTTTAGGTCATATCTCTTACCATACTGGTATCACCACTGATATCTACCATGCAGCGCGAGTTTGGTTAAAACGTTTGCCTGGTGGTGTGGCTATGGCCTCTGTTTTTGGTTGTGGGGGATTCTCTGCTATTACAGGGTCGAGTATCGCCTGCGCATCGGCGATGGGTAAAATCTGTGTGCCAGAAATGTTACGTATGGGTTACGACAAACGTTTGGCTACGTCTACAGTGGCCGTAGGCGGTACACTAGGTTCGCTGATCCCGCCAAGTGTATTATTTATTGTTTACGGTATTTTTACTGAAATGTCAGTCAGCCGCCTCTTTATGGCTGGTGTGATCCCTGGACTGATATCGCTGCTTGGTTTTTTAGTGGTTATCTACATCTGGGTAAAGCGGAGTCCAGAAGTAGCACCAGTTGATGACACCATTCTGGAAAAAGGCGAACGCCGAAAAGCGGCAAAAAGGTGTTGGCCGGCAATGTTGCTGTTTACTATTATCATCGGTGGTATTTATGGAGGTCTCTTCACTGCTACTGAAGCTGCAGCGGTCAGTGCATTCGCAGTCATCGTCATTGGTTCTGTACAAAAAAGACTTAATTGGTCGCAGTTTATCCTCTCTATTAAAGACACCTGTACTCAAACCACCTCTATTTTCTTTATCGCTGCAGGTGCCAAGATTTTTGTTGGGTTTGTTGCATTAACGGGTATGGCGCCCGCATTGGTTGGACTGGTTGAAGGGGCTGATGTATCTCTATGGTTATTGATGGTAATGATTGCAGGTGTATACCTGTTGCTGGGTATGTTTCTTGATCCTCTAGGTATTATGGTGCTTACCCTACCTTTTTTAATTCCTATGGTAGATGGTTATGGGTTAGACCTGATCTGGTTTGGAGTCGTCGTCATTAAGTTACTTGAAATAAGCTTGATCACCCCACCAGTAGGATTAAACGTGTTTGTTATCGCTAGTGTCACTAAACCCTCGGTTGCGGTGTATGACATTTTTATGGGAGTGGCACGTTTTCTAGTGATGGATATTGTAGTACTGATTGCGATTATCGCCTTCCCAATACTGTCATTGTTACTGCCTAACTTTATGATGTAAGTGTACGAGCCAAGTAAAATTTTGTAATTTTATTGATTGGCGCATTTTAAACGGACTCACAAATTTAAACACACTCACAAAATTTATTGCCCAGTCTGTGGAGAATATAATGAAATATGCAGTAATTGGTACTGGCGCTATTGGTGGCTATTACGGTGCTATGCTAGCCCGGAATGAAATGGATGTGCATTTTTTGCTCCACAGTGACTACCAACACGTTAATGAACAGGGCTTACGGATAGATTCTATCAACGGTAACTTCAACGTCGCCGTTAATGCATATGCTAAGCCTGAAGATATGCCTCTGTGCGATGTCGCCATTATCGCTTTAAAAACAACAAATAATCATGTGCTTGAAATATTGTTGCCGCAGGTCGTAAAGCACAATGGGATCGTGGTGATCATGCAAAATGGACTTGCCGTGGAGCAGGTCGCCGCTGACATTCTACCCCAGGCCAGCATTATTGGTGGTTTGTGTTTTATTGGTAGCACCAAAATGGGCCCGGGTCATATTAAACATAGCGATTTTGGGATGGTTAGTTTGGGGCATTACATGAAGGACGAATCTGTAGCCGGCATCACTCCCGAGCTTGGACTGGTGACCGAGGACTTCCTTGCTTGTGGTATTGACGTAAAACCCGTTGAGAATTTGTGCTTTTCACGCTGGCAAAAGTTGGTTTGGAATGTGCCTTTTAACGGACTGTCAGTTGTGCTTAATAGTAGTACGGCTGAACTTTTACGTCAGCATGTCACCCGTGAATTAATTAAATCTATCATGCTAGAGGTGATTGCTGCCGCTAATGCATGTGGGCAGCCCCTTAGCGCTTCGGTGGCCGAGTTAATGCTCGTGAATACCGAGACTAACATGCAGGACTACGCACCCAGTATGAAAGTTGATTATGAACACAATCGACCCCTGGAAATTAATGCTATTTATCAATCGATGATCGACCGTGCAGCGCGATCCGGTGTGGATATGAAACTTGCTCGAATGCTTGCTCAGCAGCTACAGTTTTTGAGCCGTGATGATGGTCAATAAAAAGTGTGATGTGTCAATAAAAGGGTGCAGATACAAATTAGATCATGATGGATACTCGGTCCAATGGCAACAGCGCCAATATGGTAAACAGTACTGACTGTCCACTTTCTTTCATTTCGGCTGTTTTGCTTATCAGCAAGATCTGAGTGTTAAACATTACATCAGTGGCACAGTAGGAGTTAATTTAAAATAAAACTCTACTGCGAAAAGTGCAAACATGACTAAGCCTAACGACCTTGCCTTATATCGACGTTTGTAGAACTAATTCTCAAACAAAATAAGACGTTGATGACTTATTCTGGTAAATAATTGAACGAAATAACAGTACGTTGAAATAACAGTACGTTAAAATAGCACCCTGAAAAGATAAAATCCTAAAACCGAATTAACGTTGCCTCAATGTTACGCACCATGCTCTTTAATTGCGGAGCCACTTCATCACTTAAAAACTCCTTGGACAATCGAAAAGCAGGTCCGCCAGCATTAAATACATAAATTTGGCCTTGTGTGAGTTTCAACGGAACAGCAATCGCAGTCGTATCTGGCTCCCAATCGCCCCATGAATAGCAATATCCAAATTTTTCATAGTTTTCCAAAGCTTGGTCAACACCCTCTTTGACAGCATCAAATTTATCACCTAATTTCTCTTGAAAATGCCGCATAAAGAAATTTCGTTCTTCTTCTGATAGCGCCACTAAATAAGCTCGCCCAGCTGCCGTAGTAGCCATCGGAATTTTATCACCTATGTCTTTTTTAAAAGTGACTATGTCTTTTGGGGCACAATGATCGACATAAATCATATCCAAACGATCTCTGTCTGCTAGACCCACTGATGTTCCTGTTGCAATTGAAAGCTCTTTCATTAAGGGGTTTGCTACTTGACGAATGGCAAGATTAGAAACAAATGCATAACCTAAGGCCAATACTCCAGCTCCAAGTTGGTACTTTTCTAATCGCTTCGAATAAGTAAGATAGCCTAAGCTTGTCAAAGTATAAGTTAGCCGAGATATGCTAGATTTAGCTAATCCGGTTCGTTGAGCAATCTCTTGATTGCCAAGAAACCCGTCTCCCGGATTAAATGCACGTAATATATCTAACCCCCTGGCAAGCGCTTCTACAAACTTGCCATATCCCTCTCCTTCATTATCGTTTCGCAAACCAGTCTGTGTTTTCATTTTTGTCTATTCTATTGCTCATCCCATCCTGCCTCTTTACTTCTTTTGGTTATCGATACGTTTATCA
>NZ_CAJXPA010000165.1 GCF_913058035.1 uncultured Paraglaciecola sp. | reverse complement strand
AATTAATACTTATGTATCACATCATAGATTTTTTAATCACATCTAATGGTTCTTAATGAAATCTTCGACGTAGCAATAGCTGCAAAATTTAAATTTGTGTTGATTAACCGGGGACTTAACCATGTTGAAAATAGTTAAAACTTCAATTGCTATCGCAACCGCTTCTTTGATAAACGCTAATTATGCCCATGCTGACGTCAATGATGCGCTACAAAATATATGCACGATTGTGAAAGCAGATGACAAAGGCGAACTTCGTAAAAAAATGAGGCGTGTTCAGTCTGATTTTCGTCTTAAACTTAAAGATTATTATACCGGTGTGTCTTGCGGCGGTAATAGCCTGATTAGAACAGCTATGCTTAATGACTCTGTTGAAACAGGTACTTTAATGGTAAAAAAAATGCCAAGAGGTGATTTAACATCTCCTGAAGAAGACGGTGAAACAATTTTGGATTGGGCTTCTGACAATGGTTTTGGTGCTTCACCAATCGTCGATGCACTTATCGACCGTATTTAAATAGCACTGAAATATTCAATATGGAAGGTAAGTGAATTATTCTGCTTACCTTTTAAAATGGCCTCTTTAGAGGCTACTTTTTTTAATTTCTATACGATTATGAACTTCAAAGAATAATAATTTCTGAAAATCAGAAATAAAAAGCAGCTATCACACAGGACCAATAAGTTAAAAAAGTGAGGCGATATTTAGTTTGAGGACAAACATGACAACTATTATTGCAGCTATTTTGTTAGTTTAAAATAATCTACTTTATCGATGTTTCTTGTCGTTAACTTTTATTTGCTTCTTCTGACATCTAGATTTCCAGCGGGTCTAAAATTTACTTATGCTTTCATCCATATCCTGAGTGGTAATGTTTTAATTTTATGCTTAAAACTAAAAAACGCAGGAATATAAAGCTCGCGCTGATTTTATTCATCATCATTCTCAACAGCAGCATTATTTAGCATATTGCTATCCAGCTTTTTATTACTCTGCACGCCTAATTTACGGAACTGTTCGACTTGCCTGACAAGATTACCTTTACCTGTAGATAATTTATTCATCGCACCATCATAACTTTTTTGACTTGATTCTATGGCTTTACCCACTTTATCCATATCAACCATAAACCCATGAAACTTGTCATATAACTTAGCTGCATTATCAGCAATTTTTTGGGCATTTTGATTTTGGTATTCGTACTGCCAAATATTATTGATGGTACGCAATGCCACTAACAAATTAGTCGGGCTAACCAGCATAATATTGTTATCGAAAGCCAGCTTCATCAACTCAGGAGCTTGATCTGCACCAAGTAAAAACGCAGATTCTATGGGAATAAACAAGAGAACATAATCAAGGGTACGAATGCCTTTTAAGTCCTGATAATCTTTTTTACCGAGTTCTTTTATATGATTACGCAGCGAGTTAACATGGTCTTTTAGATGCACAGCGCGAGCTAATTCATCATCATGTTCATTAAAATAGCGCTCATAAGCAGCCAAAGACACTTTGGAGTCGATGACTACATCTTTATCATTTGGTAAATGCACAACAACATCTGGCTGATAATTTTTTCCATATTCATTTTTTAATGCAACTTGTGTATCAAATTCATGACCTTCACGTAATCCAGATTCTTTTAAAACTCTTTCTAAAACCACTTCACCCCAGTTTCCTTGAACTTTATTATCACCCTTTAAAGCTTTAGTTAAAGCGGCAGCATCATGGGTAATTTGTTGGTTAAGTTCTTTTAAACCCAAAATCTCAGTCTTAAGGGAAGCTCGCTCTTGCCCCTCTTTAACGTATTGATCTGTGACTTGTTTTTTAAAGCCTTCAATTTGCTCTTTTAAGGGTGATAAAATAGAATCTAACCCAGCCTTACTTGATTGGCTGAACTTTTCTTGTTTTTGTTCAAAAATTTTATTCGCAATATTTTCGAACTGTTCTTGTAGTCGTTTTTCAGCTACCTCCAATAGTATTAGTTTATCTTTGCTAGCAATTTGCTCTTGTTCAAATCGTGCAGCCTGAGACTCAAGTTGGGTGCGTATCTCACCTGCAAGTTTACTACTTTGCTGATATTGCTGTTGCCAGTAGTGCTTTTCTATCTCTAACTCAGCAATTCTTTCTATTCGCTGAGTCAACCGACCTAATTTATTTTGATTACTCATTTGTTCTTCATGAGCGAACTGTAACTCTGAGTCTTTCGTTTTTATTATCAACTCTTGTTGTGCAAGTTGTTTTCTTAACTGTGTTTCTTGTTGAATCGCAAATAAACGATGCTGTTCAGCTGTCTGTTGCGAGATCTTCTTGACTCTGATACTAGTTATCAAACTGCCAATCATGGCTCCGAATAACAATAAGCTAGCAAAAACGGATAATAAAACAGGGTCGTTAAATTGACTCATAGTATTGTCTCATATTGGTATATTCTGCATTTGATGGTATTTTCACACATAAAAAAGGCGATAAATTAACACTGTAATTTACCGCCGGTAATATTAAGGTTATTTAAATTCAAGCTAAAAGTGATTATTTTCCATTTCTGCTATTTTTATTTTCCAAATAGCGGGACCTGTTTCATGTGCATTGGCCCCTGTGCTATCAACAGCCACAGTAACCGGCATATCTTCGACATCAAATTCATAGATGGCTTCCATGCCTAAATCTTCAAAAGCCACTACACGAGATTTTTTAATTGCTTTTGACACTAAATACGCAGCGCCCCCTACAGCCATCAAATATACCGACTTGTGTTTTGCGATGCTTTTAACTGTCACAGGACCACGCTCAGCTTTTCCAATCATACCTATCAAGCCCGTCTTTTCTAACATCATATCGGTCCACTTATCCATACGGGTGGCAGTAGTAGGACCTGCTGGCCCGACAACTTCATCGCGAACTGCATCTACCGGACCAACGTAGTAAATAAATCGATTAGTTAAATCGACACCCTCAGGGAGACCCTCTCCATTGTCCATCATAGTTTGTATGCGTTTATGCGCGGCATCTCGACCGGTTAACATTTTGCCTGACAACAATACAGTTTCGCCTACTTTCCACTCTTGGATGTCTTCTTTAGTGACGGTGTTTAAATCGACGCGGCGTGTACCTTCTGCAACGTCCCAAGTCACTTTTGGCCAGTCTTCTAATTTAGGGGGAATAAATTCAGCAGGACCGGAACCGTCGAGATGAAAGTGTGCATGACGAGTCGCCGCACAGTTAGGTATCATCGCTACAGGTTTAGATGCAGCATGAGTTGGCATAGATTTAATTTTGACGTCCACTACAGTGGTCAATCCACCTAGCCCTTGAGCACCGATACCTAAGTCGTTAACTTTCTTGTAAATGTCTAAACGGAGCTTCTCTTCGGTGGTTTCGGCGCCTCTGTCGATCAATTCTTGAATATTGACTGGATCCATCAAGCTTTCTTTAGCTAACACTGCGGCTTTTTCTGCAGTACCCCCGATACCTATGCCAAGCATTCCAGGTGGACACCAACCAGCTCCCATAGTAGGAAGTGTCTTAACGACCCAGTCGGCTATGTCATCACTTGGATTTAACATAACCATTTTAGATTTATTTTCAGAACCCCCACCCTTAGCAGCAATCATCACATCAATCTCACCGCCAGACACAGTATCAATATGAACAACAGCAGGTGTGTTATCTTTTGTATTGATCCGTTTGCCTGCAGGGTCGGAGACAATCGACGCACGCAATGGGTTATCTGGGTTTAAATAAGCACGGCGGGTACCCTCATCAACCATTTCTTGTACAGTCAAGTTTGTTTTGTCCCATTGCACATCCATACCAATCTTCACAAAACAGGTGACGATACCGGTATCTTGACATAAAGGACGTTTCCCCTCAGCCGACATGCGCGAATTGATCAGTATCTGTGCCATGGCATCTTTTGCTGCCTGACTTTGTTCTTTATTGTAGGCTTTTTCGACCGCTTTGATGTAATCAAGTGGGTGGTAATAGGAAATAAACTGCAGAGACTCTTCAATACTATCGATAAAGTCTTGCTGACGGATAACTGTCATAGATACCTCATGAATTTTCTGGGTTAAGTTTTCTCTACTTGCTATGATAACGCGAACACGTAATTTGCTCCATGACAATTCGGTATTGGTGAGCAGTAACATATCAGCCTTTTTGAGATATATAAAAGTAATCACCATGAACAAGCAACCATATTCATTAAAAGTCCGTCCGCTTAATTTACCTAACAGCTATTCTACAGCAGACATTTTTTCTCATTTTGCAGACAAACCTTGGGCAATGTTCTTAGATTCTTCGGACAGCCAACATCCAGATGGCCGCTTCGACATCATGGTTGCTAATCCAATTGCCACGATCACCACCATTGGTAATAGTAGTAATATATGGCTACAAGACACGGATCAAAGCCAAGAAAGCTCAAATGATCCTTTGTCTTTGGTGCAAGACTTACTTGAGAAATACATGCCAAATAGTCAAGTTATGCCCCCTCAGGATATTATTTTGCCTTTTATGGTAGGTGCATTGGGTTTATTTGGATATGATTTAGGAAAACGTTTCGAGCATTTGCCTAATAAAAATGCAGACGAATACTCTACTCCAGATATGGCGGTGGGTATTTATACTTGGAGCATTATAAAAGATAATCTTAAGCAGCAATTTTATGTGTGTTATTTAGACCAATTTGCCCACCCCAGTGTCGAGGATATTCAACAATTAATAGGCAATGATAAATCTTACAGCTCATTTAGTTTAACCAGTCAATGGCAATCTAATATGAGTCAAGAACAATATACACAAAAATTATCAACTATTTCATCCTACTTACAAGCTGGTGACTGTTATCAAATTAACTTGGCTCAGCGTTTTTCAGCCAACTATACTGGTGACGAGTGGCAAGCTTACCAACGATTAAGAACGGCAAATCAAGCCCCCTTTTCTGCGTTTATCCGCTTAACTGATAATGTAATAATGAGTATTTCACCCGAACGATTTTTATCTGTTAAAGATGAAGTTGTGCAAACCAAGCCTATTAAAGGTACGAGGCCACGCAGTGACAACGCCATAGAAGATCAGCAACAAATCGACTCATTATTAAGTGCAGAAAAAGACCGCGCTGAGAATTTGATGATTGTAGACTTACTGCGTAATGATTTAAGCAAACATTGCCAACCGGGCAGTGTTCAAGTTCCTCAACTGTTTAAATTAGAAAGTTTTGCCGCGGTGCATCATCTAGTCAGCACAGTCACAGGTAAACTTAAAAAAACGAGTAGCGCTTTGGATTTACTAAAAGGAGCGTTTCCAGGGGGGTCCATCACCGGCGCACCAAAGTTTCGCGCAATGCAAATAATCGACGAACTTGAACCGAATAATCGTAACATTTACTGCGGAAGTATTGGCTATCTGGGTGTGCTTGGCGACATGGATACCAATATTTGTATTCGCACTTTGTTATGCGAACAATCAAGCAACCAGCAAACAATTCATTGTTGGGCAGGCGGTGGCATTGTACTTGACTCAAATGCTAAAGATGAATACCAAGAGAGCTTGGACAAAGTGTCAAAAATATTACCTATTTTAAGTCTCAACTCCACTTCATCGTTACTTGGATGACACTCCATGGATAAAGCACAATTTCTCACTCGTTTTCATCATGCCAAACAGATCAATAGTGAAGCTGATTTTCCACTCAAAGAACAGGGTAAACCTGCTGCCGTGTTATTGCCCATAATGGAATACAATCATGAGCTGACCGTACTATTTACAGTAAGGGCTCGTCACTTAAAACACCATGCCGGTCAAGTGAGTTTTCCTGGTGGTAAACAAGAATCTTATGATAGCTCATTAGTCGAAACAGCTTTGCGGGAAACCCATGAGGAAGTGGGTTTATCACCTAATAAAGTGCAAATTGTCGGTAACCTACCTTTGTATCGCACGTTAAGCCGTTATGAAGTGATACCTTACATTGGGTTTGTTTCTGCACCAACAAACTTAACTTTAGATAAAAATGAAGTAGAAAGTACCTTTGAAGTCCCTTTGAGTTTTTTAATGGATCAACATAATCATCTTATCCATTGGGTTAAACGTAAAAATGGGCAATTTCCAATCTATTTTATTCCATGGCAGCAACACAATATTTGGGGGGCAACAGCTGCTTTTGTGCGAAACTTATCCAATCATTTTCATCTTGGCGACGAATAAATCTGAACTGCACCAGCCAAAATTACGGCATTCTTTGCAAGAAAAGTGACTTACTGGTAAACGATATATTGCTAAATCATCTTACAATAAACCAAGTTAAATCACTTTAAGTCGGATTATTGTTGTAATGATTAATAAAAGCATATGCAGTCATGTTTATCTATTGTAGGTAAATCCAACAAATATAAGTTCAATAATAGTGTCTTTGACGCTGAAGTTACTCCAGACAATTATTAATAGTATAAAGCAATCTTTACACTTTTATAACAGCCCTAAGTATTCCGGCTATTGTCCTACCTACTTAAAACTAGCACAATATCATCATATTCTTTTTATCTAGTGGAACAGACAAAATGATCAGCGTTTTTGATATGTTTAGTATCGGGATTGGCCCTTCTAGCTCGCATACTGTGGGTCCAATGCGGGCTGCTAAGGCTTTTTGTGGGGAATTATCAGAGCAAGGACTATTCGATACAACTGATGAAATTAAGGTGGAGTTGTTTGGATCATTAGGACAAACAGGTAAAGGTCACGGAACAGGCAAAGCGGTGATTTTAGGGTTACTTGGTCATGCTCCCGAAACTATCGATAGCTCTATGGTGGACACCTATCTCGAAAAAGTGAGTAGCTGCCAAAGGCTTAACTTGAATAATAAAAATTTAATTAAATTTCCTGCACTCAATGCAATAGTTTTCCATCGTCGTAAATCCCTCAGCCAACACCCAAACGGTATGACGTTTCATGCCATGAATAATAAGACTGTGATTACTTCACAAACTTATTTTTCTATAGGAGGTGGCTTTATCATTCGAGAGCAAGACTTTGCTGAGCAAAAAGTAGCTGCACTTATCCACGAAGAACAACCTGTACCTTATGACTTTTCCAGCGCTAAACAGCTACTAGAACACAGTAAAGAGCATGGTCTGCGTATCAGCTCAATAATGATGAAAAACGAAGAAGTGTTTCAACCTAAAGAAGAAATCATCAAAAAGCTATGGCACATATGGCAAGTTATGTATAAAAGTGTGCAAACAGGCATACATACCGAAGGGATTTTACCCGGTGGTTTAAAAGTCACTCGCCGAGCGCCTGGCTTATATCACCGCTTACAAAACGAAAAAAATGCCGATCCAATGGTCGCGATGGATTGGGTCAATTTGTTTGCATTAGCGGTAAACGAGGAAAATGCCGCTGGAGGCACGGTAGTAACCGCTCCAACTAACGGCGCAGCAGGTATTATTCCAGCGGTGTTATGTTATTACGATAAATTTGTAAAACCCGTAGATGAAGACACGGTAAGCCGTTATTTTTTAACTGCAGCAGCCATCGGTATTTTATATAAGAAGAATGCCTCAATATCTGGTGCCGAAGTAGGCTGTCAGGGAGAAGTAGGCGTGGCGTGTTCGATGGCCGCAGGTGCATTAACCGAAATAGTTGGCGGTTCGGTAGACGCAGTTGAAAACGCAGCCGAAATTGGTATGGAGCATAACCTAGGCTTAACCTGCGACCCAGTCGGCGGCTTAGTACAAGTACCGTGTATAGAACGAAATGCCATGGGAGCCATTAAAGCTATTAACGCATCTAGACTGGCTTTAAGAGGCTCAGGTCAACACAAAGTGTCACTCGACAAGGTCATCAAAACCATGTGGGAAACAGGCAACGATATGAAGTCCAAATACAAAGAAACATCAAGAGGCGGTTTAGCAGTCAATATTATTGAGTGTTAATGGTAGCAAATGGCTTTGAGTCGGTGACCTCTAGACACATGCTGGTCATCGCTTGATACACGGTATGAAGTCATATTGGTTTCAATTGTGCTGTTAAAAATAAAGGCATTATTCGTTAAAATAGCGCCTTTACTTAACTTTCATGTCGAGCCATGAGCTAGACTTTCATCACTACTTTTTATCTTACAGGCAATGTGAGGCCTTTAAACATTTTTTCTACTTCGTCGTTGTTTTTCAACATCATGGCTTTTTCTACCACTGACTTAGTTAGATGTGGGGCAAAACGTTCAATAAATTCGTACATGTAACTACGCAAAAATGAGCCTTTTCTGAAGCCAATTTTGGTAGTGCTGTACTCGAACAGATGGCTGGCATCAATTTTGACTAAATCTGAGTCTAACTTTTCATCAATAGCCATAGAAGCGATGACACCAACGCCCACTCCGAGTCTTACGTAAGTTTTAATTACGTCGGCATCGGTGGCTGTAAACACTATTTTAGGTTCGATACCTGCACTACTGAAGGCTTGGTCTAAAGACGAGCGACCTGTGAATCCAAACACATAAGTGACCAAGTTGTATTCCGCAATATCTTCAATTGTAATGGTAGTTTTCTTAGCTAAGGGATGTTCGCGGTTAACAATAATACTGCGATTCCAGTGATAGCAAGGTAGCATTACTAGATCATTATACAAATGCAGTGATTCTGTAGCGATGGCAAAATCTGCTTCGCCTTTGGCGGCAAGATCACTTATTTGAGATGGTGTTCCTTGATGCATATGCAATGAAACTTTTGAATATTTATTCATAAAGCCTTTAATCACATCAGGTAAGGCATATCTTGCTTGAGTATGAGTAGTGGCAATATTCAATTTACCTTGGTCGGGTAACGTGTGTTCACGAGACACTGCTTTGATGCTTTCAACTTTAGCTAAAATTTCTCTAGAAATGTTGATCACATCTTGCCCTGCTTCAGTCACATGCGTAAGGTGTTTACCGCTGCGACCAAATATTTGTATACCTAACTCATCTTCCAGCATGCGAACTTGTTTACTAATACCCGGTTGCGATGTGTACAAGCTTTCTGCGGTTGCTGAGACGTTTAAATTGTTGTTAAGTACCTTAACAATATAACGGAGTTGCTGTAATTTCATGTCTTAACCTTGCTTATTAACCTAAAGGATTAGTTTATATTAAATTGTTATATAACTTTAACAAGGCGAATTCCATTAATTTTTTAAAAAAAGTTCTAGTTGTTCCCAATAGAGTGAGTAAAAAGACTAAACAACCTAATATTAAATTCAGAAAAAGGTACGATAAGATATGTTCAGCTGTCTCCTAAATTGTGAAATCAACCTTATGTTTATATTGTTAATTCATCCATTGGAAACATTCTATGCATAGAGATGATGACTCCATTGATTTTTCAGCTGTATTGGGT
>NZ_CAJXPA010000164.1 GCF_913058035.1 uncultured Paraglaciecola sp. | reverse complement strand
AAAGAGCAAGCCCCTGAAGGCTCCAACGTGCTCCGGTAATATCCAATCTATCATTGATAAGGTGACGACACGCGCCTTCAATCACACCACTGGCAATTGGAAAACCAGCAGCCAGTGCTTCATCGTATTTCAATCGACTTTTATTTTTCAAAACACAGTTAATTGAGACACCCATCGTATAAAAAAAGTAAAATATCAATTAAATCGATACATTGCGTAAATTTCAGTGGCGGAGCCAGCAAAGAAAATTGGCGAAGCCGATGATTTATTCTTTTGCTTTTGTTCTCCCCTCGCATATATGTTCGCCAATTATTTATGAGATTTCGTAGGGCAATTTACATGGGTGAAACTGGATTCCTTAGAAGCACGGCTTCGTCCAGTTGAACAGCTCGACACGGAAGTCGAGATTGGGTGCTGATTATCATAGAAGCGTGATTGACTAATTTGAATCGTTTACAACTGGTTGCGAAAGAACGAGTGCAAACGACCTGCTAAATCTCATAAATAATTGGATGAAGGACATAACCAGGCGAGTGGCATTTTTTGCTTACTTTATGCTACTGAAGGCAAAAAGTAAGTCGGACAGCAAGTGGCCGCTGCGCGGGATGCGGTGTAAAAAAAGCCATGGATGGCGGTAAGCGTCAGCGCATGCTTTAACACTGTATAAAATATAAAAAGACTCAGCGAAGTTGACTCAACAACTCCCTCTTAACACTATCAGCAGCAAACGCCACCTCAACTCCATTCAACTGTATCTGAGCAAGCTGCTCAGCAGATAGCCCCACAACCTCCCTCGCTAACTTATACTCATCAGCAATCTCAATCCCCGACACACCGGGATCGTCGGTATTCAAGGTCACCACTATGCCTCTTTCCATAAATGTTTTAATAGGGTGATCAGCGATATTAGTACAAGCGCCAGTTTGAAAATTAGAAGTCAAGCAACACTCTATACTAATATTGTTATTCGCCATAAAGTCCATTAAATGAGGCTCTTCACGTGCCGCCACACTATGGCCAATTCGAGTTGCACCTAACTCATCAATTGCTTGCCTGATACTTTGCGGACCGTCGGCTTCACCGGCATGCACGGTAATGTTCCAACCGGCATCTCTGGCTAATTTAAAATGTTGTTTAAACCTGATGGCAGGAAAACCTTTTTCGTCACCAGCCAAATCTAGCGCCACTATATCGTCTTTGGCGCGGAGTAATGCTTGTAACTCTTGATGACAAGTTGCTTCACCATAACTGCGACTCAATATACCAATTAGATTGACTGGAACACCGTATTGTTTAGTGCCAGCTTTACAACCAGCGATCACGGCATCAACCACTTGATCTATTTGTAGATTATGGGCCTGTGCCATAAAAACTGGTGAGAAGCGTAATTCAACATAATCTAATCCAGCCAGTTTGGCATCTTCAATATTTTCATAAGCGATACGAAAGCATGCTTGTTCAGATGCCAAAACGGATACGCCTAATTCCATTTTTTCTAAGAAAGCTAATAGATCTGTGGTCTTCTGCTGTATTTGAACTTTTGACTTTAATTTTTCTAAACTATCTGCAGGCAAAAAAATTGAATGTTCCTGTGCCAGTTGCCAAATAGTGGACAAACGAATGTTTCCATCGAGATGTCGATGTAAATCAGTTAGAGGGTAGTTGTGGTTTATCACAGGAAGCTATTCAACAATATCAAGGTACTTTAACATCAACACAGCTTGAGTACGTGTGTTGACGTTAAACTTTCTAAAAATTGCGCTAATATGAGCCTTTACTGTCGCTTCAGTAATACTTAAGTCAAAAGCTATCTGCTTATTGAGTAAGCCATTTTGCAATAGTCTTAAAACTCTAAATTGTTTGGGTGTTAGTTCACCTACCAGTTTTGCAATATCAATAGCGGGGACATAATCTTCTATGTCAGTTTGCATATCTTCTGGAAACCAATTTTTGCCGTTCATAATTTGCTTTAGTGCTTCAGCAATAACAATGGTCGGTGTAGATTTTGGAATGAAACCTTTAGCACCTAAATTCATGACTTTACATATAACTTCCACAGAATCACTTGCAGAAACAACCGCAACAGCTACTTTTGGAAAATCTTGTGATACGCGTATCAGGCCATAAAAACTATCGCAACCAGGCATATTCAAATCTAACAGCACTAAATCAAAGTCCGAATGTTGTTGCAAAGCTTCTAGGGTCGAATCTAAACCATCAGATTGTATAATATCTACGTTCTCAAACAATGGCTGCAGCGCCGATATCAATGCTTCCCTGTATAGGGGATGATCATCTGATATTAAAAACTTCGCCACTGAGATTAACCTTTATATATGCCTTCATTAATTGAGACTAATACTTTAGTCTCAACTAATGAAGGCATAATTCATATTTATAGCTTATTTATCAGGCTAAGTTTATTTCATTAAAGTTATCGTCCATTTATTAAGCTACTTTAAAAAATAAATCATCTATGCTCAGATAATTAGGGGATTAACATCACATAACTATTAATTAATTTTTGCTGTTTTTTGCTGTTTTTTGCTGTTTTTTGCCGTTTTTAAAAAAAGTGAGTTATGTTTTTTTATAATTTTATTTTGAGTACACCAGAAATATAATAAATTGCTTTGGAAATAACAATAAAGCCTAAAATTTCTGTTATGGACTCTTTTTGTTTAATACTTCGATGTTTAAAATGCACATTATTACTGTTTTAGTTAATGTTCAGCAGAACGACTTAATCTTACTGTTTTGAGTTGAGAAATTGCTTGGATTAGATTGCACAGGTAGAATTGTAAAATATTTTATATTCAGGTCAATTCGCCAGCATGCAAGATGTTAAAGACACCATTTATTCACAGCCGCAACAGGTGGGCGAATTTCGATTTGACCAATCGGTAGCGGAAGTCTTTCCTGACATGATCCAGCGTTCTGTGCCTGGATACAGCACAATAGTTGATACCATAGGTCAAATTTGTGCTAAATATTCTCAACCACAAAGTAATATATACGATTTAGGTTGTTCATTAGGCGCAGTGAGTTTAGCCGCCAGCAAATATATTCAGACTGAGAACTGCCAAATTTTAGCCATTGATAACTCATCTGCCATGGCACAACGCTGTGAGTTGCATGTAAAGGCATTTAAAGCAGCTACACCGATAAGTGTTATTTGTGATGATATACAAAATATTGACATTAAAAATGCATCGTGTGTCGTGATGAATTTCACTTTGCAATTTATCCCACCGGAACAACGTATTGATATTTTGCACAAAATATATGCTGGCCTAAATTCAGGTGGGGTTTTGTTGTTATCTGAAAAGCTTACTCATAATACCGAACAAGGTAATAATTTAGTGGTCGAACTTCACCATGAATTTAAACGCAGAAATGGGTATAGCGAATTAGAAATAAGTCAAAAACGCACCGCATTAGAAGATGTTATGCGCACTGAAACGTTTGAGCAACACAAAGACAGATTAAAACAAGTAGGTTTTACTGATGTTATTCGCTGGTTTACCTGTTTTAATTTTGCATCAATGGTCGCAATAAAAACCTAAAAGCAACGAAGTTGGTCGCCGCGCCATTCGAGCTATGTAATTTTTTTTAGATTCAATTTACCGTCAATCTAAAACATTATTATAAATAATAACGTTTATTGATTTTTTTATTTTTTACCTCGTGGCTAGAAATTCATGACGGGAAACTGCTTTACATTCTGGAGGCCACTTGGCTGTTAATTGGTTTAATGATTTTTACAAACATATCGCTGATTCACCTTTAAGCCATTGGTTAGAGGTGCTACCCGCACAAATTGCTACTTGGCAAAAAGAACAGTTACACGGAGATTTTTCTAAATGGGTAAAGTTGCTTAGCAAGCTGCCTGAAACAACGCCCTCCTCCATGAACTTGGAGGGCACAGTGGAATTTGGAAACACAACGGATATTAATGAATATACCCAAAAACAAATAATTGGGTTACTCAAACAGTTTATGCCTTGGCGAAAGGGGCCATTTTATCTGCATGGTATTCATATCGATACCGAGTGGCGTTCTGACTGGAAGTGGGACAGAGTGCAACCTCATATTCACTGCCTTAAAGACCGCTATGTTTTGGATGTAGGTTGTGGCAGCGGTTATCATATGTGGCGTATGTTAGGTGAACACGCCAAGATGGTAGTAGGAGCAGACCCATCACAACTCTTTTTAATGCAATTTCAAGCGATTAAACACTTTAATCCTGATCCACGGATCCACTTATTACCAGTAGGCGTGGAGCAATTACCTGAATTAAAAGCGTTTGACACCGTGTTTTCTATGGGTGTGTTGTATCACAGGCGCAGCCCAATAGACTTTTTATACCAGTTAAAAAATCAACTCCGTAAAGGTGGAGAATTAGTACTTGAAACATTAGTGGTAGAAGGCGACGAACAAACTGTTTTTATGCCTGGTGAACGTTATGCACAAATGCGTAATGTATGGTATTTACCCAGCACCGCAGCGTTAATCATATGGATGCAAAAAGTGGGTTTCAAAAATATTCGAGTGGTGGATGTAGGGCTTACAACGTTGGAAGAACAAAGAACAACCGAGTGGATGCATAGCCAATCCTTGCTAGACTTTCTTGACCCAAACGACTTTGGTAAAACCATTGAGGGTTACCCTGCTCCGCTTAGAGCCGTCTTAGTTGCTGAATGTTAACCTTGACTTACTTTAACCTAACCTAACCTTTACCTAACCTTAACTAGTAAAATGCCTAGCCACACGTCTAGGCATTCTGGTTACTAACTCATAACCAATAGTATCTGCCCAACTTGCTACTTCATTAGCCGATAATTCCTTACCCCACAACAAGGCTTTGTCGCCAATTTGAACATTCGCAAGGTCAGTAACATCTACAGAAATTAAGTCCATGGACACCCTGCCCGCCAGCGGTGCTCGCTGCTGATTGATTAGCACTGGTGTTCCCGATTTTGCGGTACGCGGATAACCATCACCATAACCTACCGCAATAGTAGCAATAACAGATGGGCGTAGTGCCGTCCATGTGCAGCCGTAACCAACGGATTCTCCAGTTAAAATTTCACGTAATGCTATGACTTGTGACTCAAAATTCATGGCAGGGATAAGCTGCTTAGCTGAGTCCATGGGTCCAGTGAATGGACTCAGACCGTACAGCATGATCCCTGGACGATTCCAGTCTACTCTGGTTTGATCCCAAGATAACAAGGCTGCGGAGTTGGCCATACTCAGCTCTACTTGTTGACTAGTATTAGTAAGGATCGGCTGAATACAATTTTTGAATCGACTAATTTGTAATGCAGTGTGTGCACCATCAGTATCGTCAGCATGGGCGAAGTGAGTCATTAAGACGATACTTTTAACGTTAGGTGATGCCATCAACTCGGCATATATCGATTCAACCTGTTGCGGTAAGATCCCCAATCTATGCATGCCAGTATCGATTTTCAACCAAACTTTTACTGGTATTTCAAGTGTGACACTAAGCAACTGTTCTAGCTGTGCGCTACTGTGCACTACAAGTTCGCACTGGTTGTCCATAGCAACCTTCAATTCGGTTTTATCAAAACATCCTTCGAGTAATAGAATAGGTTTTTTCAAATCGTTTTGTCGAAGAATCATAGCTTCTTCAAGACAGGATACTGTGAACATATCAACTTGTGACTCAACTGCTTTTGCCACCTCTACCGCTCCATGACCATAGGCATCGGCCTTTATCACGGCAACAGTTTTCGAATGTGGTGCAATAGATTGTGCCAAACGGCAATTAGCCTTAATAGCGGCTAAATCGATAATAATTTTGGCAGGTCGAGACATATGGCTTGTTTAGATCCTAGCTATTGTTAAAAGAATTGATTTAATAATGATGTTTATTCGCAGCATATAGGGATTGAGCAAGTAACCAAATATTACCGACATTTCCTTTGCCCACATGCTTTCCGTCTAGTTCAACCACAGGTGCAATTTCCTTGCTTGAGCTGGTTAGCCACAGCTCGTCCGCAGTTCGTACTTCGCTCATACTGATTGTTCTTTCTTGTACTTGTAAAGTGCCATCTTTTCGTAAAATATCCAACAACATATTACGCGTAATACCGGGCAGTAATTGATTATCTAGGCGTGGTGTTATCACTACTTCATTTTTAACAATAAACACGTTACAAGCACTGGCTTCTGTTAACTCATTTCGCTGGTTATATAAAATGGTTTCATGCACGCCGGCTTCTTGTCCTTGTTGAAAATGCATCACATTACCTAACAATGAAGTAGATTTAATCTGACAACGTTTCCAACGAAGGTCTTCAGTACTGGTGACTTTGTATTGCTTGACACTTTTTTTATCAGCAATAGGGGCAGCTGGAATATCAAACGCATAAGCAAAAACTGTTGGTTGGATGTGTTCAGGATAAGCATGAAATCTTTTCACATCGGCCCCGCGGCTAACATGAAAGTATAACCCAAGGTTGCCTTTACCGTTTTTTTCAATCAGGTTTTGTGCAATGTTACGCCAATCATCAACGCCCATGTTTAGTTTAATACCGATGGCTTTAAGACCATTTTGCATACGTTCAATATGTAAGCCAAAACCCACTAACCTCGTAGCATAAGATGGCACCACTTCGTATATACCATCACCAAATAAAAAACCACGGTCCATAGGCGATATTTTAGCTTCGGATATAGGTATAAACTGACCATTTAAAAATACAATATTGTTGTCAATAGCCATAAAACACCCTATAGATAGCAGAATATAAGACACTAATTATGACATGAATAAAGCGATCAATTTAGCAATATATACATTGTTTCTATATTTCTTAATGTATTGGTCAGTTACAATACGTCCATAATTTCGTTATAGATAATCAAAAAATCATGTCTCAAGTTGGAAAGTTCAATAACCTAGAAGTAGTGAATGAGGTGCCTTTTGGATTCTACCTAGACGCAGGTGACAAAGGTCAGATTCTGCTCCCTACTAAAAATGCACCTTTAGGTTGTAAGCTAGGGGATATGGTAAATGCGTTTATTTATCATGATAGTGATGATCGTCTTATCGCCACCATCAGACGCCCAAAGGTATTGGTTGATCATTGCGCTTATTTAAAAGTGGTCAGTATCACCAAAGTAGGTGTTTTTGTGGATTGGGGATTAGAAAAGGACCTGCTAGTACCATTTAGTGAGCAAGATTATCCCATGTCAGAAGGAGTATCTTATGTACTCTATGTATTTTGTGATGAAGAAACTGGCCGACTTGCGGCATCAACCAAACTCAAAGACTTTTTATATGAAGAGTCGAGTGAAGAAGGTGGCACATTTGAGGATAAACAAGAAGTAGAGTTACTGATCTGTGGGCAGACAGATATGGGCTACAAAGCTATTATTAATGGTTCACACATTGGCTTGTTATTCAGAGACGAAGTTTTTCAACCAATAAAAATTGGTCATTCGATGAAAGGCTATATAAAGCGTATTCGTGAAGATGGAAAAATTGATCTGTGTTTTCAATTTCACGACCCAACTGCTCGTAACACCTTAGAGGAGAAAATAATTGAAGACCTAATTGCACATGATGGCTTGTCTACCTTGACTGATAAGAGCTCAGCAGATGAAATTTCTAAGCGCTTTACAGTCAGTAAAAATGTATACAAAAAAGCCATTGGGTCTTTGTTTAGGCAAAAACGTATACTATTAGACAAGACTAAAATAACTCTTGTTAAAAAATAGAAATACGATGAAAACTACTTTAAGTGCTAAAGAGGCTTTACAATTTCGCTGTAAAACAGATACTGGCCGCTCCTAGACTTAGTCGATAATGGAGAAGCCATGACTCCTTTAGAATCGATTCTTTCGTTGGTGGGCACGTGTTCATCAGCGGATGGCGTCCATATTTTTAAAAATATCGAGAAGGCCAGTAGTTGATTGCATATGTCAGCTTTAAGCAAAAGAACAGAGTAAGTGTATTACGTGTTCACTTCAATTCATTCGCTGTTCATTTTCCAACAGCAAGGTTTAACTGAAAAAAATGTTTTCAGTTAAACCTTGCTGTTATTTGCTGGGTAATATTAATAAGCCGTATTAATGTTAACTGCAAATCTTGACATCACAGCCAACCACGCATCAACTGAAATTACGTTTACACCCTCACTACTAGGCATATGGTGCGGCACTAAAAACAACACTACCTATCTACTGAGTGCCGTTTACAAATTCTTTGTCAAAAGATCCAAAAAAAAATGATTGTATTAGAAGCAGTTCCTGCTGAAACCAATCACCAATCACTAACAAACAACAACCAATAACCAATAACCAATAAACAATGAACAATAAACAATGACCATATACATATTTTGGCAATGTTCCCGATTTTGTTCAACTTGCCATTGAATAAAGATCATGCTTCTGAACCGCAAATCACATTAAATACTGGCTCCCTCTATATCCATTATGGCAAGGTATTTAGTGGTCGCTCTCCTCAATTAACTTGATTTATTAGCATGGCCACTCTTTGACATATGACATATGACACTTGCACCGATCACGTCAGCCTATTTCAAGCTGTTAGTAAAAAACAAGCTGCACTTTATCCAAGTCTAGGGTTATGCGGAACTTTTATATGACTTAGGTGGTTGGCTTTTTAAGGATTGATCCTGAGTCGCACTTTCCTGATCTTCAGTTTCATTTTTTACTGCATTAATTTATTTTAAATGCCGCAGAAAATTCAATAAACTGTTTTGATACCCTTAGCCTTATACCTTCATTCTTATACTCTATTTGATGCAAAACTATTGCAGAATCTGTCATCGATACATAGCACAATAAAGAGTATTTGAATTGCTTCACAATTAAACTGACAAAAAATAAAACTTGTGTCTATAAGTATACTCAAATCAGGTTGCTTCTGATGCTACAGAGAATATCGATCGCAAACTTCGCGTGTATAGCATTCGTTTTTTAAAGGTCAAGAATACGCCATCAATCATGCTTGATAAAAATGTACAGAATTATCCAAACGACATAGGCTATTAAAATCATTCGAATACAAACTAATGCAGGTCGCATGAAGTCTCCAGCGAATCAGTTAATGTGATATGAGTAGAAAATCTAAATACAGAAATAAATAACGCTCATTACTTTTTATTGGGATGACAACTTTATAAAATATCTTAGGGTTACCCTCGTTACTAACTTACTTACTAACTAGCCAGTCAATTCAAAATAAAGTAATAAATTAGCCACTCTATTTGGCGTTTTATTATCGTAGCCAAAAAAACATTGTCTAAAAAGAGTCTTAATAACTATCAATTTTTTAAAGTCACAGCAGCTTTTTGTTTTGTCATCTCATAAGAACTGCTCAAAGTACCCATTCAAAAATAACAGTGATAAATCACTATAAATG